>NZ_JBQDLQ010000014.1:0-56637 GCF_052095695.1 Halomonas sp.
TCGCTTTTTAGCAGGATCGTGCCACATGTACCGTTATGATATTCACGACCAAACACTGGTTGATGAGCGTGTCGCTCAGTTTCGCGACCAAATGGAACGCTATCGCGCTGGGCGTTTGGGCGAAGAAGAGTTCCGCCCGTTACGGTTGCAAAACGGCCTTTATATTCAACGGCATGCGCCAATGCTGCGCATTGCAATCCCCTATGGCATGCTGGATGGTCATCAGCTACGTGCCCTGGCTGAGATTACTCGCCGCTATGACCGTGGCTACGGCCATTTTACCACGCGTCAAAATTTACAGCTGAACTGGCCGGCCCTCGAAGATGTGCCGGATATCTTGGCCGATCTAGCTAAGGTTCAGATGCACGCAATTCAAACAAGCGGCAACTGCATTCGCAATACGACCAGCGATCAGTTCGCGGGTATCGCCAATGATGAAGTGGAAGATCCGCGCGCCTGGTGCGAACTAATCCGCCAGTGGTCTACCCTGCACCCGGAATTCGCTTATTTGCCGCGTAAGTTTAAAATCGCGGTTAGCGGTGCAGCGCAAGATCGCGCAGCGATTCAAGTGCATGATATTGGTCTGCGCCTTTGGTACAACGCCGAGGGTGAGCTGCGCATTAAAGTATTGGCCGGTGGTGGTTTAGGACGTACGCCCATGATTGCTGACGTGGTTCGTGAAGATCTACCTTGGCAGCACTTGCTGACGTATCTTGAAGCCTGTGTCCGGGTTTACAATCAGTTCGGCCGGCGCGACAACAAGTTCAAAGCGCGGATCAAAATTCTTGTTAAAGCGCTTGGTATTGATGAATTCCGCCGCCGGGTAGACGAAGAGTGGGCGCACTTAAAAGACGGCCCCCAAACGCTTAATCAAGCCGCTGTCGACGCCGCTAAAGGCCACTTCCCTGAGCCTGATCGTCGTCCGGTTGCCGCCTCAGCCACTGAAGATTTTGACCGCCTGCGCGCGGATAACCGTAGTTTTGCGCGCTTTGTGACCAACAACGTCACTAATCATAAGGTGGCTGGTTATAAAGCGGTGACGTTGTCGCTTAAACGCCAAGAGCATGCCCCGGGTGACGTCACTGCTGATCAGATGGAAGCCGTCGCAGATTTGGCTGACCGCTACAGCTTTGGTGAAGTGCGCGTGACGCATGAACAGAACTTAGTGCTATCCGATGTTCCTGTCGATGAAATGCAGGCGCTTTGGCAAGAGCTAGACGCGCTTGGCATGGCGAACCCTACGGTAGGGACGCTCAACGATATTATTTGCTGCCCAGGCGGCGACTACTGCAGCTTGGCCAACGCAGTGTCTATTCCTATCGCACAAGCGCTGCAGGAACGTTTTGAAGACCTGGATTTCTTGTATGATCTTGGCCCTCTGGATCTGAATATATCCGGCTGCATGAATGCCTGCGGGCATCATCATGTCGGCCATATCGGCATTTTGGGCGTCGATAAAAAGGGTGAAGAGTACTACCAGATATCGATTGGCGGTAACTCTACTGATGATGCCTCGCTGGGAAAAATTTTGGGCCCTTCATTCTTCCGCCAAGATGTACCTGACGTGGTCGAAAAAGTATTGGCGGTCTATGTGAATCAGCGCCATGAAGACGAACGCTTCTTGGATACTTACCGCCGTATTGGCCTAAAACCCTTTAAGGAGCATGTTTATGCCAAATAAGAGCATGCCAAATACAAGCACACCAACGACAGATGTGCCCAATGATGAGGCGGAGGTGCTAGAGCAGACGCCGTTGCACGCTAATCATTTAATTGTGAATGGCGAGTTAGCGGCCGAGAACGCCTGGTGTGTCTCCTATGACACCGATACTCTGCCTGAACAGCGCCCGGCGTTTGTACCGTTGGCGCTATGGCAAGCGAATCAAGAAGATGCTGAACTGGCGCCGCTGCTTACCAGTGATACCGAATTAACCCCCGCGCTGAGTGAGCAAATCGGCAGTGTGGCGGCCATTGCGATTGATTTTCCTGCCTTTACCGACGGTCGCGGCTACACGGTCGCTCGATTGCTGCGTGAGCGCTTTCACTACGCAGGTGAAGTGCGTGCCATTGGCGATGTTTTGGTTGATCAATTGGACTACATGCGCCGCTGTGGCTTTACGTCAATGGCCCTACGCGACGACCAGCATCCAGAAGATGCCTTGCGCGCGCTGAATGCTTTTAGCGTTCGTTATCAAACGGATGTTGAGGTGCGCCAGGCATTGTTTGAACGCCGCTTAGCTGCCAGCAAGTAACATTGAGTATCAGCCGGCAAAGGACCTGCGCCTTTGCCGGTTTTTTTGATTTTAAAGCGCGAGCCGAAGGTTTGACGCCACTTCGTCTATCAATGATTCCGGCACGCCGTGTTCGCAGGCAAGCTTTCGCCACTGGGCAACGTGTGCAATGGTTTCATCAATAATGGCGTTGATTTTTTTACGGGTAAACAAAGGGCTCAGCCTTTCTAGCGTATAAAGGTCACTGCGAGAGAAATGGTCACGCTTACCATTGAGGCTCATCCAGTGGCTGTTCACCCATGGGCTCCCCGGTTTGTAGCTGTAAGCAAGGTCATAAGCCGGTGCAAGTGACCAGGCTCCTCCTTTCAGCATAAATGCAAAATTCTTCGCATGATCATCGTGGTTTCTAGCCACTATATTAAAAACCATGCGCCTAAAGAGCTGTTCGGCATCTGCGGCAGAAAGCTGTAGCTGTCTCGCCACACCAAATAATTCAGCGTATGAGAATGAGCCTGGTTTTTTATAGTCAACGTGGGCTATGCCGTTCAGGGTTTGCACGTGCAGTTTACGATTGCCGATACGATCAAACCGTTGCGTTATAAAGTGACGCCGTGGACCTTCATTAATCAGCTTACAAGGCATCATCTCAATGCCGCAGGCTTTCGCTAGCAGGTGATAGACGTACTCCATGGCGCCATAGCCTAGCGGGTCGCCAAATGTTTCACGATTTTTATTATGCTCACTGACACCATCAAACTTCATTAGAAAGTGAGCAAACCCATCCGGTACGCGTGTTTGTCCCGAGCGCACTTGGGTAAAATCCTGATTAAACGCCAGAACCGCCTTAGGACGAGCGCCTCCAGCACTCATTCCGACAGATAGTAGTGCCATCATGGCTTCTCTGTCTTCCTGGCCTTCTTTATTAAGCTCAACGGAAAAGGTTGATCGACTATCGAGTATTTCCTGCGCAATGCCGACTAAGGTGGCTATTTCAACGTGAGCGGAGGCATTGAGACTTTTTAGTTTCGTGGCAGGCGAATACTCCAGCGCTCCCATGCCCCGCTTGCCGGTATATTGCAGCCTCTGCAGCGGCGTAATATCGCCAGCCTGCCCGCCTTTGCTGGCCACCCATGCATTGAGCACGGCATTACCAAAGTCGTCTGGAAGCGAGTCGGCGATGAGTCCTGGCAGGCCCTTGAAGGTTTCAACATTGAGCTCAGGAAAGCTGAATATTTTTTTGCCAAGTGGCATTTTAATAGGAGAAAGCTCAACGCCGTCGTTAATAAAGGCGCCATCGTATTCAAAGGCACCAACGCCGGTACGAGTATCGAAACTCACCGCCCCTACGTAGCGGTCGAGATAGCTGACGTTGATAACTTCCATTACCATTCAAGTGGCTCCTCATCCTTGGTTTTTCTCTGGCCAGAGGCGCGCTGACGCTGCTTGCTCTGAAGCTTGGAAAGCTGCAGTGGTGAAATAGTTTGTGGTGGTAAAAAGTGCTCTAACTGGGCCGTCATATCAAGAGCCACCATGATGGCTACCAGACCTTCTAATTGGATTTTTCCCTTTTCAGCATTCAGTACCACCTTTCTGGATAAACCCGCTAGATCTGCTACTTCTGCTTGTGTCATGTCATGATTGAGGCGCGCCTGCTTTAGGCGCTCCCCTAACGTTTCAGCAATCGCGGCGGGTGATTTATTTTCAGTAATCATAAGATGCTCTTAAGAGAACATAGTTGAAAAAAATATCGGTTATGATCTAAATATAGCACATTATGAAGCATGGTTATTAAGTAGATCAGTTACAATAAGCTGTCAGTTTTTAAAGGTCTAAGATAAGGACATTAACGGTTTAAAATGGCTTAATGTTACAATAATAGCATCTTATGCCGTATCGATTACAGCTGGCCACGTCTCTTTTGCTGGCGCTCGCGGTTATTGGCTTTAGCGCGAGCGCTTTTACGCAGCATTACCCACGTGGCGCCCAGCCCTCCTTCAGACGGCTGGGCTGATACATACGCCTGCACTTCCTCAAATTGGCTGAGCCACTTGGCAAGATAAGAGCGCAGAACGTTAGCCGGACTATCAATCTCGCGCCCACGGCCATGCACAATCAACACCGAGCGTAAATCGTGGGTATAGGCTTCCTGAATAAAAGGAAAAAGCAGCCGCCGACACTCGCTTAAAGGACGCCTGAGCAGATGGAGCTGGGACTGAACGCTATAACCGCCGTGCTTTAATTTATCGACAACGCCTTGCTGTATGCCCTCACGGCGATACTCGATAGGATCAAAAGGAGGAAGCAGGTCGACAAAGTCGTCGGATAAAAAATTGCGCGCTCCTCGCTCTTCTTCTGCCCACTCACGGCGTGCCAGCTGAGCGTCAGAAGGACATTGACGATGAGCAGTAGGATCGGCGCGATTACTTGCCGGTAGCGGCCTAACATCACCGACGAGAGCTCGAAAATCCATATCATCACGAAGTGGCTGATTCATTGCAGGCTCCTCTGACAGGGTCTAATGACTATCCTAACAAACTCGAATACTGTGCTTAAACAGATTAAATAAGTCGATAACATAGGGCTTGTCATCATCTATTCAGAGCGCCAAGCTATGCCTGCACTTATTTACCCTTCAGTGAGAGGCACTCTGTTTTGGCTAAAACAGTTTGGTTGAAACGCCTAGCCATCGGCAGCGGTGTGGGGATTGTGGGCATGGCAGGATGGCTGTGGCTAACCATGCTCAGCCCATGGTTTTATGATCGCCCAGACGATCTAGACGACATTGAGCAGCGCATCCATCAGGTCTTTGTATACGGTACGCTGCGCTATGCTCCGGTGCGCTTGGCCGTTATGGGTAGTTTCGGCTCTCCTGAAGACGCCGTGCTTGTGGGTTATCAGCGCAACGGTCTTGACCTTACGCCCGAGCCCGAGAGTCACGTCAATGGGTTGCTACTCACTATAGACGCCGCGGAATTGCGCCGCCTAGACCGCTATGAACGGCTGGGCGTACGCTACGATCGTAGGACCATAACTCTTGAGGACGGCACTTGTGCCTGGGTTTACTTGCGTCGTCCAGATACACGAACGGCGCTTGCCTCCTAGCCAGCATTGTCGGTAGCTCTGGTACCATAGGACAGATAGGCTTATCTGTATTTATCAAGACCGCTTTTATGATCTTATTCAGGAATGATGATGAATGATATGACCCCATACGTTTTGGTTCTCTACTACTCTCGCTCCGGCGCTACCGCCACCATGGCGCAGCAAATTGCAGCCGGCGTAGAAAGCGTACCCGGTATTCAGGCACGGTTGCGCACTGTGGCACCGGTTTCAACAACCTGTGAAGCCGTTGATCCCGAAATTCCTGTTGAGGGCGCGATCTATGCTGATCTAGACGACTTGCGTAACTGCAGCGCGTTGGCATTGGGTAGCCCAACGCGATTTGGCAATATGGCGGCGCCGCTTAAGTATTTTATCGATTCCACCAGCAGCCTATGGATGAACGGTGCACTGATTGATAAGCCTGCCTGCGCATTCACCTCAACCTCAAGTTTGCATGGCGGTCAGGAAAGCACATTGCTGACGATGCTGGTGCCTTTGCTGCATCATGGAATGGTTTACGCGGGTGTACCGTATAGCGAAACAGCGCTATTAGAGACGCAGAGGGGTGGCACGCCCTACGGTGCGAGCCACCTAGCCGGAGCTCGCAGCGATCACTCTGTTGATGCGCATGAGCGCGAGCTTTGCGTTGCACAGGGAAAACGGCTGGCTCGACTCGCACTAGCATTGAATGCCATGCGGCAGAACGCTGTATGAGACAGTGGCTGGAAGATATCGAGGCACGGCATGGATTAGATAAGCTCACGCTTAAAAGTCGCCAACTGGTGCTAGTTAGTGGTGCCATCTTGCTGGTATTGGTTATTTATCGAGGTTTTTTAGTACAGGGCGATGAATTCAACTGGCGCCCTGTCGTGGCTTTTGTGCTTCCCCTTGTACTGTTTCTGCCTTCTATTATTGGCCGGCGGGCGCGTGGACACGCATGGCTTGCGTTCGTCAGCCTGCTCTATTTCACTCAAGGTGTCATGCTGGCAAGCGTTCCAGGGCAAAGCGTTCGTGGCATTTCGGAAGCCATCGTTTCGCTTGCCCTTTTTGCGGGCTGTATGGGCTATGCGCGTTTTCGTAGCCGGCAGTTGCGCCAAAAATAGCTCTATCAAAAATAACGTTGTAATCACTTGCTGGCGAAAGCCTAGTGGATCGCTCTATATTCATTGAAAATCGAGAGTAGCGGTTTGAGCTTTGAGGTAAAACCGGCGACCATGGATGAAATTCAAGGGAGAGTCATTCGATGACACGTAACATAGCCGATATTAGGCGTGATTATGAAGGCGGCAGGCTAGATGAGTCGCTGGCACCCAACGATCCTTTTGTCCTATTTGATGAATGGTTCACTCTCGCTCTGGAAAAAGAAGGCCAGGATAGCAATGCCATGACGCTGGCGAGTGTGGATAGCCAAGGCAGGCCACACGCACGGGTAGTGCTGTTAAAAGGCTTTGATGAACGCGGAATGGTGTTTTTCACCAACTACCATAGCCATAAGGGCAGTGAGTTAAGCAATGTGCCCTACGCGGCTATGACGTTTTGGTGGCCATCACTTTCCCGGCAGGTCCGTATCGAAGGACTCGTTGAGCGGATACCCACCGAAGAGTCAGATGAGTATTTTGCCAGCCGCCCGCGCGGGAGCCAGCTTGGTGCCTGGATTGCTACCCAAAGCGTTGTGATTCCAGGGCGCAACTGGCTTGAAGAGCGCCAAAAGCGCTTTGAACAAGCCTACGATGGACAAGACATACCGCGCCCAATTCACTGGGGCGGCTACCGCGTAGCACCTGACATGATCGAGTTTTGGCAAGGCCAGCCCAGTCGTTTGCACGACCGACTGCGGTTTGAACGTCGCGATAGCCATGAGTGGAGCCGTTTTCGCTTAGCGCCTTAACGCGACGAGTACATAAAAAGCATTCGAGAGGCCTGCAGGGATAGCGACAGGCCTTTTGAGATTAGTCTGGCAGGCTCTCGAGGCGATGCCGCTGCCACTCATTGTCAGGTTCATTGAGGCGTAGCACGGCATCAATCACCTGCTCTTCCATGTTGTAACGGCATTTAAAACCTAGGTGCTTCATCAAGGCCCGCATCGGATGGTTATCGACCATGATTTTGCCGATCATTTCCAGGGTGCCGATGTTAGTGCAGTAGTCGATCATCTTCTTCATTAACAGGCTGCCAATGCCGAGCCCCTGCAAGTCATCACGAATGATGATTGAAAACTCGGTACGAATATTGTCAGGGTCGTTCCACACTCTCGCCACGCCAAGCATTTCTTTGCTGCCGTTCTCACCTAAATATTCAGCAATAAAGGCCATCTGGCGGTCGTAGTTGATATGCGACAAAATCGACAAATCACGCTGCGTTAAATTGGATTTATTGTGGAAGTAGCGAAAGCGAATGCTCTCTTCTGAAAGCTGGCGGTGGAACGAGGTAATTAAATGCGCATCTTCAGCACGAATAGGCCTTACCTCGACTTTCCAGCCATTTTTTAGCGTCACCCATTCACGTAGCTCTTCTGGATAAGGCATGATCGCAAAGCGCGACGGTGTACCCAGATCCATCGCGAAATCAACGGCGATCATACCATCGCGATTGAGTATCAGCGGATTAACCTCAAGCCCGCGCAGATCGCTAAGGTCTGACGCTATTTGCGATAATTTGACCAGCATTTGGCACAGATGCTGTATATCCCGCTTAGGGTCGGCGGAGTGTTCGCGAATTAACGAGGCCGCATGCGTTCTGCCCACTACGTCGGCGGCTAGGCTCATGTTCAGCGGCGGCAGCGCTACTTGGCGATCGGCTAAGACATTGACCTTATAACCGCCAATACCAAAGACAATAAGCGGGCCAAACACCGGATCACGAGTAATACCTGCGCAGATCTGCATGGAATGCTTGCCGCGTTGCATAGGCTGCAAGCAGTATTCGCGGATCTCATACTCCGGGAATTTTTCCGCGACTTTATCGCCCAACTGACGAATACCCTCAGCCACCTGCTCTGGGGTTTCTAAATCCTGCAATAAGCCTGCAGAAATTTTATGCGGATGCTTGCGGTACCGATAAGGGCGGCAATTGCCTTCATGGACAACCTTGAGCGCTTTGCTTCCCGAAATACCTATGGCTTTTTCAAGCGCTTCTTCAGGACTAGATAAGTACACGCTGGGTGCCGTTGGAATACCGTATGCCTCAAGCACTTGAGCAGTTTCAGAGTGAGTTAACGTTTGCCGGCCCTGTTCTTTTGCCTGCTTGATGAGCGTGCGGCACTGAGCGCGTATTTCAGGACTCGTTGAAAAGGGTAAGCTGGGCGGAATTTCTTGTAACAGCGCCTGAACACGCTGGTAGATCACCATGTGCATGAAAGCCTTAACGGCTTTCTCTGGTGAAATGTAGGTAGGGATTTCGGCTAAATTACATATATGACGCGCATTCAAAGCCTCTTTTAGGCCCATCCAACTGGTCAGTAAGTTACGACGAAACTTCTTACGGTTATCGATTAGCACTTGAGCAGTGACTAACGATGGCGCCATGCGAGTGGGCGCGTGAACGACCAGTACGGCATCGACATTGGCATCAGCAGTGACAATTTCCAGCGCTTGAACAAACCGCTCGGGCGACGCATTGCCGCCTAAATCCACCGGGTTTTCCCCCGGCTTACTCATGTCGACCTGGCTAAGGTGCAATGCCGCCTGCGTTTTAGCGCTAAATTCGGCTAACTTACCGCCAGCGCTAATCAGCTTATCGATAGCCAGCATGGCAGGCCCCAACCCGTTCGAGACAATGGCCAGGCGATCCCCCTTCAGGGGCTTCATGCGTGAAAGCGTTTCTAGCGCATCAAGCAGCTCATCAGAATCATCAACGCGCACAACGCCAGCCCGAGCAAAGGCAGCATCAAATACTGCATCGCGATTCGCAATGCCGGGCGTGGGCGCCATGCCGGAAATGTCAGATTCGGGCGTGCGCCCACTTTTGATCGCCAGCACTAAGCGATTACGCGATGCATCGCGCACGGCCGTCATAAAGTGCTGGGCATCATTGATCCGCTCTAGGTGTAGCAATATTGCCTGAGCGGGTGAGTATTGATTAACGTAATCAATAAGATCCGGCAATAGAACGTCTACGCTATCGCCAACCGTAATTAGATGTGAAAAGCCTACATCTCGCCCAGCGGCCCAATCTATCATTGCATTGGCCAGCATGCCGGACTGGCCCAAATAAGCGACACGCCCCGCTTTTACCGGCTGACTGGCGTAAGAAACATTAAGATTTTTGCCCGGTACAATCAGCCCCATGCATTCAGGACCCAATACCCGGATGCCTGAAATACGGGCCGCACTCAGCATCCTTTCACGAATAGAGCCTTTATTGCCCTTATCACGATCCAGATAAGCACCGCCAGAAAGTACCAGAGCGGCTTTGACACCTGCCTGACCAAGCTTTTTAATTAAACTGGGTATACCCTCAATAGGCGAGCACACCACGGCTAGGTCGGGCACTTCGGGCAGCTCATTTACGCGGCTAACGCACGGGACTCCGAATACCTGAGCGTAGCCTTTCAAGTTCACGGCCCATAGCGACCCTTTGAAGCCGCCCTCTTGAATGTTTCTCAGCACTAAACCGCCCAGCGATGACGGCTTTTCAGAGGCACCAAATACCGCAAGTGTACGAGGCTGAAAAAAATGGTGTAAGAAGCGCGTGCTCACGAATAAGTCTCCCCTGACATAAATAGCGGCTGTACGACTTATTGAGACTGTCGCGTAGGGCCTGGAGGCAATTAAGGTGTCATCAATAATAATGGAGCGCTTGAATGATTACCGCCTACCTTACCCACCCCGATTGCTCATTGCACCATATGGGGCCAGAGCATCCGGAAAGCCCACAGCGTCTGGAGGCTATTCGCGCTCACCTATCGCTTGCTGGCTTACTACAGCAGACCATGCAGTCCGACGCCAAAGAAGCGTGTGAAGAGGCATTAGCCAGGGTACACCCCTTGCGTCATCTTCGCGCGCTGGAAAAGTGTTTACCCACAGAAGGCATCATTGCATTGGATGACGATACCATGATGAATCCTGACAGCCTGCAAGCCGCTAGAATGGCTGCCGGCGCTGTTATTAGGGGGGTTGATCAGGTTTTTAAGTGCCAGGCAGATAATGTGTTTTGTGCCGTTAGGCCACCAGGTCATCATGCGGAAGCCAGCGATGCGATGGGCTTCTGTTTTTATAATAATATTGCCGTTGGCGCAGCCCATGCACGCGAAAAATATGGTGCTCAGCGCATTGCCATACTGGATTTTGATGTGCATCAGTGCAATGGCACAATCGATATTTTCAAAAACGATCCTGAAATTCTCATTTGCACAAGCTTCCAATATCCGTTTTATCCGTGGCGCTACTTACGCAGTGAGTGGCAAAACGTTGTGAATACACCATTGGAAGCCGGCACCGATGGCCCCGAGTTTCGGTGCATTATCGAAAGCCATTGGCTGCCTGCTTTGCATGCTTTTAAGCCAGATTTAGTTATGATATCTGCAGGCTTTGATGCCCATCGTGATGATCCAATGGGCGACGTTTGCTTGGAGGATGAAGACTTTTACTGGATCACTCATCTTGCTATGGAAATCGCCACGCTCTACGCCGATAACCGTATTGTTTCGGTGCTTGAAGGTGGCTATAACCCAAAATCGTTAGCCAGTGGTGTCGAGGCGCATCTAAAAGCGCTGCTGGGTCTGCCCTTCGCCGAAGTGCCTTAAGGCCCGCCTCTATTGGGGCTGGCTAATGGGCGTGAGTTTGAGCTGTGGTATCATATTTATATTTAAATGCCCCACGTTAACGCAGCCAATGTGACGATTTATGACCGCAACTACTGAAGAGCATGCCGCGCTGCGTATTGCATCGGGAAGCAAGCCGTTTGTCGAACCACTGCGCCTGGGCGAACGACTCAAGCAAATTCGTCTAGCTAACCAATGGACGCTGGAAGATGTAAGCCAGCGTACAGGGCTTGCACGTTCAACGCTGTCTAAAATTGAGAATGACCAAGTGTCACCTACCTTTAGCGTGGTGCAGAAGCTAACGACGGGCCTGAACATTGACCTGCCTCAGCTGCTGACGCCACCAAAGCGCGAGCGCTACACCATGGGCCGCCGCGATTTAACCCGCAAAGGCAAAGGGCAGCTGCACCCTACGCCTACCTACGAGCATGAATTGCTCGGGCATCAGTTAGCCCAAAAACGCATGATCCCCTTCAAAACTATCGTACGCGCCCGCAGTTTCGAGGAGTATCAACAATGGGTGCGCCATGATGGCGAAGAATTTTTAATGGTGCTACATGGCGATATCATGCTCCACACCGAGTTTTATGCCCCGCTAATGTTAGCTGAAGGCGACAGTATCTACTTCGATAGTGATATGGGCCATGCGCTCGTTTCGACCAGCCATAGCGATGCAGTGGTGCTTTCGGTATGTACGCGCGGCGATGTTGCTTAACGTGATTGAAAAATGCGTGTTAGAGGCAATTAGTCGGCTTTGGCAAACCAGCTAATCGAGCAATCCTTTTAGGCGGGCTGCCTGGGAAAAGCTGCATCAAGTAGATGGAACGCCCCTTCTCTTCACCCAGTGCCGTTTTGGTTGCTTTTACCAGCGGCCGCATCGCCGGTGCCATTTCATAGCGCTGATAAAAAGCCCGAACAACGTCTATTATTTCCCAGTGCGCAGGGGTCAGTGGCAATCCTTCTTCGCTTGCCATTAACTCGGCTACGGGCTCGCTCCAGTCTGTTTGATTAACAAGATAACCTTCAGGATCAAGACCCCATTTTTTTTCCGAATCAAGATAGCGGTATATTTTCGGGTTAGTCATACTTAATACCAGGTTACTATTTTTTCATTCTGTTCTGTCAGTACGACAAAACCGTCTGCATCGATCGTAGGTAATCCATGATCAGCGGCTCTCGTTACTAGGCCTCTAGAAGCAAGGTCTTCTGAAAGCAAATAAATGCGCTTATGAAAGTACTGCCATGCATTCCAGGTCGGATTAAGAGCGGCAGTCACCGCCTCTTCAACCAATAGCACCGTATCTTGAGCCCCTGCTGCAAGCTGCATTTGAGCATATATACTACTGTCTGGCATCTTCGTGAGGATGTGTAACATCGCCATGCCCCCACTAAAAGTTGAGTATTTTTGCGTGTTGTTGCAATAAATTAGGGATATCGACATTCGCTATTAGGGTTACGCTATCGACAAGCGAATCTGCAGATATATTCAGGCTTTCCAATCCCTCTTGTGGCACCCAGAGCTTATCAATGTCGTACATTTCCAGCATATCGATCGTTGGTAGTGTGGCTTTTTGACCTGGTGCGCCACTACCCTGCTCTTTTAACAGGGCCATTATACCCTGCCCCATAAATAACAGTTCTACCGGCTGTCCAAACGCCGCCGCAACCAGTGCCGTATCTAATCCTTCACGTAACCAGTTTGAGCCGTGAGGTGCATGGCGAATAATCACCAGTAGTGCATCAGGCGCCGCCATTGACTCACCATTTAAGCAAAAGTAATAAAGCGGTCAGAACGCTGCTGTAGCTCAAGTAACTGTCCAAGACCGGTTAATTCAAAAGGTTTCTCAATATTAAACACTTGCTTACCATGCCGCTGCGCTTCCGATTCGCTTATCACCCCCCGGCGCAACGCTGCAGCAATACAGACATCTAATTGTACGTCATGCAGACGATGAAGCTCGAGCCAGGCTTCATTGAGGTTGAGTTCATCCTGCGGAGGTGTCATCAGTGAAGACGCATTATGGACACCGTCGTGATAGAAGAACACTCCCGCCAACCGGTGCCCCCGCGCAATAGCTGCGTGGGCAAAACGTAAAGCAGAATGCGGTGCAGGACTGCTATACGGAGCCCCCATCACCAATAAACCGTACTGCATCATCTTAATACCTAGTCACAGCTAGCTTAAAAAAAAGACAGGCCCTCACAAAAGGGCCTGTCCTATCGTCTAGCGCTGTTTAAAATCAATCGTTGCTCATAATACCTAGAATCGACAACAGGCTAACAAACAGATTGTAGATTGAGACGTAAAGCGTCACGGTAGCGAGTATGTAGTTAGTCTCACCGGCGCGGTGAATGATTTCACTGGTTTGATACAGAATAGCAGCTGAAGCAAACAGTACGAAGCCCGCAGATACCATTAGTGAAAGCGCAGGAATATTGAAGAAGATGCCCGCGACCATGGCAAGAATCAGCACGATTGCACCAGCCATCAGGAAATTGCTTAGGAAGCTAAAATCCTTTTTGGTCGTAAGTGCTACAGCAGACAAACCAACAAACGTAAGCCCCGTCATAGCAAGTGCATTCATGATCAATGCGCCGCCGTTAGGAAGCGTTAGGTAGGCGGAGAGAATCGGCCCAAGGGTAAAGCCCATGAACCCTGTAAACGCAAACGTCGCCAGCAGCCCTGCCGCTGAGTTCGCCGTTTTGTGTACAAGGAACATTAGTCCGTAAGCACCAATGAAGAACACAAAAATGTTCATCTGCTGAATACCCATTGCAACGGCGGCACCCGCTGTTACTGCCGAAAACAAGAGTGTCATCGCCAGCAGTGCGTAGGTATTACGCAATACTTTGTTAGTACTGACACTGTTTGCCACACCGCCCGCCTGGGCGTGCGCCATACGTGAGTCGTTGTAAGCCATGTGTTAATGCTCCCTAATAGTATTCTACCAACGGACAAGCATGCCGTTACTGAGTTCCAGACGCAAGTACTTGTCTTCGACACAAATGGTAATTCAACGTTGCACTACTTCGCAGGTGAGCTCGAAACAGCGGGCATTGCCTACGAAGTCGGTATTTATGCCGGTGCACCACACGCCTTTAGTGTGTTTGGACCGCCCAGCGTTCGTGGGCGACGTTTAAAGACTGGCTAAATGAGCTACCTAAATAAGTCTAACTCTTACGAACACCTAGTGACGCGAGCCGTGCCACTAGGTCATCGTCTGATGGAAGAATTATTTAGCTTTGTGCTTCTTCTTCATCATCTTTATGAGCGGTCACGGTGGTGACTGCCGCTTGACGTGCATCTTGAGGGGAGCTGTATAAACGTGCATCGATCACATGCAACACTGCCAATTGAGCAAATAGCATCGCAAAGCAGACGATCAATCCTTTCAACATGTTAGATGTTCCTTAGTGAATTAATAGCATCAAACTCACAGCATAATAACGCTTATTTTGAGATAAACAATGGAGTCAAGCGTAAATTAGATAAGGCTAGCCGACCCAACAAGACGTTTTGGTGGTATTTCTATTCGCAATTATCTATCTCTCAAATACTTAGCTTCTGCATTAGGTGATCCGCTTAGGCAGGATTGGTATTTTCCATCAATAGAATCAATCCTTAACGGTTACTTTTCGCAGGTCATCAATGGTGATGCCATCCGGCAGCTCTGACTCACTGCTCGGCAGCCAGACAGGTGAGAAGTCACTATCTTCGCTACCATCATTATGCGTATGCCCGGGAATACGATAAACCACTTGCTCACGTCGATGATCCCATGCGAATACACGCTCCATACGCCACTCCTCGTTAAAGAATATTTCAGCTAAGACATAATGTCTGCATTGGCGTTCCGTCACGATCAGACCCGATGGTTAATTACGATTTTAAGGCGCTGAGGAATATGTGCCTATCAATCGCAGCAATACGCTTCGAATTCACACGTATAAAAAATTTCAGCCAATCGACATTGACCGCGTGGATGCTGTTAAATGTAGCAGGATTATTTAACTGATAAGGAGTTATCCATGAAGGCGCTCATCCCACTGTGTTTAATTGCCGTACTGCTGGCAGGCTGTAGCTCAGGCCCTTCTTCATCACGAACCGCAGATTGCCGTAAAGTAGCAGAAAAAATGGGCGACACGAAGGCTTACGGTGACTGTATACGAGGGACAAAGATTAATAAGTCTGGTTTTTGATACGGCTCAGCCGGGTTCACTAGAAAGCTAGAATCCTTTTCTAGCAAAGCTCTAAGCCCCTCACCGCGACAAGCGTAGGGGCTTAGAAGTCGACATTAGAGGTAAATGAGAGGAAAGATTAAATCCTGGCCTCTTAATTACTTTGAATCGCCCCGAGTATTCTATAAAAGGGCTACTTGGCAGGAAGCGCAAAGCCTAGAAACGAAAAAAAGCTCCTGACGAATCAGGAGCTTAGTATCGAGGTGGCGGAGGGACAGGGACTTTCAGACAATCGACCTGTAGCCCCCTAAGCTCTTGATATACGGGCCTCTAAGAAGCTAGAGTAGTGAAATTGAGTAGTGAAATACGCGCCAAAATCACCTTGCTTTGAGTCTGCCCATGGTCAAAAAATATGAACGCGATTACCTGTATCAGAAAGCAGGTGAATCGACTTGGTACGTCAAACTAACAATACCTGCTGACGTCAGAGCAGCCCTCGGAAACAGGCGAACGTTGACGCGTACAACGGGCACATCCAACAGAGCGCAGGCCAGAGACGTAAGCTACCCCATTCTTGCAGAGTGGAAGGCTCTGATTGTTGAGGCCCGTTCGAGTAAAAAGCTAGCTGCTGATGAGTGGCGAGAATTGCAGGCAGATGAGGGCAAAACCCTGATTCAGAAAAAGGTAGATGCTGCACAACGGTTTTATACCCCAAAGCCAGAGCAGACAGATACAGGCGAGTTTCTAGACTCTCTTTATGACCTACATATCGACCTGATAGATGATGGCAGACCAGACCTTGCCCAAAGGATTAAGGAATACTCCTTTAAGCTCATCGAGAACAAGCCGCTAACTCAGGGGGAAGGAATTGACCTCCATAACAAGTACCTCCAAATTATTGAGGAGGTGGGCATTGCTGCCACTGCTGATGAATATTCCCTCTCTGAATCGGAAGTGGAAGAAGCAAGGCAAATAACTCGTTCCCCTAACACTTTTAAACCACGCTCTCCTATCAGCAAATCCATGGTCGAGCAGTGGTCAAAGCATCTAGATACCCAAGTAGAGAAACAGAAGACAAGGGATTCTCATGTTTCCAGAGTGCAAAGGTTGTCAGACTGGTTAAGTACAGAAGGTATTGAGCTTACTTTTGACTCCGTTCATAGATTCCTTGATTCCGTATCTTCTGCCAGCAAGACAAGGAGGAATTATCTTTGGTCAGGTCGGGGATTCTGGGAGTGGGCAATCAAATACTCCCCGCCTTTTCGTGAGCAGTTTGGAGCAAGCCCCTCTCCCTTTGATGGCCACAAGTTGCCTAGAACAGGCAAAGATGCTGGGGAAAGCTATACTCCCTTCACTGTGGAAGAGGTTGAGAATCTTCACAAGGCGGCAGTAGAGAAAGGCGATACAGACCTTGCCAACCTTATAGCAGTTGGTGCATACACTGGTTGCCGCATAGAAGAGATAGGGAGGATAAGCAAAGATAACGTCATATTCACAGGCCACATTCCCACCAGCATAAAGATAGAAGACTCCAAGACGAAAGCGGGTCTTCGTGAGATCCCCCTTCACTCTGAGATTACAACACTGCTTAAGCGTCTATTGAACAGCTCTTCAGACGGGTATCTATTCAAAGGCGGCAACAATAAATACCAGAATCGACTAGATTATATGTCCAAGAGGTTTGGCAGGTTGAAGACAGGATTAGGCTATTCTCGCCTTCACGTATACCACTCAATCAGAAAGACTGCTGTAACCCAAATGCAACATAAAGGAGCGCCAGCTCTAGTTATCCCTGCAATCGTTGGGCATGAGACTGGCCTTATAACGTTTGACGTGTACAGTGCTGGAGCTTCCATGGAACAGAAGAGAGAGGCAATCGAGTTGCTTCACTACAACTTCACCCCACTCCACTATCAAACATCAATCAAAACCTAAACAAACTAGGCAATTTATACCCCTTGAAACAACGATAGCACCTTACCCTAGGCCTACCTACAGGGTAGGGTTCTAAGTCCTTTTTTAAGGGTATAAAACCCTAGGTTATTGGGGAAATGAATGAGCCTCTATGCTTCACTTCTATCGTTCCCCAGTATTTTATATTTAGGTACCAACTGTAGGAAGAATGGGCATTACAGGGTAGCGATAAAAAAATATTTGACTCATTTGCATTAATATGCTTGACCTGCTGTATTTTTAGTGTATAATAGAATCAGCATGTAAAGTTTTACGAACACCCTCGCCTTGCCCATCAAGGCAGACCTTTAAGGAAGGAGATTGCTTTTAGCGTCTCCTTTTTTGTGTCTGCCGTAAACTTATAGACCATAACTCAAATCACCAAACCTTATTGGAGGAGACTCTATGCCCAAAATTTATAACTCCCTTTGTATCTGCTGTGGAAAGCCTATTTCTGGCAGGCGGAGCCATAAAGTATTCTGTAGCACAACGTGTCAGGTTAGAGTACGCCGTCTTCGGCAATCAGAGCACCCAGATATGACTGACTTACAATACCGCGACCTGATTAAACAGAGAATTGCAGACGGCATCCCCCACCCCTTTAAGAGTCACCCTCTGAACCAGCTTCTAACTAAGTTGAAGCTAATTAAAGATTCCATCAACTATTATCAGGAGTCAGGAATATGCGCACAAAACTGAATGAACGCGCCAGCAGAGAGCTATTAGAGGTCATGAGCCTCTACGGATTTGCTAGCACTAACCACACTTTGAACGTAATCATCTCTAAGGCTCTTACTGATATGAAGACAAACACACATACCCACTCAAACGAGGTAAATATTAATGACCAACGCAACACCACACTGCACTAAGAAATTTGACACCAAAGCAATTGAAGCTGTAAAAGATCGCTTTATTAGACTCCCCTCTAGCAACACGTTTCCCCGCTTTAAAGATGTTGTTACTGACACAGAACAAGCTGATCCAGCCATTCTCTGCAATTATTACAGCAAACAAAGCGCCAGCCCTTCACCAGACCCCCAATACCTCCTTAACAGCCTAGACTGGGTATATGGTGAGGGCTTCCAGCCAAATGGCCACAGAGTGCTTACAGAGGGCCTCCTCAATCTCTGGCAGCCACCCGCCATCCAGCCTTCTGGCAATAAAGTAGTCCGCTCTCAAGTATCTTTGTTTTTAGAGTTTCTAAAAAGATGGGTTCCAAACGATATGGAACGCAATTATTTTGGTTGGTGGTTAGCTCATACTGTAAGAAAGCCAGAAGAGAGAGTAATAGCAACTCCTGTCTTAAGGAGCGAGCACGGAGTGGGAAAAGGCTTTCTTGTTGAAACTCTTTTGGCTAACTTGATAGGCAAACGAAGTGTAGCGGTGTGTGGCCTAAAGGATGTTGTAGGCGACTTCAACGACGTAGTAGAGGGTAAAACGCTGCTGTTGATTGATGAGGTGTATAAGAGCAAAAAGAGCACAACAGATGCGCTTAAAGCCTTCCAGGGCAATGCGACAATTCCACTGCATAGAAAACATAAACCGACTATTACCATTGATAACTACATTAACTTCATTGTCACTAGTAACGACCACCTCCCCTTGATGCTAGAGAAAGGCGATAGAAGGTTCTGGGTGCCGGAGTTTATTAAACACAAAGAGAGCCAAGCGGAAACCTCGGACTTCATCAATAGCAAGTTAAAGCCTTGGTTGCTAGATGGAGGCTTCCAGTTAGTAAGGGACTATTTAGAGCAAGTTAACTTGAGTAGCTTTAGAGTGACAGATGCTCCACCACCGACGACCTCAAAAACGGAAATGATGGGGTTTTCTACAACAGACAGACTGGAAGAGATTCTATCTTCAGTTATCGAAACGCACCCTGTTCTGTCTGTGCAGTGGGTAAAATCCAAGATAGATGGTGATTTTGAAAAGGGTATCTCTGAAATTAATATTGCCAGCGCCTTGCTTAGCTTGGGTTGCAAGATGAAAAGGGGGTCATCTCAGAAATACTATATAACACCGAAAGGTTTGGAGGATGGGTATAGCACAGCTACCCCACCGAGACAGTTAGAGGCTGCCTTATCTAAAATTTCCTTCTAATTATGACGGCTACATACACCCGTCATACAGCCGTCATACAGCCGTCATGGCCCCTAAGGCCCATACACCGTGCCTTGTAGAGCTTTCATGACGGGTATGACGGCTTCACACAACCTTTTTTAAAATTAGGTTAGGGTTGCAATATGAACGCAGCGAAGCAAGTGAACTATTGCCGAGCTGAAAGCGAGATTGTTTTCCCGCCTTTTAAAGCGTCCACACAAAAAGACTAAACCATAAACACAAACAGGAGTAACAAAAATGACTAACCAAGCAAAAGACAAGATCACTATTAAAGGCACTCCCCGCCAGTACAGCCAAGAAGAGCTAGATAGCCGTATTGCCTCAGCAGAACTACTCTTCTCCAAGAGTCAGCAGTCTAAGCACCGACTACAGAGAGACCTGCCCCAACAGCTCCTGCTAGACTATGAGGAGCTAGTAAAGCAAGGCTATAGCCTATCAACAGACTTCCCTCTGGATCTTCATACGCCACCATATGTTGTTCATCTCAATAAACCAGAGCATTTACTGACTAAAGATGTTGAAGCAGTGAAGCGTGAGACCAAGCAACGCTATATTGAAGAGCTGGAAGCAGAGCACCAACACTATCAGTCTTTGCTAGTGCAGCAGCTCGTCGAGGCAGAAGAGGAGAAACAGCGTACTAAGCAAGAAGCAGAACGAGAGAAGCTGGTAGAGAAGTTTAAGCAACAAGCTGCTAACACCTACACACCCTTAAGTATTCCCGCATAATGCAATAACGTAACAATATAGCAACAATCACAACTGATCAAGAGAGTGGCCAGTATAGGCTAGTCAGTCACCTAATGAAGCCAGAGCCTCGATTATACGGGGTTCTGCCTTTTCTGTTTATGCTGTGTGTTAAGCCCACCCTTCCATCTCTCCCAAACATCAATCAAAACCTAATCTAACTAGGGTTAGAAGCCCCTCTAAACCACGATAACCCCCAGCCCTACCCCTACTACCAAACCCCATTAAAACGCCTCTAGCACGCCCACAGGAGCTCCTAGAGGCATAGCTGAGTGCCACCCTGGACATACACTACATGAGTCAAGGTAGCCCTTGAGGCTGAGTGCAAGCTATCGAGCTACAGAGATGCTTCCAATAGGTCTTGATAAAACAAGAAACAATGTAGCAATAGTGGGCTGAACTAGGTATTCTTCGATATTCAAAACAGCTCCTCGCGGTGCCTGCGAGCCTTCTTTTGGTTGGTAGTCATGGTGCTGGCGGTGCGTGAGTTCAAAATAGACCATAGGAATGTTTAATGAAGACGTTTTTAATGGTGGTGGCTGGCCTGGTCATCGCGTTTATGGTTTTCGTAGTGATCTCCAGCGTCACACCTCCAAGTGAATCAGATGCAATATCATTCGCTGAAGGTAGAATAAAGAAAATGATGAGGGATCCAGGCTCAACGCGTTTTGAGGATACTAATTTCTACGGAACGGCTTCGGAAGATGGCGAAACTCTCTCGGGGGATGTATGCGGTAGTTTTAATTCGAAAAATGCTTTCGGCGCTTACGCGGGGCGTACACAGTTTATTGTTCATACGGTTGTTAGCGATAACGGCAGAACTGGAGGAACATCTAATGTCCTCTTAAGCAACGAAGACTCTTTGATATTCCCGGAAATATGGTCTGAACGTTGTAAGAACTAGTTTTTTATTAGCGAAGAGCGGGCTGACCCAATCTCTACCAAACCCTATCTTTACTCCCCCCCCCCCTATCCTTGCAAGAATTCAGGATGGAGCATCCTTGCTATTCCCTCAAGACGTCAACGTCTTGTACATATCCCCTCCATGAATGCAATAAGTTCAAATTAGAAGATGGTCTCACCCTCAAAAGCTCTTGAGTGCAGTGGTCAAGTTTGAAGGCGCCTAATGTATCGAATAAGGTATACATCAACCGATATAAAAAGTGAGCGGCTTATAGCGTATCGTTATTATCGGAAATTAACTCAAACCGATACACTTAACGAACTCAACCCAAACCGATACACCTCACCACAAAGCGAGCCTAACTGATGTTTATTCGTGCCTACCTACGCGCCAGTACAGAAGATCAAGATGCCAGCCGTGCCCGTGAGCAACTGACTGCATTCGCTAAAGGTCAGGGTAGCAGCATCGCCAGCTATTACACGGAGAACGCTTCAGGGGCTAAAGCAGAACGGTTGGAATTGCGACGGCTACTGAACGACGCGCAGCCAGGAGATGTACTGTTAGTGGAAGCTATCGACCGCTTGTCCCGTCTGCCACGTGACGACTGGAAGCGCCTACGTGCTGAGATTGATGCCAAAGGGCTGCGCGTGGTTGCCGTAGACCTGCCCACCAGCCACCAAAGCATGAAGGACACCAGCGGAGATGAGTTTACTGCTCGCATGCTGGATGCAATCAACTCAATGATGCTAGATATGATGGCTGCTATCGCCCGCAAGGACTACGAACAGAGACGTGAGCGCCAGCAACAAGGCATAGCAAAGGCAAAGCAAGAGGGTAAATACAAGGGACGCCCAGCGGATGAAGAAAAGCGCCAGCGTATCCGAGAATTGTTAGAAGCAGGTTTCAGCGTTAGGAAAGTAGCCAAGCTAGCACCAGCAAGTACCAGCACTGTTTATGCGGTGCAGACTGAAATGAAAGAGTCACACTCTGCCACAGCGTAAACCCTTGGCAAGTCGAACAACTTAACCCTTCTCGCCTGCACGCTGATTTAAGACTGCCTACAGGCAACCCGCTACCTAGCCATACTTAGTTTGCCTTACCCCTATCAAGTGGCGCAAGCCTCTCTTTAAAGCTACTGCTCGATATTTGGGAATCTGAGAGCCTTTCTATGAGGCAGCCCTTGGCTGTGCCAAGGGCCGATGCTCACCCGCCAGATATTCTGCTGCCTGTAGACGTACTTTCGCTATGCAAAAGGGACTAATTAGTCTCTTTTCTGGTTCTTCAGTCTATAGGTGGGGAGAGTAGTGAAAAAAGTAGTGAAACTGAGTAGTGAAATAAGAAAACAAAAAGCCCCGTAAACTTTTGATTTACGGGGCTTTTTTAATAGTGGCGGAGGGACAGGGATTCGAACCCTGGGTAGGTTATTCACCTACGTCGGTTTTCAAGACCGGTGCATTCAACCGCTCTGCCATCCCTCCGGCTTATGCGTGCATATACTACCAGCTTTTCCTTGTAAGTCAACGCCCTTAGTACAATCGAATACCAACGCGAGTAATGTTTCCACCTTCCATCTCGCTGACTACCCAGTGTATGCCGTGCCAGTCCACATCATCCCCTAGCACTGGATTCCCTCCTACGCGCATGGCAACAAATTCGGCCAGCGTGATGTTCGCCTCTCCGTCGCTTAACGTTAGCCCATAGGCCAGTGCCACATCTTGCATTAGTGAGGTGCCATCCAGCGTAAAGGTACCGAAAAACTCGCGCTCCTGTTTCAGTTTCGCATCACCATTAAACAACCGATTAAGGGTATTCAAATCCGCTGAGCGACCAATAACGCAAATCACGTCGCCCAGTTGCAGGCGCGTACTGCCCTTCGGTTGCAGCATAGCGTGATTACGAAACAGCGCAGAAATTAATGCCCCAGAAGGAAAACGCAGCAGGCGAATAGGCACGTCTTCTAAATCTTGGTTCTCTACGCCATAAACAAATAGCTCAAAGTCATTCTCGGGTAAAATACCCAGCGGACCCCGTCGGTTGGGGACGGTGCCAACCGGCACCTCTACCTTTAGGTACCGGGCCATTAGCGTTAGCGAGCCGCCCTGGACCAGCAGTGACATCAATACAACGGCAAAAGCGATGTTAAAGTACAGAGAGGCATTTTCGACCCCGCCTATAACGGGGAAGATGGCCAGCACAATCGGAACGGCGCCTCTCAACCCCACCCAGGATATGAAGAAGGTTTCGCGCCAGCGGAATTTGAAAAATGGCTTAATAGCAATCAGCACGGCCAATGGGCGAGCGACAAATATCAGCGCTAGCGCCACCAAACTAGCAGGCAGCGCTACGTCCCATAGCTCACTGGGCGTTACTAATAAACCCAGCACCAAGAATAGGCCGATTTGACTGAGCCATGCCAAGCCGTCATGTACAGGCAAAATGAAATTGAGGTGCCGCCCCGGCTGATTGCCAATCATCAGACCGGTTAGGTAAATCGCCAAAAATCCGCTACCGCCCAATACGCTGGCGAAGCCGAAAACGCTAAACCCTAACGCCAGCGCTAACATTGCATAAAGGCCAGGTGCTAAGTCGAGCCAGCGCAGCAATTTGGCACTTAGCCAGCCACCGCCGACCCCAACAATTAAGCCAATTCCAAATTGCGAAATGAAAAATAGCAGCGTGTCCGCTGGGCCGCCAATGTCACCTACCAGCAACTCCACCAACATTAGCGTCAGGAAAATCGCCATCGGGTCGTTGGTGCCTGACTCTATTTCAAGCGTAGCCCCTACACGCTCATTAAGATTAACGCCGCTGCCACTAAGCATTGAAAATACGGCAGCAGCATCGGTCGAGCCAACAATCGCACCGACTAATAACCCCTGCACCAGCGTGAGATCAAAAATCCACATCGCGATTAAACCAACGATGCCACTGGTGATAAAAACGCCAAACGTGGCCAAAGAGAGTGCCGGTTTAAAACCAACCCGAAAGGTTTTAAGGCGAGTACGCAAGCCGCCATCTAACAAGATCATGGCAAGCGCGAGGTGACCAATAGCAAACGCCATGGAGTAATCATCAAACACCACGCCAAGCACGCCCTCTTCACCCGCCAGCATGCCCAGCCCTAGGAAAATAAGTAGTACAGGTACGCCCATCATTGACGATAAGCGACTTGCCAAGATGCTCAGCGCCATCAGCGCGCCGCCCACCAAAAAGAACATATAAATTGCATCCATGACTCTCTGCCTCTACTTCAATACAGCGCTATTATTGCATGTAACCATTTAATTTACTGTGCCTTGACGGCTTACGCTTATGCCTAAAGGGCTGGTCAGGAGCTTTACTCGGCGGCTACACTTCGCCGTCACAAGATTTGGAGTTACTGACTATGCTGCGCTGCCGATCACGCCAGTGGCACTTTGCGTTACTCACCGTTATTGTCACTTTGTTGCTCTTCACTTCCGTTTGTCACGCTGACAGCGACAATCAGAAAAACGATCAGACAGCAATTCCGCTGATGCTAGAAACCGTTGTGGTAGTGCCACCTTCACTGTGGCCTCCTATTGAGGATGTCAGCGAAGAGGAAGTGCCGACCATGGCACTGACACCGGCGCCTGCGTTAGAGCCACCGCCACTAAAAAACATTACGTTAATGTTGGATTGGTACTTAAGTCCCCAGCATGCAGCGCTCGTGGTGGCAAAAGAACGTGGCTACTATGCCGCCCAAGGTCTTGAGGTAGACATTCAGTCACCGGCTGATCCATCTATTGCTATCAAGCTATTAACGGCTGGAGAGGTAGATTTAGCGTTAACACGTCAGCCTTTGCTACACCTTTATGCCCATGAAGGCGCCCCTATTATTCGCATTGCGACACTGATTGAAACAGCGTTAACAGCGGTAGTCGTAATGGGGCCCGCGCAGCTTGATAACGCAAAAAATTTAGCGGGGTTGCATTATGGCTACACCACCCGCGAAGGGCTTAATATAAGTATCCCACGACTAGTGCCGCGCTCTGTACAACAAACAGATGATTTTTCTGCACCTCAAAATTTACACTTTGATCCGACACGTGCATTAAGAGAGGGCCAGGCAGACGCCGTGGCTGATGGTTTCTTTCACTATCTACCGCCGCAGCTAGCCACCGAAGGAATTACCACGCATCTGATCCGCTTTGAGGAGCTGGACATCCCTCGCCACGATGGGCTAGTGGTACTCGCGAACAGTGATTCCGTCGTGCGCCGTGCAGATACGTGGTCACGCTTCACAACCGCTATTGAAGAGGCGAGTAATTGGATAGTTGAAAACCCTGACCCCGCATGGGCGCTATTAATCGCCACCCATCCCGTGCTCGACAATGACATCAACGCGGCCGCCTGGGAGGATATCTTACGGCGCATGGCTCTCAGTCCTGCCGCCGTTGACAGTCACCGCTACACCGCATTTGAAACTTACTTGCTGCAAATGGGCCTTATAGACGACAAGCTCCCTCTCTCACGTCTGGCAGTAGACCCACATGTACTCTAACTGCTTACTTATCGCTTTGGAGGCGCATGAGTGAAACTGCCCTCATTTTTATTGATTTAGAAACAACGGGAACACGCCCGATACGTGACCGTATTACCGAAATAGCGGCCTTAAAAATTGCTAACGGCGAGGTGATTGATCGTTGGTCGAGCTTGATCTATCCAGAGGGTAAGGTCCCGGCACAAATTAGCCAGTTGACCGGTATAGACGATCGGATGCTAAGCAACGCACCACGATTTGTGCAGATAGCTAAGCCGCTGCGCGAGTGGCTTGGCGATGGGCATTTAGTCGCTCATAACGCACGCTTTGACTACAGCTTTTTACGCAACGAATTTAAACGCGCAGGTCTGGATTACCGCACATCGATTATCTGCACGCTACGCATGTCGCGGCGATTAGCGCCTCAAGAGCAGCAGCATAATTTCAAAGCATTACTCAACCGTTACAATATCACTCCCCTTCGCCATCATCGGGCTGGCGACGATGCCAATGCGCTGTGGTCGCTATGGCAAGCCTGGCAGCAGGAACACAGTACCGAGACGTGGCAAAACCTTCTTAATGAAGAGCAGCGCCACCGCACGCTGCCTGCGCATCTTGATAGCGCTCAACTCGAAGGATTACCCGCCACGCCGGGTGTTTACTTATTTTATGGCCACAATCGACTGCCACTCTACGTGGGTAAAAGCATTAATCTGCGCAGCCGCGTGCTGGGCCACTTTCAGCGTGACCACCAGGACGATAAAGAGATGCGCTTGGCGCAACAGGTTCAGCAGATTGAATGGGAGGAGACAGCCGGCGATCTAGGCGCTCAATTGCGCGAAGCGCAGCTAGTGAAAACATTAATGCCCATTATGAATCGGCAACTGCGCAAACAGGGAAAACTGACGACCTGGCATTGGCCGGAAGGCGCAAACTGCCCCGAGCTCATTAGCGGTAGCACCCTCAACCAACCACAAAGTAAAAAATTGTATGGTTTATTTCGCAATGCAATGGATGCTAAAAAGGCACTTCGCTCAATCATTGAGGATCACCAGCTTTGCCCACGCGTTATGGGGCTTGAGAAGGGAAAGGGCCGCTGTTTTGCTAACCAGCTGGGCAAGTGCAGCGGGGCGTGTAACGGGCAGGAATCCATAGCTTTTCACACACAGCGCGCACAGGCCGCGTTACAGCAACTGCAAATCAATGCATGGCCTTGGTCTGGCAGCATTGCTATTGAAGAGCGCCCGACTGGCAACTCCCCCCTTGCCTGGCACGTGGTTCGCCAGTGGTGCTATCTCGGTAGCGCGACGAGCATTGAACAAGCCAGAATGCTAGCCGATACCCCTACGCTCTTTGATGTTGATAGCTATCGAATTTTAAAGCGTTTTTTGCGCCACCCAGAGCAACATGGACTTACCGTTACAGAGCTTTGATCGCCATTTCGCTTATTGCGCGTTTAAAAATATCTCAACGGCCTGCTGGAAAGCCTCAGGCTGATCGGCGTGCAGCCAATGACCGGCATTCTTAAGCGTTACGACGCGTGCCATGGGCATTACCGCACGTAGCGCGGGTAGCATGGTGTCAGCGACATAAGGGGAATCAGCCCCACGCAGCACCAGCGCTGGCCCCTCATAGGGCTGTTCACCGTCCGGCTCGCCAATAATATCGCTATAACCCTGTTTGATCTGATCTAACCCCACTCTTAACGCCATCACGTTATCGTCGTTACGCACCAGGTTAGTCGCTAAGAAAAGCCGCGTGGGGCGAGAGTCGACATGTTCGCCCAGCATTACATCGGCTTCACTGCGCGTTTTAGGCTTACCTTCACGAACGCTTTCGAGTGCGGCAAACACATCATCGTGGCCATGCTCATACGCGACTGGCGCTATGTCGGCAACGATCAGCGAAACAACCCGCTCAGGTGCTAGGCGGGCCAAGCTCATTGCTACTTTGCCTCCCATTGAGTGGCCCAGCACATGCGCACGCTCAATGGAAAGGCTGTCAAGCAGTGCTATAACATCGTTCGCCATCATTGCGTAGCGCATGCCCTCAGCATGAGGAGACCTGCCATGGTTACGCAGGTCGACAGCAATGACCCGACGCGAGCGCTGCCACGCTTTTAAATGCGAGCGCCAGTTGTCAGCACTTCCTAGCAAGCCATGAATAACCACCAGCGGAGTAGCGTCGGAGGTATTCTGATCAGCGGGCATATCAATACAGTGAAGATCAACGATGGCAGCGTCAGTCATGCAAGCTCCTATGTCTTAGCAATGTTTTTAAAAACATTTTTTTCAAGCAATGTTGTTACAAGCCGTATTTTTAAAAGCGATATTTTTTACAGGCCATGTTTTGAGGCAGTGCGGGGCGCGCTATCTACCTGCCCTGTCCAAACAACTAAACGGCGCGATAACCAGGCGAGTAGCAGGCCATACAGTGGCAAGAAGAATAACAGGCTGATCGCTAATTTGATTGCATAGTCGACGGTGGCAATTTCAACCCAATGGGCCGCCATAAACGGATCAGGGCTGTTATAAAACGCCGTAGAGAAAAATGCGAACGTATCGGCAAGGTTACCCAACACCGTTGAACACACGGGGGCGACCCACCAGGATAACTGGCGTAAACGGTCAAACACTTGAACATCAAGCAGTTGACCTATCACATAGGCTAAGAAGCTAGCGAGCGCGATGCGAGCGACAAATAGGTTCCATTCAGAAAGCGCTTCAATACCGGCAAAGCTCCCCCGTGGAAACACAACTGAGACCACGTAGGATACCACCAAGGCAGGAAGCATAACGCGAAGAATGATAGCGCGGGCGGGACCTTTACCAAATAAGCGCACTGTTAAATCAGTGGCCAAAAAAATAAACGGAAAGCTGAAGGCTCCCCAAGTGGTATGAAATCCAAACAGCGTAAACGGCAACTGAACAAGATAATTACTGGCGGCAATAATGCCAATATGAAAGGCCACCATTACTAATAAGCAGCGGCGGTGTTGAGCGTCACTCAATGCGAACATGTCGATAAGCCTTTTTGTACATAAGAAGAGGGGTTAGGGAACCCTCGATGTCATTAGCGCAAGGGAGCAGCATTATACGGCTTCTACCGGGCAATGAAAGCCGCTCCACTTCGTGAGCGGCTTACGGCATCAATCAAAGCGGCGTGGCTTTATCGGATGCACCCACCGAACGCTGGCGCATAGCCGTATGAATATCGGCCAAGCTAGCAGGGTCATCAATGGTAGAAGGAATACCAAACTCTTTTCCATCAGCAATAGTACGCAGCAGCTTTCTCAATATCTTACCTGATCGAGTTTTAGGCAATCGATCAACCACTAACACCTGTTTGAAACAGGCAATAGGCCCAATGTGCTCACGAACCCGAGCGATTAGCTCTGCCTCCAGAGTCGTCTCATCGCCTGTGAAGCCATCTTTGGGAATCACCAGCCCGATAGGCAGTTGCCCTTTCAGCTCATCATGAATACCAATTACCGCACACTCTGCGACGGCAGGATGTGCACCCACCACTTCTTCTATCTCTCCAGTAGAAAGCCGGTGCCCTGCAACATTAATGACATCGTCGGTACGGCCCATAATGAACAAATAGCCCTGCTCATCAAAATAGCCGCCATCACCGGTTGAATAGTAACCGGGAAACGCCGCCATATACGCCGAGTAAAAACGCTGAGGGTCTCGCCATACGCCAATTAAGCAGCCTGGAGGCATCGGCTGTTTAATGACGACACTGCCCTGCTCCATAGGCTCAGTTTGGTCTCCTTCGCGGTTAAGCACCTGCACATAGAAACCTGGCACAGGGTACGTCGCGGAACCGGCTTTGGTCAGCATAGGTTCGATACCAGGCAAATTTGCCGCGATCGGCCAGCCGGTTTCAGTTTGCCACCAGTGATCAATAACCGGCACTTCGAGCAAGTCATCAAGCCAATGAAACGTCGGAGGATCAAGCCGCTCACCGGCGACGTAAAGATGCTTCAGACTACTAATGTCATATTTTTTCAGCAGCTCAGCGTCAGGGTCTTCTTTTTTCATTGCCCTGAATGCAGTGGGCGCCGTGAAAAAGCTGGTGACTTGATACTCTTCAATCAAACGCCAGAAGCTGCCTGCATCGGGTGTTTTAACCGGCTTACCTTCATATACAACAGTCGTGCAACCCAGCAGTAAGGGGGCGTAAACAATATAAGAGTGGCCGACCACCCAGCCTACATCGGATGCGGTGAAAAACACTTCACCGGGCTTCATGGCATAAATAGCCTCCATTGAATACGCCAATGCCACCGCGTATCCACCGGTGTCACGCACCACACCCTTGGGCTTACCGGTCGTACCTGAGGTGTAAAGTATATAGAGCGGGTCAATGCCCTTCACCGGGACACAATCGGCAAATGGCGCTCCTGCGACTAACTGATCCCAGTCATAGTCGTTAGCGCCTAGCGGTGCCTGATGCGCTGCGCGCTGGTAAACGACACAGGCGTTTGGCTTATGAGCACTGAGAGTAATCGCCTGATCAATCATCGGTTTATAAGGCAGCACTTTACCTAGTTCGATGCCACACGAGGCTGCGACCACCACCTTGGGCTCGGCGTCTTCAATACGTGCGGCCAGCTCATGGGGAGCAAAGCCCCCAAAGACGACCGAATGAACTGCCCCCAACCGTGCACAGGCATACATCGCAATCAATGCCTCGGGAATCATAGGCATATAAATAATGACACGATCACCCTTTTCAATGCCTAGCTGGGCCAAGGCACCGGCGAAATGAGCAACGCGATCACGCATGTCCCGATAGCTGATAGTTTGCTTAGACTGCGTGGCGGGGGAATCCCAGAAAATGGCCGCTTGATCACCTCTACCCTGCTCAACGTGGTAATCCAAAGCCGCATAGCAAAGGTTCATTTCTCCATCGCTGAACCAGCGTGCGTGATGCTGATCGTCATAGCTGAGTATCGTGCGGGGCATCGTGTACCAGGGGATACGTTTAGCCTCCTCGGCCCAAAATGTTTCAGGGTGTTCAACCGACTGCTGGAAAGCATTGTGGTAGCGACTCATAGTGTTCTCATCGTTATTATGCAAACGCATTGTTGACACTGTATAAAGTAAATCGTCTTAGCACCCTCATACTATCGGCTAACGTGCCATAAAGGATGCAACACCCTCTTTTATTGTCAACAATTAGCCAAAGGACTTATCATTGATAAACCGTTAAACAAAGCCTTGGACAAAACTCGCTAAATTACTGATCATTAAACAACTTGATCTTCGCGACGCGACGATGCCGAGATAAATTATAACAATGCATATAACCAAGCTTATGTAACAGCGTAGACAAGGAGATCACTATGTCTGCTTCTACAAGCGCCGCGACACGTTTGCTGGAACACAACTGCCGAGCTATTGAGGCGGGAACCAGCTTACTGAAAGCATTGGCAAACGAAAAACTCTTACAAATACTGTGCTTACTTGCTGAGAAAGAGCTATCAGTTACTCAAATAAATCAACAGCTTGCCTTGAGCCAGTCAGCATTGTCACAGCATTTAGCGATATTGAGGCGTGATGAGCTGGTCAGTACACGCCGGGAATCACAAACCATCTATTATTCATTAAGCAGCGAAAGCGCCAAAGCCATTCTTGCTGCGTTGGCGCACCACTACTCAGAATGAGTGTTAGCGACGCTGCCATCCCGCCGCGTCGATCAGCCCCAGTGCCTTGAGCGCAGCTGCTTCGACACCCGCTGAAACGGCTAAGCCAAGCTTCCGGCTCATTGTTTTAGGCGCCTCAAGCTTGACGGTATAAACCTGCACCTGCGCCATACGCTCTGTCAAATAGGCTTCGCTAGTACCTACGCTATCGACAAGCAGCTGGGGTAATGCCTCTCTGCCGTACCAAATTTCACCGGTGGCTAGCGAGTCAATATCCATGGTGGGACGACGCTCTGCGACATAGTGTTTAAATAATCGATGGGTGTTCTCTAAGTCATCCAAGAACTTGTCTTTGCCTTCTTCGGTATTCTCACCAAGTACGGTCAACGTACGCTTATATTTTCCAGCGGTTAGCAACTCGACATCAATATCGTGCTTTTTGAGCAGCCTATGGATGTTAGGCACCTGCGCCACTACACCGATCGATCCAATAACGGCAAAAGGAGCCGCTTTAATATGCTGCGCGGTACAGGCCATCATATAGCCACCGCTGGCCGCCACTTTATCGATGCATACCGTCGTAATAAGGCCCGCAGCACTTAGCCGGTCCATCTGTGCAGCCGCCAAGCCATAGGCATGCACTAAGCCGCCCGCTGACTCCAGACGGATCACCACTTCATCCTCTTTGCTAGCCACGTCGATAATAGCGGAAATCTCTTGAGCAAAATGCTCGGTTTGCGAGGCTTTCAAATCACCGTGAAAATCCAACACCCATACACAAGATGCTGGTGGCGCTTGTTGATCGCTTTTTTGAACCTTTAAGCGCTTTTTCTCATCTTGGCGAAATGTTTTTAGCAGCTTTTTACGCGCATAAGGCAGCGCAGTGGCCAAACGCAGGCGGCGGCCACGATCTAATCGCTGATCATTAAGTTGCTCAACACGAAGCGTCAGGCCACGCTCTTTAGCTTGCTTAGAGCGAGTTATGAGCAATAAACCAATCACCAGCAACGCGATCACTATAGCTGTCTGGACTAAAAACGTACCTAACTCTGCAACCCATTCACTCATTGACGTTCTCCACTGGATAATTGAATTCTAAAGCAGGGACAATGCTCATATGTATCCTAAGACGCATAATTGTAGTGCTTGATTGAAACGTACGTATGAAATAGTCTCGTTCCATATCCGATTGTTTCTTTGAACTACTATCGATAACCTTAAGCTAATTTATCGACTTACTTGCGAGATTTATTATGTCAACGACTACCCTTGATAAGCTGAAAGCACGTTTCAATCCAGAAGCCGCCGAGGGGATGAACGAAATTTTTCAATTTCATTTCTCAGATGCGGGCAGCCACTATCTGAACATTCAAGATGGCGCGCTTGATGTTCAAGAAGGCGAACACGATGACCCTTCCGTCAGCTTAAGCCTTAGCACCGAGACGCTGAAAGGCATCATGAGTGGCGACATCAACGGCATGACAGCGTTCATGACTGGAAAGCTAAAAGCAACCGGCAATGTGATGCTGGCCACTAAACTGACCAGCCTGTTTCCTAGCAAGTAAGCATGTTTAAGCACGCGGCATTTTTCAGCGCCAGCGTGCTAAATGTGTCTCGATAAGTTCACGCGATATCGAATACGGCGGTGGCAACGACGGCAACTGACGAGGGGAAAACCACGCCGCATCGCTGATTTCGACACCGTCAATACGTATGCGTCGCGTCGTTGCTTCGGCAAAGTAGCCAAACATCAGCGAATGAGGAAAAGGCCACGCCTGGCTTTGGTGGTAGCGTAGTTGATCGATATGGACCCCCACTTCCTCAAACACCTCTCGATGCACGGCTTCTTCTGCAGACTCACCTGGCTCAATAAATCCAGCCAGGGTCGAATAGCGGCCAGGCGGAAAACGCGGGCTGCGAGCAAGGAGCATCGCCTCACCACTGGTCACCAGAGTAATAATGCACGGCGAAATGCGCGGATAATTACGATGCCCGCAGGCGTGGCAGTGCATCGCAAATTCCGCAGCCAGTTTGGTGGCAGAAGTCCCACAGCGGCTACAGAAACGATGATTTTCTAACCATGCGCCAACCTGTAAGGCTGTCGATAGCAGGCTAAACCATGCGGTGGGCAGCTCGCTCATCCACTGACGACCATCAATCCAACCACTTTCAGCCTGGGGATCCACAAGCAGCGCTACAGGCTCATCATCCCAATAACACAGCGGCTGCATCTGCTCGGTCCAGGGCTGAAAAGGCTGTAATGGAGTGAGTTGATCACTGCCGCTTAAAGGAGCGGGCGCCAGGAAGCTGCGCGATAGACGAATAACGCGCCCTGCCTGCTCATCATAGGGAATTTCTCGCCTAAGCATCGTTACTTGCGTCCTCAAACCAAGTCAATTGATGTGCTTTACATTTAGCTTTATGGGCTGCTTGCTCCTGCTCGGTGGGGCGAACCACGCGCAGTTGACCGGGCGTTAATGTTAAACGTTGAATCGACAGCCCTTCACTAGAGGTGTCGGCCTGCTGCCGCTCGGAGGCAGAGGCAGCATCTAATGTCAGCGCCGTTTGCCCGCCCGTCATCGCTAGATATACGTCAGCGAGGATTTCGGCGTCTAACAACGCGCCGTGCAGCACGCGGTGACCATTATCAATATCGTAGCGTTTGCACAGCGCATCAAGGCTATTGCGCTGACCAGGATGCATTTTCCTAGCCATCGTCAGCGTATCAAGAACGCCGCAGTGATCACGAACAGGCCCTAATGACAAACCGCTGCGATGCTTATTAAGCATGCCGAGCTCATGATCTATAAAGCCCACGTCAAAGGGCGCGTTATGGATCACCAGCTCAGCGCCATCAATAAATGCCCAAAACTCATCGGCTATTTTGGCAAACACCGGCTCATTGGCTATTTTAGCGTTATCAATACCATGAATAGCCACTACTTCAGCATCGATATGGCGCTCGGGATTTATATACTGGTGGTAGGTACGTCCAGTGAAACGACGATTAACCATCTCCACGGCACCAATCTCAACTAAGCGATGCCCATCTTTAGGGTCAATACCCGTCGTTTCAGTATCTAAGATGACTTGCCGCATCACACTTTCCTCTTCTGGTGCTCATCGATAGCCTCATTGGCCAGCGTATCGGCATGCTCATTGCCGGGATGGCCGCTATGCCCTTTCACCCAGTGCCACGCCACTTGATGGCGCTGAGTCTCTTCGTGAAGGGCTTTCCATAGCTCGGCATTTTTAACCGGCTGCTTAGCGGCAGTTTTCCAACCCCGCTTGATCCAGTTATGAATCCACTGAGTGATACCTTGTCGCACGTACTGAGAGTCAGTCCACAGCGCCACTTCGCAGCGTGTATTGAGTGTGCGTAGTGCCATAATCGCGGCCATCAATTCCATGCGGTTATTAGTCGTATCTGCCTCATAGCCTTTTAAGGTCTTTTTATGCTCACCACTCGCCAGCACAACGCCCCAGCCACCGGGGCCAGGATTACCCCGGCAAGCGCCATCGGTATACACCGTCACACAGGGTAGGTGCTCGGCAGCCTTATTAGTCAATCTCTTGATCTCTCTTTGAATGCGTTGGAGCCTGATGCTCTTGATAAGGTTGCACGTGAGCGGATGAGCTAGAGCGGGTAGCGCCTAATGACGCCGGAGACACCGGTGCTTTTAATCCAAATTTCAGGCGCTGGACGGGCGCCTGGCGCTGCTTGCGCCGGGCAAGAATCATATAGCTTTCACCGAGTGGCAGGTTATGCCGACGCCCCAAAGACTCCCAATACTCACCGCACTTGGCGTTCATGCGCCCTCTAAAGCAGCAATAGTCTACGCGCTGAACGTCAAAGTCGACAAACGCCAACCAGTCACGAAGACGGTTCGACGAACGCCAGTCGCCACTCCAAGGGTAGTGCTGCTGGCGTTTACGCCACTGGCGGACAAGCCCACTGACGCCAACAGGATTAAAGCCAAAAAGCACTAAAATGCCATTATCAGCCGTTACCCGAGCAGCCTCTTTGAGCGTCAGATGAGCATCCGGAAGATGCTCAAGCCAGTGATGAATAACCATCACGTCTAAACAGCGGTCTGGCAGCGCCAGTTGATCAGGTGGGCATACCAAGGTCGCATCTGAATGCGCTAGCTGGCGAGTTGGCGACCAGCGTATTGCGTGCGGAATGGCTGACATTGTCAGCATTGCAGGCCCCATGCTCATTTCCAAACTGTGCCCGCCGGCTCGCGTTTCAGCCACAGGTCCAAGACACGCCCGCTGAGACTCCCAAAGCGAGCGACCGGCCTCGCTTTGCCAATACGGCTGGCTATTTATCAAGCGCTTGGCAAGTGTTGTAGCCGTCATCGAATTTGACATGAACAGCGCTTCCCTCCAAAGTAACGGCTTTTAGCGCCTTTTAAGCACCAAATTAGCGCCATGTTTTGCATTTTTTGCTGTGTTTTACATTTATACGTTCTTTTTAACAGCTCTATTTTTTGACACTTAAAGGATCTCGCCGATGATGAGCGTGACACCGATTCCAGCCCTTAGCGACAACTATATTTGGCTATTAAGACAAGATACCAGTCAAAACGTTTGCGTGGTGGACCCGGGTGAAGCCGCCCCAGTAATCGAGTTTCTTGAGCGAGAGTCGCTACGCCTAGAGAGCATTCTGATTACCCATCACCATCATGATCACACCGGCGGCCTAGCCGAATTGATCAAACGTTATTCTCCGCATGTGATCGGCCCCAACACCCCCACCATTCATGGTATTGATGAGTTTGTGGAGGATGGCGATCAAATTCGCATTATGGGGCGGTTATTTGACGTCATGGCGACGCCCGGCCATACGCTTGACCATATCAGCTATTTCACGTCGGGCATCCCTGCCCTGCTGTTTTGTGGTGACACACTTTTCTGCGCTGGCTGTGGCCGTTTATTTGAAGGCACTCCGGAACAAATGTTCACAGCGTTGAAACAATTTGCGGAACTCCCAGAAGATACGCTGGTCTTTGCAGGCCATGAGTACACACAAGCGAATCTTGCATTTGCTCGTGCTGCGGACCCTGACAATGATGATGTCAAGCACGCCTTACAGGAGTGTGAAAAGGCCAGGGCACTGGATCGCCCGACCTTACCCAGCACGATAGGACGCGAGCTGAAAATTAACCCCTACCTACGCGTGGCCACCGATAGCGTGCGCCAAGCCGCAGGTACTCAGGGTGTTAATGATAATGATCTCGCTACGTTCACTACTCTACGTGAGTGGAAGAACCGTTTTTAATAACGCTATCGAAACGAATGCAACTATGACCTACCGAACGATTCGCCAGCGCTTGATGCTGTGCGCTGGCAGCTCCGTCATTATGGGCCTAATTTTAGCCGCCGCGGCAAGCTCTCAAGCATCGGCATATGAAGCATCAACATCGTCTACCGCCACCGCGCAATATGCTGCACGTACGGGCATGCCGGACGCTACACCAAGGCTCTCAGCTTTCCAGTCGCATTTTTGGGAAGCTTTGGAGCTAGAGCCTCAAGACGCCTGGACAACGCTACGTAAAAGCTTCCAATGGCAAGACTCCCCTCTCTCAGCAAAAGCCCAAGCAAGGGTAGACGCATGGATTGAGCACTATCAGTCTAGCCCAGAAAATATCGCCACCATCACTGAACGCGCAACACCGTGGCTTGCATGGATTAGCCAACAGGTAAGCGAACGTGGTCTTCCGGGCGAAGTTGCTCTAATTCCCTTTATAGAAAGCTCGTTTGATCCCGCTGCGAAAAGCCATAGTGGAGCCGCCGGCCTTTGGCAGTTTATGCCCGGCACCGGCGACGCATTAGGCCTAGTGCGCAACGGCAACTATGACGGTCGGTTAGACGTAGTAACGTCCACCGATGCGGCACTTGATTACTTAGAAATGCAGGCTGACCAGTGGTATGAAGGTGATTTAATGCTTTCATTGGCCGCTTACAATGCCGGTGCTGGGACTGTCAATCGTGCTCAGCACCAAGCCCAGGATCAAGGTTTAAACGGCGGCTACTGGGATCTTTCCCTGCCATATGAAACTATGCAATACGTGCCTAAGCTAAAAGCCATCGCAACGATCATCAATGATCCAGACCGTTACGGTGTCATTTTGCCCGAGATCCACTCTGATCCAGCGTTTGCAAAAGTGCAGCTAGCCCATGCAGTGAGCCTTTCTGAAGCTTCTCAGCTGCTAGATGTAAGCCAAACTGCACTGGCGGAGCTGAACCCCGGCCTGCTTAATGGCAGCATTGATCCGCATAGTGCTCAAACGCTGCTAGTCCCTGAAGAAGTCGATGCTCAAGTGTTGGCTCAATTGGCACAAGGCAATAGCCCAGCATTAGCGCAAAACGCTAGCAGCGAGACGCATCGCGTTGAGCGAGGCGACAGCCTTTCAGCGATCGCGGCTCAGTATAATATTAACCAGCAAGACCTAATACGTTGGAATGCGATTGATCGCCCCGGCGCTTTACAACCCGGCCAATTACTGACGCTTTCTGGGCGCTGACACGATACCGAGTAGGAACTCGCCGGCGTTTAGAATAATCGTTGTTGTGAAGCGGCCATTGATAGTACCGAACTGATAGCATTGCCATAACAGTAGGCTTTTTTCACATAGGAAATCACCAATGCCGCGTGGTGTATTTTTTGCGAAAACGTTGTTATTCGTCAGTTGCTTAGTTTTCAATGCATCGGCGCTCGCGATCGAGCAAACGCCGGATACCGAGGCGTCCTCCTACGTTGATAAAGACAACGTCGAAAGAATCAGCGTTGAAAGAATCAGCGTTGATAGAAATAGCGTTGTCGGTGATCTAAATACTGATGAAAACAACGTAGTGCCGGTGGAAACGGTTCATGGGCTATCGCTCTATGATAGCCCCGAGCTCCCCGAAGACTTTGCCTACTTTCCGCATGTAAACCCCGATGCCCCCAAAGGTGGCACGATTACGCATACCGCAGTAGGCGGAAGCTTCGACTCTATTAATCCGTTTATTATTCGAGGCACCCCCGCCAGCGGCATTTCACAAATCTACGACACACTGATGGCCAGTAATCCCGGCGAGCCGTTTAGTCTTTACGGCCTGCTTGCAGAAGGCGTGCGCCTTGATCCTGATCGGCACTGGATTGAGTTTGACCTGCGCCCAGAAGCACGTTTTCAGGATGGCGAGCCCGTCACCGCGTACGACGTTGTTTTCACACTTAACCTGCTACGTGAAAAAGGTAACCCGTTTTATGCCAGCTACTATGCAGGGGTAGCAGACGTTATCGCCCTCAACGAGCATCAGGTGCGCTTTACCTTTAACGACACCGAATCTAGAGAACTACCATTAATCGTTGCCCAACTGCCGATATTGCCCCGCCACTATTGGGACCAGCACGAGTTTACGTCGCCAACACTGGTAACACACCCCGGCTCGGGCCCTTATCGCATTAGTGACGTGGTTCCAGGTCGTAGGATTACGTTTCAACGCGATGAGAACTACTGGGGTAAAGATTTACCGGTCAACGTTGGACGCTACAACATTGATCGCATTGTTTATGACTATTACCGCGACCGGGACATCGCCTGGGAAGCATTTAAGGCAGGGCTCACCGACTTTCGTGAGGACGCACGGGCAGCCACTTGGGCCATTGGCTACGATTTCCCTGCCTATGAAGAAGGACTGGTGAAACGTCTCACCGTTCCTGACGTCAACCCTTCAATGATGCAGGCCTTTGTGTTCAACCTGCGTCAACAGAAATTTCAAGATCCCCGGGTACGTGAAGCGCTTAGCCTCACTTTCGATTTTCCCTGGTTGAACACCAATATTTTTTACGATGCTTATAAGCGTACCGAAAGTTTTTTCCAAAATTCAGAGATGGAAGCCACCGGCCTTCCTTCTGCAGAGGAGCTCGGATTGTTAGAGCCCTTACGTGAAGAGCTTGAGTCCTCACTTCACTCTGACCGCTTATTCACTGAAGCATTGCCAATTGATACCCCCACTGACTTGCGTGAACGCCTTCGCTTAGCACTTTCGCTGCTACGTGAGGCAGGTTACGCGGTAGAAGACGGCGTGCTGGTTAATCAACAAACGGGAGAACCTTTAAGTCTGGAAGTGCTGCTCTACGACTCGGGGCTGGAACGCGTTGTGCAGCCTATGTTGCGCAACATGGCCCGCCTTGGTGTACAAACATCACTGCGTATCGTTGATATCAATCAGTATTTAAACCGACAGCGCAATTATGACTATGACATAGTGATTAGCCACTTCCCTCAGTCGAATAATCCGGGCAATGAGCAGCGCGACTATTGGACCAGCGCCGCCGCGGAGGCTCCGCAGAGCCGCAACCGCATGTCACTGGCTAATCCAGCGATAGATTCGCTAGTGGAAACGTTGATTCGCGCAGACGGACGCGCAGAACTCGATACCGCCACGCGAGCGCTCGACCGCGTTTTGCGCTGGGGGTTTTACGTTATTCCTCACTATCATTCCGGCGAAAAGCGCATTGCGGTGTGGGATAAATTTGGCTATCGCGAACCTTTTCCCGCCTATGGCATGGATCTGGATGCATGGTGGGTCGACACCGAGCGTGAAGCAGAACTGCAGCGCCGCCGCTGACCCCGGCTTAATAGCAACGGCTTATTGTCAAAAATTCGTGGAGTGATCTGTGGCCCGCTATACCCTTCGCCGACTGCTGTTAATGATCCCGACCCTATTAGGGATCATGCTACTCAATTTTATGATTGTTCAAGCGGCGCCAGGCGGGCCCATTGATCAAATGTTAGCGCGTTTTGAAGGCGCGGATGCCATGGCTAGCACCCGTTTAGATATGGGCGGTGCGGACGTGCAGGTTAGCGACGATTCACGCGGTGCACGCGGCATTGATCCACGTTTTATCGAACAGTTAGAGCAGCAGTTCGGTTTTGACAAGCCCCCGCACGAACGCTTTATCGGTATGCTGGCAGACTATCTTAGCCTTGATTTTGGCACTAGTTTCTTTCGTGACCGACCCGTGATCGAACTGATGATTGAGCGCCTTCCCGTCTCCATATCGCTGGGGCTTTGGACGACACTGCTGGTGTATTTGATCTCCATTCCACTAGGTATTCAGAAAGCACTACGCCATGGCTCACGTTTTGATGTCTGGTCATCGGGGCTCGTGATTGTCGGCTATGCCATCCCTGGCTTTTTGTTTGCGATCCTGTTGATCGTTCTTTTTGCCGGCGGCACCTATTGGGACCTGTTCCCGTTACGTGGTCTAACCTCACCTGACTTTGATCAGCTATCGATATTGGGCAAAGTCAAAGACTATTTCTGGCATATCACGCTGCCGGTCATCGCTGCTGCTATTGGCAGTTTTGCCACTCTCACCATGCTGACCAAAAACAGCTTCCTTGATGAGATTCACAAACAGTATGTGATTACCGCTCGCGCAAAAGGCACCGATGAACGTCGCGTGCTTTATGGGCATGTCTTTCGTAATGCCATGCTCATCATTATTGCGGGCCTGCCTTCCGCGATGATCGGTATCTTCTTTACCGGTGCACTCTTGATCGAAGTTATCTTCTCGCTTGACGGCCTGGGCCTACTTGGCTTTGAGGCGGTAATGCAACGGGACTATCCGGTTATTTTCGGCACTTTGTTTTTGTACACCGTGATCGGACTAATTCTCAAGCTGATTTCCGATTTGACCTACGTGTGGGTAGATCCGCGTATCGACTTTTCAACCCGGGAGTCGTGATAATGGCCTCACTATCGTCACGCTTATCGCCTATTACTCGCCGCCGCCTGACCGCATTTAAAGCCAATCGCCGCGCCCGCATTTCTCTCTGGCTATTTGGCGCGCTATTTATTGTCAGTCTGTTTGCAGAGCTGATTGCTAACGACAAGCCTATTGTCATGAAATACGAAGGCCAGTGGTACCTTCCCCTGCTGGTGGACTATCCAGAAACCGAATTTGGTGGTTTTCTGCCTACACGCACCGACTATCTAGATCCCTTCATTCAGCAACAAATTGATGACAACGGCTGGGCGCTGTGGCCAGCGAACCCCTTCTCTTACCAAACGCTTGATATGTACATGACGCAGCCCTCGCCTGCACCGCCGGATCGCCGCCATCTGCTGGGAACCGACGATCAAGGCCGCGATGTGTTAGCACGCGTGATCTATGGGTTTCGACTTTCCGTTGCGTTTGCGCTAGTGCTCACCGCTGGGTCACTTATTATTGGCGTTTTCGCGGGCGGTGTGCAGGGCTACTTTGGCGGTAAAGTAGATCTAATCGGCCAGCGCGTAACTGAAATTTGGTCAGGCTTACCGGTATTATTCTTACTGATTATTTTGGCCAGCTTTGTTCAGCCAGGATTCTGGTGGCTGCTAGGGATTATGCTGCTGTTTTCATGGCTAGGCTTAGTGGATATTGTCCGCGCCGAATTCCTGCGTGCGCGCAATCTGGAGTACGTGCGCGCAGCGAAAGCAATGGGGCTCCCATCACGCTTAATTATGTGGCGCCACGTGTTGCCTAACGCGATGGTCGCGACGCTTACCTTTATTCCCTTTTTATTCACCGGTGCCATTGGCACCCTGACAGCGCTGGATTTCCTTGGGTTTGGCCTACCCCCAGGTGCCCCTTCACTCGGCGAGCTGGCGGCACAGGGTAAAAATAACCTGCATGCGCCTTGGTTGGGCATTACCGCGTTTATGACACTAGCAATAATGCTTTCGCTGTTGGTATTTATTGGCGAAGGCCTGCGTGATGCGTTTGATCCTCGTCACGTGCAGCAGTCCCAACGCGCAGCAAGTCATAGCGAAGAGAATCAACATGCCTAATAACCCGCTCCTGCGCCTTGAAAACGTAGATATAGCCTTTGATGGTCAACACGTCGTCCGCTCGCTGTCGCTCACGCTCAACGCGGGGGAAACCCTCGCTATCGTTGGCGAATCTGGCTCGGGTAAATCGGTCTCTGCGCTAGGCATCGCCAATTTACTGCCCAACAATGCGACTATTCACGGCGAGCGCTGGCTGGGAGAGACGAATCTTGCCAACTCAACGCCTAGGCAGTGGAACGGAATTCGCGGCAACCAGATCGGTTTTATCTTTCAAGAGCCCATGACCTCGCTTAACCCTCTTCATCGCGTTGGCAAGCAGATCGGAGAAGCTTTGCGCCTACATCAAGGTCTCAGCGGCCAAGCGGCACGTCAGCGTAGCAAAGTGCTACTTGAGCAAGTCAAACTACCGCGCCCGGACGAGTTGCTTGATGCTTGGCCCCATCAGCTTTCAGGCGGACAGCGTCAGCGCGTGATGATTGCCATGGCGATTGCTAACAATCCATTACTGCTGATAGCCGACGAGCCCACCACCGCCCTGGATGTGACGGTGCAGCAAGAGATCCTTGCTTTGCTGCGCGAACTGCGCGATCACCACGGAATGGGCATGCTGTTTATCAGCCATGACCTAAACCTGGTACGCCGCCATGCTGATCGCATCTGCGTGATGTATCAGGGGCGTATACAAGAAATAGGGTCAGTTGAGCAAGTCTTTCAGCACCCACAAAGCGATTACACCAAAGCGCTACTGGCCGCCGAGCCAGAAGGTAGGCCGCAGGCCATTAAACACGCAGCCCCAGTACTTACTGCCCGTAAGCTAAGCGTCAGTTTTAAGCGCGCTAAAACTGGCTTATTTAAACCGCAGCGCCCTGATTTTGTAGCCGTTCATCCGGCTGACTTTCATATCGCACCAGGAGAAACGTTAGGTATTGTGGGTGAGTCGGGGTCAGGTAAAACCACCCTGGCATCAGCGGTCATGCGTCTGGTCGCGAGCCAAGGCGAGGTCATCCTTGGCAACGATAAATTAAGCAGCCTAACCGGCAACGCTTTGCGGCGTCATCGCCATCGTCTGCAGATGGTGTTCCAAGATCCTTATGGCGCGCTCTCCCCGAGGATGCCGGTGTTTGACATCGTAAGTGAGGGGCTGCGCTTTCACTATCCTCACCTAACTGATGCAGAGGTCAATCAGCGGGTTAATCAGACCCTGCTCGAGGTGGGCTTGCCGGAAAGCTGTGCTGCTCGTTATCCACATGAATTTTCCGGCGGCCAGCGCCAGCGTATTGCAGTGGCCAGAGCGATTATTTTAGAGCCAGAGCTTCTAGTGCTTGATGAGCCAACCTCAGCGTTAGATCGAACCGTTCAAAAGCAGCTAGTGACGCTGCTGCGCGACCTTCAGGCTCGCCGCCAGTTAAGCTATCTATTTATTAGTCACGATTTAGCCGTTATTCGCGCCATGGCTCATCGCATCATGGTACTTAAAGATGGTGAAGTGGTTGAGCAAGGTGATTGCCTTGATGTGCTTGCATCCCCACAGCATTCGTATACACAGGCACTGATTTCAGCGGCTCACTTAACAAGCTAAGTAATTTATTATCCGCAACCGCACGACGAAAAGCGGGCAGCGCTAACGCTAGAAGGTAATGTCTGCAATGTCACGCTGATAGTTAGTGTATTAATTTTTCTGTTATGCGAGATAACGGTATAAAATTAACTACTCAAGCATCACTGTATTAGCCGTAAGCATAAAAAAGCCGCGCGCCTAGCTAGCAAGGAGCGCGGCTTAAACTATTTCGGCATTTAAAATTTAAACGTCACACCAGCAAGTTAAAAGCCCTACTTAGAAGCTGGCAATTTCGGCTTCGGTTAATTCGCGCCACTCGCCTGGGGCCAAATTCGCATCCAATGCCACATCGCCGATTGAACTACGATGCAGCGACTTCACGTGGTTGCCTAATGCAGCAAACATACGCTTTACCTGGTGGTAGCGCCCTTCGGTAATGGTAAGTTCTGCCTGAGTGGGCGAAAGGAGTCGCAACACAGCAGGCTGGGTCAGCGTTTCCTCACCATCAAGCATTAAGCCATCAGCAACTTGATTAATCGCCCAATCTGCGGCTGAGCCTTCCATCGGCTCAGCTAGCTCTGCGATATACACTTTGCCACAGCGGTGGCGTGGCGACGTAACGCGGTGCGACCAGTGACCGTCATCGGTTAACAGCAACAAACCGGTAGTATCGACATCCAAGCGCCCTACTGGCTGCAAGCGCTCGGCTTTGGGTAGATCGATTAAGTCGATCACCCTTGGATAGAGCCCGCGGCGAGCGTTACATTCAACGTCCACTGGCTTATGCAGCATAATATAGCGAATGCCAACGAGCGCCAGCCGTTCGCCATTGAGTACGACGACATCGTTATCCGTATCAATCTGAGTCGCCGACTGTTTAATGGGCTCGCCGTTTAAGGTGACTTCACCGTTTTTCAGCGCCCGCTTAGCTTGGCTACGGGTTAACGGAGAGGTTTCACTTAAAAATCGATCAAGGCGCATCATTGACCCACTCCTGGCAGCAGCTCAAAACGATCGGCATCTTGCCAAGCAGGAAATTTTTCACGAAAAGCATCAAGGGCAGTTTTATCCAACGTGCCCGTTTCTATAAACGGGGTATGGGCGGGGTGATCAATTAGCGGTTCGCCTTTAAAGTCGACCAATAAGGAATCGCCGCTGTAGGCAAGCCCCCTAGCATCTTCTCCAACGCGATTAACACCAATGACATAGCTTAAGTTTTCTACCGCCCGGGCTTGCAGCAGCGTACGCCAAGGGTGGCGACGCGGTGCTGGCCAGTTAGCGACACAGAGAAGTGCATCATACTCGAAATGCTCCCCTTCTGCTGGCTGCTGGCGCATCCAAACCGGAAAGCGCAAATCGTAGCAGACACTTAGCAGCAGTTTAAAACCCTTTAGCTTAACGATATTGCGCTCGGCCCCCATGCCATAGCGCTCGTGCTCACCGGCCATACGAAATAGATGACGCTTATCGTAGTAAGTGATTTCACCGCTAGGTGTGGCCCAAACTAAACGGTTAAAAAATGCCCCCTGCTCTTCAATCGCTACGCTGCCAGTCATCACACATTGGCGAGCTTTCGCTTGCGCTTGAAGCCAGGCAATGCTGATGCTTTCCGCCATTGGCTGGGCCATATCACGCGAGTTCATGGTGAAACCGGTGGCAAACATTTCCGGCAAGACAATTAAATCCGTATCGCGGCTGTCCAACTCACCCAGTAACTGTTCAAGATGTGAATGATTTGACTGAGGATCCTCCCAACGCAAATCGCACTGCACCAAACTGGTTCTTAGTTCGCTCATTCAACACCTCCATTGCCAGTGTTATTTCAACGTTTATGTTAGATTAGCATCTTTAAATAATGAGGCTGCTATGCTTCCTACATCAACACGCGATCCTGAAGCAGTCAAAGGCGTTATGTTTGGGCTCTCCGCCTACGTCATGTGGGGATGTTTCCCATTATTTTTTGCCTTGTTTGAGGGTGTTCCCGCCTTTGAAATATTAATTCACCGCATCATTTGGGCGTGCTTGTTTTTAGTCGGCCTCATCACCGTTTTACGTCGCTGGTCCCCTGTTGTCGCCGCGCTTAGCGAGCCTAAACGCTTGGGACGCGTGTTGGCCTGCGCGCTATTGATTGCCTTTAACTGGGGAATTTATATCTATGCAGTGGAATCCAAGCAGGTACTGCAGGCAAGTTTGGGCTACTTTCTGACACCGCTGGTTAACGTTGCGCTAGGTGTTTTAGTGCTGCGAGAAGTGATGGCTAAACTGCAGCTGGTCGCGCTGGGCTTGGCCAGTGCAGCGATTGCCACACAGTTTATGATGCTGGGCGAATTGCCTTGGATTAGCCTGATGCTGGCACTCAGTTTCGGTAGCTACGGGCTGTTTCGCAAACAAGTGCCGCTGGACGGTTTATCGGGGCTGTTTGTCGAGACGTTGCTGCTCTTCCCTCTGGCGCTTATCGCATTAACGTGGCTTAGCTGGAACGACAGCTCACATTTTTTACAAAATGCCTCATCTACCAGCTTACTCATTGCCAGCGGGGCCTTGACCGCCCTTCCCTTAATGGCCTTTGCTGGCGCCGCACGCCGGCTTCGTTTGGCGACGCTGGGCTTTCTAATGTATATCAATCCCAGCATCCAATTTCTGATTGCCTTAACCATATTCGGTGAGCCCCTAGGCGTTATCCAACTTGTGACCTTTGTGCTTATCTGGATAGGGCTCGCGATTTATTCATGGTCTGCATGGCAATCACGCCCGGGCAACATGGCGGCTAGTTAAAACCATTGAATATAAGCGCTGCAACAAAATGAAATATCACTTACCCTTAATCTTCTGGCCCATCTACAACGCCTGGAATCCATGCTAAAGCGCTATTTGCCCATTCTGACGTGGCTCCCTCACTATCATAAGCGACTATTGGGGGCCGACGTGTTAGCGGGGTTGATCGTCACCGTGATGGTCATTCCTCAATCGCTCGCCTATGCGCTATTAGCAGGGCTACCTGCCGTCGTTGGTCTTTACGCCAGTATTCTGCCGCAACTCATTTATACCCTATTTGGTACTAGTAAAACGCTTGCGGTTGGGCCGGTTGCTATCATCGCGCTAATGACCGGCGCGGCACTCTCCTCAATAGCGGCAACGGGCACGGAAACGTATTTACAGGCAGCGCTGCTACTGTCATTGCTCTCAGGCGGCATGTTGATGGTGATGGGTCTGCTGAAAATGGGTTTTTTCAGTAACTTTCTTAGTCATCCGGTCATTTCGGGTTTTTTAACCGCTTCCGGCATTTTGATTGCGGTGAGCCAACTGGGTAGCTTATTAGGTGTTGAAAGTAGCGGCTTCACGCTGGTTGAGCGCCTAGTTACGTTAGTACCCAACCTAGCCACCTACGATTTATCTACCTTACTGATTGGTAGTGGCACCTTAATTTTTTTGATTACGATGCGCCTGCGCGGTAAAGCCACGCTACATAAAGTAGGTTTCCCCCTTTTCCTGGCGGATCTTTGCGCCAAAGCTGGGCCGGTATTTGCAGTGGTGATCACTACCTTAATAACCTGGCACTGGCAATTAGCCGATGCGGGCGTGGCGGTGGTGGGCGATATTCCCAGCGGGCTGCCCGCACTGAGCTTCCCCTGGGGCGACTATTCACTTTGGCGGTCGCTGTTAATTCCGGCGCTGCTGATTAGCTTAGTGGGCTTTGTTGAATCGGTGTCGATGGGTCAAATGTTGGCGGCTAAACGGCGCCAGCGTATTTCACCTAATCAAGAGTTAGTCGGCTTAGGTGCCTGCAATCTTGCCGCGGGTTTTACAAGCGGCATGCCGGTTACCGGCGGCCTATCACGGACAGTAATTAGCTACGATGCAGGCGCGCAGACACCCGCAGCGGGCGCCTTTGCCGCCCTAGGCATTGCATTAGTAACGATGTCGTTTACCGGCTGGCTCTATCATTTACCTATCGCGACCCTGGCGGCGACGATTACCGTCTCGATTTTAACCCTCGTCGATATTCCCATGCTGCGCCAGACTTGGCGCTACTCACGTAGCGACTTTGCCGCCATGGCAGTCACCATTGTGCTCACGCTGGGTGAGGGCGTCGAAGCAGGCATCATTAGCGGCGTCACGCTTTCAATTGCGCTGTTTTTATATCGTACTAGTCGCCCGCACAGCGCTTTGGTGGGGCGAGTACCAGGGACCGAGCACTTTAGAAACACCGCACGCCATGATGTAGAAACGGCTAGCAATGCAGCCCTGCTGCGAATAGATGAGAGTCTTTATTTTGCCAATGCCCGCTATTTGGAAGATACCGTTTATAACTTAGTGGCTAGCCATCCTGAGCTTGAACACGTGGTATTGATCTGTTCAGCGGTTAATTTGATCGATGCGTCGGCGCTAGAAAGCCTGGACGCTATTAACGCGCGCTTAAAAGACTCTGACGTAAAACTGCATTTATCTGAAGTGAAAGGGCCTGTCATGGACCAGCTCAAAAAAAGTGACTTTTTAGAGGCGCTTACAGGCCGCGTTTTTTTAAGTACCTACGCTGCCTGGCGTGAATTCTCCTAATTTGCTCACAACAAAAGCGTTATTCAAAACACGTCTCTGAAAGCTATTTCATTGAAAGCTATGTCATTGAGAAACCAGGCCATCGCCTGGTTTTTTTATATCTGTCTGTTAGCCGCCAGATCAGTTCACGAGAACGTCATTGACAGCGGCCTAGCGGCTTATCTACTATCAGCCGACCATTTAGCAAAACACAATACCGCACAGCAAAACAAAAAGTAACAGAGCGTAACCACTGCCGCCATCACAACACAATAAAGGAGCATTCCAATGCATCCATTTGCTCATCGCCTACTCCTCGCTGCATTGCCTTTATCACTACTGGGTGTCGCGGTTAGCCATGCCAGTGAAGTTGAGCTTCCCAGCACCATGGCTTGGACCGCCTATGGCACCAATTCCAGCGGCTACGCGCAAGCCGTCGCAATCGGCAACATGCTGCAGAATAAATATGACTCTTCGGTACGTATCCTGCCTGGTGACAACGACGTATCACGCATGGCACCTCTTAAACAGGGGCGCGTTGACCTTTGCGCCTGTGGCATCGCCAGCTATTACGGCGCTGAAGGCGTGATGATGTTTGCCGATCGCGATTGGGGTCCTCAGCCGCTGCGCATCATCACTACCTCAACAGCGTCTTTTGGGCTTTCCCTTGCAGTCGCCGGTGATTTAGACGTCGAAACGCCGGCTGATTTAGCAGGCAAACGCATCGCTTATATCCGTGGTGATGACGCCTTAAATAAAGGCACAGAAGCTTATTTGGCCTTCGGTGGTCTTACTTGGGATGACGTCGAGCGTGTTGACTACCCAGGCTACGGCCGATCATTTGACGGCATTATCGCCGGCGATGTGGACGTCTCATTTACCACCACGGTGACGCCACCAGCACAGCAGCTTGCCAGCAGCCCCCGCGGTATCAGTTGGCCGGTGCTAGATCCCAACGATTCAGCAGGCTGGGAGCGTATGGCAGAAGTCGCACCCTATTTTCGCCCTCATGAAGTGACCTCTGGCGCTGGAGAGATTAGCGTCGACAATCCGCTACCCAGCGCAAGCTACCCTTATCCAATCGTGGTTGCCAAGCAAGACTTGGATGACAAGGTCGCCTATGGATTGATTAAGGCTCTGCAGGAAAATTTTGATGACTATAAAGACAATGCGCCTGGCGCTTTAGGCTATGCCTTAGAGTCGCAAGATCTTCAATGGGTAATGCCGTTCCACGATGCCGTGGTGGAGTATTACAAAGAAATCGATGTATGGACGGATGAAATGCAGGCCCATCAAGACGAATTGGTAGAGCGCCAAAACGTTCTATTAAAGGCCTGGGAAAATTTTATGGAAAATGCGCCCAGCGATGATGCTGAGATGTTTACGGCGGATTGGATGCAGGCTCGCGCCAGTGCATTAACTGATGCGGGCTTCGAACCTGTCTTCGAGTAAAACGCCACGGGGCGGCACTGGCCGCCCTTTGCTGACCGACGGATCTTTCCATAACCATAGATGCCTCGCTATGACTACAGATACCGCACCTGCGAATACTCAGCAGGTTAAAGAAAAGATCAGCCAAATTCGCCAGCTCCCCACCGCGCTGCAGTGGGTTCCCGCCTCTGTTACCGTCATTTTAATGCTGATGACGTTGGATTATCTTTTTAACTTAGGCTTATTTACCTTTGTCACCGGTCTTGAAACTCAATTTTATTACGCTGTTGTTGCACTACTACTTCCACTGGTCTTTTTACTTTGGCCGCTGCGCAGCAGCCAGCAAGAGCAGCCAATCCCCTGGTACGACTATCTTTTAAGCGCAAGCACGCTGATCGTAGGCGGCTACTTTGTGTATAACGCGGTGCCTATTTTGGAACGTGGCTGGGCATTCGCCGCGCCTGATATGGCCATCTATGCAAGCTACGCTTACTGGCTATTAATCGTTGAAGCATCTCGCCGGGCGGGTGGTTTACCGATCGCGATTATCGCCGGCGTGTTCTCGCTTTATCCCCTAGTAGCCGATATCGTCCCCGGCCCCATTCAAGCCTTTCCCTCGACGCTAGAACAAACGGCTATGTATCACACCATGAGCACCGAAAGCATCATGGGTGTGCCGCTTCAAGCCTTTGCGGGCTTGGTGATTGGCTTTTTAGTGTTTGGCGTAGTGTTACAAAAAAGCGGCGGCGGCAAGTTTTTCATCAACCTTGCCTTTGCCCTGCTCGGCCACGTGCGCGGCGGCCCTGCCAAAGTCGCCATTTTCTCAAGCGGCCTGATGGGCTCTATGAGCGGTAGCGTTATTAGCAACGTGCTTACCACCGGGGTTTTATCAATTCCCGCCATGCGTCGCATTGGTATGAGCCGCTCATTTGCAGGCGGCGTCGAAGCCTGTGCCTCCACGGGCGGTGTATTAATGCCCCCGGTGATGGGCGCCACCGCGTTTGTAATGGCGATGTTTCTCGATATTCCCTATTCGGCTGTTGCGCTAGCCGCGGTAATACCCTCGGTGCTTTATTTTTTAGGCCTGTTTATTCAAATCGACGCCTACGCCGCACGCCACGATATTAAAGGTCTGCCTGCCATAGAATTGCCCTCACTTAAGCAAACGCTGAAAGAAGGCTGGTACTTTATTTTCGTCTTCGCCTTGCTGGTATGGATGCTGCTGATTATGCAGCGCGAAGCCGTCGCACCGTTTTACGCTACTGCCCTTTTATTAGCACTCAACCAGCTTTCTAAGCACAACCGTTGGGGCTGGAAAGACGTAGCAGACACGCTGACATCCGCCGCTAAGCTGTTTGCCGAACTAATCGCCATTTTAGCGGGTGTGGGCATGCTGGTCGGCGCGCTTTCGATGACTGGCCTTTCAGGCACGATTGCTAACGACTTTATCAACATTGCCGGTGGCAGCGTCCCACTACTGTTAATCATGGGCGCAGTGACCAGCTTCGTGCTCGGTATTGGCATGACGGTGACCGCTGCGTACATCTTCCTCGCTGTAGCGCTGGCACCTGCCTTGATCCAAGGCGGCGGTCTGGATCCGATGGCCGTCCACATGTTCATCCTTTACTGGGGCATGCTGAGTTTCATCACCCCGCCGGTAGCGCTGGGCGCGTTTGCTGCAGCCACCGTTGCCGGCGCGCGGCCGATGGCTACTGGCCTACAAGCAATGCGTTTGGGGAGCGTGATTTACTTTATCCCGTTCTTGTTCGTGCTGAACCCGGCGCTGATTATGCAGGGCGCGCCGCTCAGGATTGTGGTGGTATTTGTGCAGGCGGTGATTGGCATCATTTTATTTGCCTCTGCGATGCAGGGCTATTTGATGGGCGTTGGTCGGCTGGGCTATGGCGCATTCCAGGAGATCATAATACGCAGCCTGGTATTAATCGCAGGCCTGCTACTAGCGCTACCCGGCGGTGGAATGGTGCCACTTAGCCAGTGGGAGCTAATCGCTCTGGCAGCAGCGGCCCTGGTGCCTGGCGTATTGCTGGCACGCCTGAGCCAGCGTCACCATCAGCGGTCACATAGCGCGTCAGTCATATAGTGTTGGCATCGACAATATTCGTTAAATGCCCCTTTTAGATAGATCATTATCCATGCCATCAAATACAGTACGGGAGCCAGCCATGTCTGTTCATTATCAGCGCCACGGCGATATTGGCGTTATCCAAATCGACAGCCCTCCGGTTAATGCCCTAGGTCATGCGGTGCGCAGTGGCTTAATCAATGCGCTTGAAGAAGGTATTGCCGATTCACACGCGAGCGCGCTGGTACTGTTAGCTAACGGCCGTACGTTTATCGCCGGTGCGGACATTCGCGAGTTTGGTAAACCGCCTCAGGCACCGCTACTGCCCGAGGTTGTTTCCCAGCTGGAAGCCTGCCCCAAACCGTTGATTGCCTCTCTGCACGGTACGGCGCTTGGCGGCGGCCTGGAAGTTGCGCTTGGGTGCCATTACCGGATCGCGCTAGCCGATACCCGCGTGGGGCTCCCTGAGGTAAAGCTTGGCCTACTTCCGGGTGCAGGTGGCACGCAGCGTTTGCCTCGCTTGGTGGGTGTCGAGCGTGCACTAGAAATGATTACCAGCGGGCGTTTTGTAGGTGCTGAAGAAGCGCTTGAAGCGGGTATTATTGATGCCATTAGCGATGCTCCAACGCCACTTGAAGCAGGATTAGCCGCGGCGAAAAAAGTGTTAAACGCGGAGCAGGCATGCCGTATCACCGGCGAGCTCCCCCCGCCTGCGGCTAATGCCCAAGCCATAGCCGCCACGCTTGAGCACCTAACTCAGTCATCGCCAGCGCTTTTTTCGCCATTTCGCATTGTTGAAGCGATTGAAGCCTGCGTAACGGCACCGTCGCTTCAAGTCGGGCTTCGCCGTGAGCGAGAGCTATTTTTAGCCTGCATGGACTCCCCCCAGCGCGCGGGGCTTATCCATCTCTTTTTTGCCGCGCGTAGCCCGCACGTGGTGCCTGATGCTGAAAAAAACAGCGCCGCTAGCTTAACCAAATATAACAACGTGGCGCTCATTGGTGAGCATCCGCTGTTTGAGAGACTCAAAAAAGCCGCTCAGCGAGCCGGCATTACCCTGACAAGCAAACCCACCGATGCAACGGAGCTGTGCTTATTAGCGCCGGGTGCGCATATAGGCGACGGCAGCACTTTACCTGGCGACATCCCCGTTATTGCACTGCAAGAGATCAATACTCCAGGGTGCAGTGAGTCAACGCTAAGTCTGATCATCGTTGAAAATAGCGACATAGTTGAGCTGGCCAATATTAGCGCTGAGCCACTGATCCAGCAGCAGGCAGCGCTTACCTTGAAAGCACTGCGTATCAACGTGGTGGTAAGCCAGCAGCGTAGCTTGCTTAATGCAATGCACGATGCCATGCAGCAGGTTTCAGCCAATGACCAACAGTCAGCGCTTGAAAAAGTCAGCATCAGTATTGCTGAACAGGGCTACTGCTATCGCGAAAGCGATATCGATTTACTGGCCGTAGAAGCGCTAGGCTATCCACGCCACTTAGGCGGGCCACACCGCCAAGCAACGCTCGCAGCCACGGCCAAGGACGCACAAAAATGAATCTGACCTTTAGTCCTGCAGAACAGGTCTTTCGTACTGAGGTGCGCCGCTTTCTTAGCGATTCATTACCCGGCGATATCCGCGAACGCGTTCGCTCAGGGCGCTATCTGCGTGCGGACGATCATCTTCGCTGGCAAAACATTCTCAGCGAACAGGGCTGGCTGGCATCTAACTGGCCAACAGAACACGGCGGCCCCGGCTGGGGTCCGGTTCAGCGGCATATTTTTGATGAAGAGTGCGCCGCTGCTCATGCACCTACCGTCGTGCCCTTTGGGGTTAACATGGTGGCGCCAGTCATCATGAAATTCGGCACCGCCGAACAGCAACAGCACTATTTGCCGCGCATTCTTAACAATCAAGACTGGTGGTGCCAAGGATATTCCGAGCCGGGCGCCGGTTCTGATTTGGCGAGTTTAACGACCCGTGCAGTGCGCGACGGCGAGCACTACATCGTTAATGGCCAAAAAACGTGGACCACCCTGGGCCAGCACGCCAACATGCTGTTCTGCTTAGTGCGTACTGACTCGGCGGCTAAAAAGCAGGTGGGCATCAGCTTTCTGCTGATTGATATGCAAACCTCAGGCATATCCGTACGCCCGATTATAACGCTCGATGGTGCCCACGAAGTCAATGAAGTGTTTTTAGACAATGTCCGCGTACCGGTTAAAAACCGCGTGGGTGAAGAAGGCCAAGGGTGGACCTGTGCCAAGTTTCTACTGACTCATGAGCGCACCGGTATCGCAGGGCTTGGCCACGCTAAGCAGGCCTTACGCCACTTAAAATCACTTGCTTATCATATTGAGCACCGTGGGAAACCGCTACTGACGCTACCCAGCTTTCGTCAGCGAGTCGTAAAAGCCGAGCTTGAACTCATGGCGCTTGAAGTTACTAACCTGCGCGTGATTGCCGCTGCCCGCAATGGTGGCGCACCCGGGGCGGAAAGCTCGCTGTTAAAAGTACGCGGGTCTGAGCTTCGCCAAGAGCTAAGCGAACTTACCCGCCGCGCACTTGGCCCTGCCGCCCTGCCATTTTTCCCTGAGTTTCTACATGGCGAAGCCAGCCTGGATGAAGGTTTAGCTCAACGTGCAGCTGGCAGCGCTCAGTATTTTAATCGCCGCAAGCTATCGATTTATGGCGGCGCCAACGAAATACAAAAAACGATCGTCGCTAAAACTATTTTAGGCATGTGAGGAGCGCAGCATGGATTTTGCTTTAACCGATGAACAGCGCATGCTGGAAGAGACGCTCACGCGCCTAGTCGCCGACCAGGTTTCACCCGAGCAGCGCCGCACGCGGCTTAATGCAGCCGGTACAGAGACATCCGCGCTATGGCGTACGTTTGCTGATCTGGGCATTCTTCACATGCCCTTTAGCGAAGACGCTGGCGGACTAGGCGGCGATGGCACCGACCTGATGATTATCATGCAGGCGCTGGGTCGCGGGCTGGTACCCGAGCCTTATCTCGCTGGCCTGCTGCTCCCCGGCAAGCTCTTAGCGCTGACCGCGAACAGCGCGCAGCAGCAGCGCTGGTTAACACCGCTGCTAGAAGGTGAACATCAGTTGGCGCTTGCTTGGCACGAGCATCATGCTCGTTATGATGCCTTTGCCGTTTCTACTCAGGCGATCCAGCGTGACGGCCAATGGCAGCTAACGGGCCGAAAAGATATCGTCATGAACCTTAAAGCAGCGGCGGCGACGCTGGTTACGGCACGTGTCGAGAGCGGAAAACTAGGGCTATTCATAGTCCCCGCAGACATCGCCGGCACGACAATGCGCCATTATCGCACCATGGATGATCAGCCCGCCGGTGATTTAACGCTGGAAAACGTTACGCTAGCGCTAGATAACTGCCTTAGTGAGGACGTCAGGGACGCGCTTTCCGAGGTGCTGTCGCTTGGCCGAGCGGCGCTGTGTGCCGAGGCCATAGGCGCTATGGAAACAGCCTGCGATCAAACGCTGGCCTACATTAAAGAACGTAAGCAGTTTGGCTTGCCGCTAGCAGCCTTCCAAGCATTACAACATCGTATGGTCGATATGCACCTACACTTAGAGCAGTCTCGTTCGATGGCTATTTTGGCGGCGACTAGCCTGACGTTAACTCCCCACGAGCGCGATTATAAAATCGCGGCGGCCAAGGCATACTGCGGCGAGTCAGCTCGTTTTATTGCCGAGCAGGCCATTCAGCTTCACGGTGCCATGGGCATGACGGATGAGTGCTATGTCTCCAACTACGCCAAGCATCTGGTCATGTTCGATCACTACCTGGGTGACAGCGACTATCATCTAGAAACGATCAGCGAACGTTTAGAGGTCGCTTAAGGAGCATAGATGCCAAATCAAACTGACGACTTAATTCATATCAGCGCTATCGAAAATGGCGTTGTAGAAGTCACCATTGCGCGCCCAGAGGTGCGCAATGCGTTAAATGAACCCACCGCTCTGGCCCTTAATAACGCGCTGGCAGAGGTAGCAAAGGATGATCAAATTCGGTGCGTGATTTTACGCGGCGAAGGAAGTTCATTTTGCGCCGGTGCAGACCTGGCAGAGTTTGAAAAGGCAGCCTCGCAGCCAGCCAGCGAACGGCTTGAAACACTCTTTCTGCCCGCCCTACGCTGCCTGATGGCGATGGATAAACCAGTGATTGCAGCAGCCACGGGCGCCGCGGCGGGCATTGGCGTTTCCTATGTTCTCGCCAGCGACATGGTTGTTATGGGACGTTCCGCCTATCTGAAACTTGCCTTTATCAATATTGGCCTGATTCCTGACGGCGGTGCCTGCTGGCATTTAGTGCGCAAGCTTGGCCATGCCCAGGCGTTTGAAATGGCCGCCCTTGCTACGCCCATTTCTGCTGAGCGCTGTCTGGCGCTGGGTCTGGCTAACCGGATAAGCGACGATGACCAGGTACTCGAAGAAGCTCGCCGCTTAGCGCAGATGCTAGTGGCGCAATCCCCCAATGCCTTGAGCGCCACTAAGCGCGCACTCCGTGAAGCGGCGCAGTTCTCGCTTAATGACACCATGGCCCTTGAAGGTGAACTTCAGGATCAATGCAAAGCTTCTGACGATTTTCAGGCCCGGCTGGCAGCGTTTCGTCAAAGCCGCCGCAAATGATCTAACGCTTTCTGGTAATCATGGCGTAGCGTGGCCACTTCTTCGGCTACGCTGCGAAGCGACGTAATCGCGCCCACACCCTGCCCTGCGCCCCAAATATCCCGCCATGCCTTTGCCTTACTGCTACCGTCAGAGCCGTAGCGCATTGCCGCTTTATCACCCTCTGGCAGCGTATCGGGATCAAGGCCTGCCAGTTCAATACTGGCGCGCAAATAGTTACCGTGCACGCCGGTAAACAGATTGGTATAGACGATGTCTCCTGCCGCAGCATCGAGCACCATTTGCTTATAAGCGGCTTGCGCGTTGGCTTCTTGAGTGGCAATAAAGCGGGTTCGGTAGTTGTCAAGAAATCTGTCGCCTCTGAGATCATTCAGGCCACCTGTTTTT
>NZ_JBQDLQ010000015.1:0-3761 GCF_052095695.1 Halomonas sp.
AAAACAGGTGGCCTGAATGATCTCAGAGGCGACAGATTTCTTGACAACTACCGCTAGGCATCATTTAGCGTGTGCTGAGCGGATTTTAGATGGTCAGCTATGATTTTTTTAATTTATAAACTTCTGTTTTTAAATGTTTAATTTCGAAAATAGCGATGGGCGGACTGTCTTTTGCTGTTATCTAATCAATAAACGAGACAATAAATGAGTTAATAAGCAGTAAGCGCATTGATAGGCGATGGCAGCGAATAACTCCAAAGCCGTTAGAAAAATAAGTAGCCGTTAAAAATGTGTCACTGTCAGGAAATAGGCAGGTGTTAGTGAATTAGTCTGCACTGACGAAGATACGCTGTGGCAACGACGTCCAGCCCTCTTCTCCCAATGCGTTTATACAGCGCATTAGAGAAAAGGACTGGACGTTTTTTTATGCGTGGCGTTAATGAGCAACCCGAGGAGTAGCGATGACTCAGGTGAAAACGACATGCCCCTATTGTGGCGTCGGCTGTGGCGTAACGGCAACCGTGAAAGCGGGTACGCTGTGCGCCGTAGAGGGCGACCTTGAGCACCCAGCGAACTACGGGCGGCTGTGTGTCAAAGGGTCAGCGTTGCATGAAACGCTGGGTCACCAGGGGCGCCTAACCCATCCCCGAGTGGATGGTGTCGACGTTACTTGGGGCGCCGCGCTGAGCACCGTCGCGCAGCGCTTAAACTCGGTGCGCTCAGCGTATGGCAATCACAGCGTGGCAGCGTACCTTTCCGGGCAGCTGTTAACCGAAGATTACTACGTGGCTAATAAGCTATTTAAAGGCTTTTTGGGCACCCCGCATTTAGATACCAACTCACGACTTTGTATGGCGTCAGCGGTGGCCGGTTACAAGCGCGCCTTCGGTGCGGATGCGGTTCCCTGTAACTATGAGGATTTGGAAGAGGCCGAGCTAGTGGTGCTGGTGGGGTCCAACCTTGCTTGGAATCACCCGGTGCTTTACCAGCGCATTAAAGTCGCTAAAGAGCGCAACCCGCTGATGCGTCTGGTGGTGATTGACCCGCGGGAGACCGACAGCTGTGAAATTGCCGACCTCTACCTAGGGATTAAACCGGGTAGCGATGCGTATTTGTTTAACGGCTTACTGGCATGGATGGCACAGCATCGCAGGCTCGATACTGTTTATATTGAGCGCCACACCGAGGGCTTTGACGATGCTTTGGCGGCTGCCCAGCAGTCAGCAGCTGATGTCGCGGCCGCCTGCGATGTGGATCCCGAGCGGCTAGAAACCTTCTTTTACTGGTTTGCCAGCCAGTTGCACGTGGTCACGCTTTATTCTCAAGGCGTTAATCAATCGTCCAGCGGCACCGATAAATGCAACGCGATTATTAACTGCCACCTAGCGGGCGGGAAAATTGGCTTGCCGGGAGCCGGACCATTTTCCATTACCGGCCAGCCAAATGCGATGGGCGGGCGCGAAGTCGGCGGGCTTGCCAATCAGCTAGCCGCCCATATGGATTATCACACCCCTGGCGCGATTGATCTGGTCAGCCGCTTTTGGGCAACCGAGAACCTTACGCCGACATTACCCGACAGCCCCGGTTATAAAGCCGTTGAGCTATTTGAGGCCATTGAGCGTGGCGAGATTAAAGCGCTTTGGATCATGGCCACCAACCCCGTCATTAGCCTTCCCGATGCGGCGCGGGTGCGGGCTGCGCTGGAGAAATGCCCGCTGGTGATCGTATCCGAATGCGCGGCCCACACCGACCTGCTGCCCTATGCCGATATCGTGCTGCCTGCATCAGGCTGGTCGGAAAAAGATGGCACCGTGACCAACTCCGAACGGCGTATTTCGCGTCAGCGGGGTATGTTGGCACCCCCGGGTGAGGCACGCCACGACTGGTGGATTATCTGTGAAGTCGCCAAACAGCTAGGGTTTGTTGAGGCGTTTAACTATGCGCATCCCTGGGAGATTTTTGATGAGCACGCAAGGCTGTCAGGGTTTGAGAATGACGCCATACACGCCACTCCTAAGCGGCTATTTGATATCTCGGGTCTGGTCGGGCTAGGGTGCGCAGGCTACGACGCCTTAGCGCCGATTCAATGGCCGGTCACCAAGGCCGCACCAAAGGGCACTGCTCGGCTGTTTGAAGAGGGTGAGTTTGCCACTGCGAATGGCCGCGCCAAGCTGCTGGCGATTGTTCCGCAGTGGCCCGAGCAAGCGCTTAGCGCCGCTTACCCGCTGCGTTTAAATACCGGTCGGATTCGCGACCAGTGGCACACCATGACGCGTACCGCTCGCGCGCCGCGCTTAATGAATCACCGCGCGGAGCCCTTTATGGACGTGCACCCCGATGATGCCCACGTCGCCGGTGTTACCGACCAAGGCTTGGCAGTATTAACCGCTGCGAAGGGGGAGTTTCGTGCCCGTGTGCGGATTTCCAATGCCCAGCGGCGTGGCGAGGTGTTTGTACCCATTCACTGGACCGATTGCTTCACTCAGCAGGCTAGAAGTAGCGCGCTGATCGATAGCATTACGGACCCGCTCTCCGGTCAGCCGGAGTCCAAACACGGTGCCGTAGCGCTGGTGCCGCTAAGGGTGAAGTGGCAGGCCACACTACTTATTGCTGATACAGTTATTGAATCAACGCCATGGTGCGCCAGCGCCTACTGGACACGCATCCCTATGCGTGGCTTACAGCGCTGGCAGCTTGCCGATATCGAGCCGGTCAGCGACTGGTTAGCACAGCTTAGCGCGTGGCTGCCAGGGCCTGTGTCGGTACTCAGTCAAGATGCCGCGAGCGGGCGGCTACGTGCGGTGGGTGTTGAAAATGGCCAGCTTCGCTGGTGGCTCATGGTTGGGCTACCCAGCGAGCTCCCGGGGCTGGCGTGGCTGGAATCCCGCTTTAACGAGATGACGCTGAGCGATACCCACCGGCGGCGCTTATTAGCGGGCTGTGACGATGGCGCCGTCGATACCGGCCCTGTGGTGTGCAGCTGTCACCAAGTAGGCCAAACCACTATTTCTAACGCCATTCGTACGGGCGATATCAGCATCGAAGCGCTTGGCGCCAGACTCGCCTGCGGCACTCAGTGCGGTAGCTGTATCCCCGAATTGAAATCACTTATTGAAGAGGAGCGGCCCCATGCGCGCGCTAAGCAGGCCCCTAATACTGAACTGGCTTAACGCCTTTATGCGCATGTTGGCCCGTGGATGCTCGTCGTCAGCTCGCCCTACTGAGGCGTTATATGTGCCGCTGCGGGGAGGTCTGGATCAGTGCCGTGCTGGGCAGGTTTACTTAGTCGGCGCGGGAAGCGGCGATGTGGAGCTATTAACGCTCAAGGCTGCTCGGCTGCTCATGCAGGCGGATGCCGTTGTCTATGACCGCTTGGTCGGCGATGAGGTGCTGGCACTGATTCCTCGCCACACTGAGCGCTACTACGTGGGCAAAGCCCGCGGCCACCACAGCGTTCCTCAGGATGAAATCGGCGCGCTGATGGTCGCGCTTGCTCAGAAAGGAAAGTCGGTCGTGCGCCTGAAAGGCGGTGACCCAGCGGTGTTTGGGCGCATGGGGGAGGAACTGGATGCTCTGGCAGCCGCCCAGGTGCCTGCCACTATTGTGCCGGGAATTACCGCTGCCTCAGCCGCTGCTGCCTGCATGGGCATTCCGCTGACCGATCGCGGCCATGCGCAGCAGCTGCGCTTTGTGACCGCCCAGTTATGTCGCGAAGAGGGCACGCCGGATTGGGCGTCGCTGGCACGTAAAGATGAAACCCT
>NZ_JBQDLQ010000015.1:3771-55805 GCF_052095695.1 Halomonas sp.
ACCCTGGTGTTTTATATGGGCCTCTCCAAAGTAGCCGCTATTTGCCAAGGCTTACGCCAGGCAGGTCTGCCCGATGAATGGTCGATCATGCTAGTGGCCAATGCCAGCCAGTGTGAGCAGCGGTCGTTGATCGGCACATTAGCAGACATGCCTGCAAAGCTTGCCGCTCAACCGTTGCCATCACCCTGCTTGATTGTGGTGGGTAGCGTTGTGCAAAGGGTCACCACGTCGCCCGTTAACGTAGCCGCCGTATGCCGCTCCAGCGAAGGCGCTCGTTAGCCGATGTCAGCGCTGACCATTTTGCTCGGCCAGCATTCGGATAAAGTGCGTAAGCCGAGCAATCAGGATTTTTATGACGTTTATTTGCCCAGTGAGCCTCAGCGTGCAGCCAAAGGGCTACGCGCGTTCCATCGGCTCGAAATGCTGAATCAATATGTGCGCCCCGACAATATCATGATCGAAAGCCATGGCACGGTGATGCTGATCGATTTTGGCGCTGGCGATTACCGTTATCACGTTGCTGGCGCGTTAATATGTGCTTTGTATCAACGGGCGTCGTCAAAGCGGTCGACCTGGCGCAGGGTAGGGAATAGCTTCATCCAGGCGCCAACGACCGCTAATGTGCCTACGCCACCAATGATGGCTGCCGGTACGGCGCCAAACCATGCCGCCATACTGCCTGCGCGAAACTCACCCAGCTCATTGCTGGAACCAATAAACAGCATATTGACTGCGTTGACGCGCCCGCGCATTTCATCGGGAGTCGCGAGCTGAATCAGCGTGGTACGTACATACACGCTAATCATATCGGCAGCGCCAGCCACGAGCATGGCCACCATCGAAAGCCAAAAGAACGTTGAGAAAGCGAACACCAAATTGGCAATGCCGAAAACAGTGACCGCCACAAACATCACCAGCCCGGCGCGCCGCTTGATGCCGCGGATGCCCAAGTACAGCCCCATAAGCAATGCGCCGACAGCAATCGCGCTTCGCAGTGCACCTAATCCTTCGGGCCCCACGTGCAGCACCTCTTGTGCATAGATAGGCAGCAATGCCACCACCCCGCCTAGCAGCACGGCAAAAAGGTCCAGCGAAATCGCCCCTAAAATAATCGGCTGATAGCGTATGTAGCGAATGCCCGCGGTAAAACGCTTAATGGCGGTGCTTTCCAACGTTTTAGCCGGTTCAACATAGCGTATGGGCACCGGGAGCAGCAGAAATAATGCGGTTATAAAACATCCTAAGCAGACGCTATAGGCCAGGCTGCCACCCCCTAGCCCATACAGAATACCGCCTAATAGCGGGCCAAGAATGACCGCCACTTTCATGATAGAGCTATTTAACGCGATCGCTGAGGCAAGCTGCGCGCGAGGAACGATATTGGGCAGCAGGCTTTGTAAGGCCGGGCCGGTAAAAGCCCGTGCGGCGCCGAACAATGCCAATACCGCGTAAAAGCCGCTAACGCTCTGACTTCCATTCAGCGAAAGCGTCAGCAGCAGCGCGCTACACAGGCCCTGAACGAGCCAGCTAAGTTGCAAGATACGCTTGCGCGAAAAGCGGTCGACAAAATCGCCGGCCGGCAGTAGCAATAGCACCATGGGTAGAAACTGAGCCAGGCCCACATAGGCCAGGGCCATCGGGTCTCGGGTGATGTCATACACCTGCCAGGCCACCACAATAGCCTGAATCTGCATGGCAAATACCGCCGCTAATCGCGATAGCAAAAAGCTTAAAAAGCCGGACTGGCGATGCAGCGGTACTAACGGTTCCGAAGAGCTGGGCAGTGAATGGGTAGCAGAGGTCATAGCATCATCATGGTAGGCGAAGATTTGGGTGCATGGGTTGAAGTGCGCGGGTGGCTGCCCCATGTTAGTTAACACGCTATCAATAGAAAAGGATGTTAATGATGCAAAGTGTAATTCCTAATCCCGGATTCGGTACTTTTCGCCTGGAGGGCGAAACGCTCAAGCATAGCATTCATGCCGCGCTTGAGGCTGGGTATCGGCATATCGACACGGCGCAGTTTTATGGCAATGAAGCGGAAGTTGGCGAGGCTATTCACGACAGTGACGTGCACCGCAGCGATATTTTCCTCACCACCAAGGTGTGGTTTGACAACTTGGAGCCATCAAGGCTGAAGGCCAGCGTAGACGAAAGTCTCCAGAAACTGGGCACAGGGTACGTTGACCTGCTGCTGATACACTGGCCATCACCAGAGGGTGAGGTGCCTATGGCCGATTATTTGACAGCTCTGAAGGAAGTCAAAGCGGAGGGTAAAGCGCGCCATATTGGTATTTCTAACTTTACCTGCAATCAGGTGGACGAGGCGGTTGGTATCCTGGGTAAAGATGAAATTCTGACCAATCAGATCGAGGTTCACCCCTTCCTGCAGAACCGTAAGCTAGCAGAGCACTGCGAGCACCTGGGTATTCAGGTGACTGCATTTATGCCGCTGGCGGTAGGTAAGGTGATGGACGATCCAACTCTCAAGCAAATTGCCGACGCGCATAAAGTAACCCCAGCGCAAGTTGCCCTGGCCTGGGTCAATCAGCGTAAGATGATTACCATTCCTTCTTCCACTAAGGCGCGTAATATTCAAAGCAACATTGCCGCTTTTGATTTGGTGCTAAGCGATAGTGAGATGGACGATATTGCGATGTTGGATCGCCAAGAGCGTATTGCTAACCCCGGCTTTGCACCGGCATGGGATGAGTAAGCGGGCGGTTGAACACTAAAAGATAGCCGATGTCTGATGGGATGCCTGCTTTGAGCAGGTATCTTTTAACGTAAGGATAAAACGATGAAACAGCGCAAGATTCAAGACAACGCATTAAAAGCGCAGCTGCGAACGCCCATGTTTAAAATGCAGCAGCAGGCCCCGAAAAAAGGCAAAGGAAGCTACTCGCGTAAAGATCAAAAGGGTCTGAGGGGGTATCGCCAAGCCGCTTGAGCGAAGCGTTTAAGCTCAGCGTTTTGGCAATATCTCCTCTGGCATCTCTAAACCGTACCTCATCGCCAGCCTGGCGCGTTGTATTAAGCAGCAATTTGATGTGCTGTTACCGTGATCTATCTAGCGATAGCCTTCTGCCTGTAGTTGAAACAGCATTGCATAGCGACCCTGTGCTGTTAATAGCTCTTCATGAGTGCCGTGCTCAATAATACGGCCTTGGTCGATGACTAAAATGAGATCAGCGCTGCGAACGGTTGAGAAGCGGTGGGAGATCAGAATCGTCATTTTCTGCTGACTATGCTCGCGAAAGCGGGCGAATATGTCGGCCTCTGCGGCGGCGTCCATGGCCGCCGTGGGCTCATCTAGCACCAAAATATCGGCGTTTTTGCGCATGTAAGCACGTGATAAGGCAATTTTTTGCCATTGCCCGCCAGAGAGCTCCTGCCCATTCTTAAACCAACGGCCAAGCTGAGTGTGGTAGCCGCTGGCCATGCGGCCAATAAAGTCATCGGCCATGCCATGGCGCGCGGCCTGCTGCCAGCGCTGTTCGTCGTCAAACGCGCGAGTATCGCCGACGCCAAGATTTTCACCCACCCTGAGCTGATAGCGTACGAAGTCCTGAAAAATGGCGCCGGTACGTTCACGTAACGCCTGGGTACTCCATTTCTGCAGGTCGCTACCATCGAGCAGAATACGCCCTTGCGTGGGGCGATAAAGCCGCGTTAACAGCTTAATAAGCGTGGTTTTCCCCGACCCGTTTTCACCCACTAAGGCTAAGCTTTGGCCAGGGGCAAGGTGCAATGAGATATCGTGTAAAACATCGGCGCCGCCAGGATAAGAGAAACTGACGTGTTCAAAGCGCAGGCCATCTCCGGGGACAACACCCTGGGTTAGCGTGCCGACAATTGTTTCAACCACGACCCAGCCGTAGGCAAGGTAAAACGTTAGGGTGCCCAGCAAGCCTAACAAAAATCCCCAGCTTTCCCGGCGTAGGGTTAAGCGGCGATCTTCGGAAAATAGCTGGGTGAAAATAGCGCGGTAGCGTTTGAGAAATAACCCTTCAAGGCCAAACAATTTGACCTCTTTAATGCTGTCTTCCCGGGTAAGTAGCGTCTCTAAATAGATCTGCATACGGTTTTGCGGCGAACGCCAGCGAAACAGCCGGAAAGCGTCGCCCGAAAACTTAGCTTCCGAGATAAACACCGGCAGTGCGCCTACCACTAAAATCAGTATCGCCCAGGGGGAAAACTGCACTAACAGGACACTGAAGCTACCTAGCGAGATTGCATTTTGCATCAGTCCAAAGGTTTTGTTGACCAGCGCTAGGGGGCGCGTAGATGCTTCACGCCGCGCACGCGTCAGCTGGTCGTATAACTCGGAGTCTTCAAACTGGCTGAGTGACAGCGTGCCCGCCTTCTCCAGAATCATGACGTTCACTTTTTGCCCCAGCATGGCACGCAAAAGTGACTGCTGAGCCGAAAGGCCGCGCTGGGCCAACGCGATTAAACCAATGATGAGCGCCTCCACCCCTACTAGCTTGAGTACCGGCGCAATGGACGCCAGCAGGTTGGGGTTTGACGCTGCCTGATGGGCATCCATGGCACTCACGACGCCATCTACGATCAATTGGCCAACCCATGCCGCCACGGCCGGTAAGACGCCCGCGACCAGCGTGCATAGCGCTAATCCCAACATCATCCAGCACGAGGTTTGCCACACCAAGCCAAGCGCGCGACGGCTATAGCGAAAGACGCCCAAAAAGCCGCTTAGCGGTGAAGTGGCCGCTGGAGAAGAGGGCACCGAAGATGAAGGCTGACGTGATGACGGAATAGCTGAAGAGGCAAAACACTGAGTAAAAAAAGTAGTGCCATGATGCGGGGGTTAAGCGTGGATAGCTAGTTCAACCGCCGGTTGCCTGAAACGGCAACGCGGCGGAGAGCATGTGAGCAGGAAAGCGGCCTACCAGGGTAATACCGCCCCATCGGTGCGCGGCTCGGTGCCACCTTGCAGTACACCGGTTTCAGCGTCGCGCAGGATAATTTGACCACGGCCAAAGCTGATTGAATCGGCCACCTTAACAATGTCGTGCCCACGGCGGGCCAGCGCTAGGGCTAAATGGTTGGGGAAGTCAGCCTCGACTTCGATGGTTTTGCCTTTGGTCCATTTCCAGCGCGGCATATCGAGCGCTGCCTGGGGATTGAGTTGATCTTCAAGCATGGCCGTCACCACCTGCACATGGCCCTGCGGTTGCATATAACCGCCCATCACGCCAAAGGGTCCAACGGCTTGATTATCTTTGGTGATAAAGCCTGGGATGATGGTGTGATAGGTGCGTTTTCCTGGCGCTAAGGCATTAGGGTGCTGCGGATCAAGTGAGAACGACCAGCCGCGGTTCTGCAGGCTAATGCCGGTGTCTGGTACCACCATGCCCGAACCAAAGCCTTTGAAATTGCTTTGAATCAGCGACACCATATTGCCATCGCTGTCCGCTGTTGCCAGGTAGACTGTGCCGCCCTTAATTGGATTACCATGTACAGGGTCAACGGCCTGCTCGCCAATGAGCGCTGCCCGCGCTTCCAAATAGTCGTCGTTTAACATCTGGTCAATGGTGGGACGCATAGCATCCAGATCAGTAACATGCGCGAAGCCATCGACGTAGGCTAGTTTGGTAGCCTCAATACGGCGGTGCAGCGTTTCAACCTGATCACAGCTCTCTTCACCCAGCTGTTCAAGTATACCCAGCGCTTGCAGCACGACTATGCCGCTGCCGTTGGGGGGGATTTCCCAAATATCATGGCCTTTGTAGCGCACACTGATGGGGTCGACCCATTCTGGCTGGTAAGCCGCTAGATCTTCTTTACGCAAGAGTCCACCGTGTTGGCGCGAAAATGCGTCGATGGCCTCTGCCAGTTCACCCTCATAAAACGCTTTGGCGTGAGTGTCAGCAATTGCCTGTAGACTTTTTGCATGGCCTTCAGAGCGCCACAGTTCACCGGCGTTTGGTGCTCGTTCTTCGGGCGCGAAAGTATCCAACCAGGGTTTGAAAGAAGCCTCGCTGTATGCCGAGTAATTGGTAAAGGCAGCCTTCCACATTTGATGAATGACGGGTGATACAGGGAAACCTTCATCGGCGAGTGCAATGGCTGGCGCTAACAGCTCGGCAAAAGGTAGTTTACCGAAGCGCTCGGAGAGCGCCGCCCAGGCAGCGGGAGCACCCGGTACCGTAACCGGCAGCATGCCGTGGGCGGGAACTGTATCGTGACCGAGTGCTTTTAATGCTTCAATGGTCGCCGCTTGTGGCGCCGGGCCGCTGGCATTTAGGCCATGTAACTTGCCGTCGACCCACACAATGGCAAAAGCATCGCTGCCGATACCGTTGGAGGTGGGCTCGACGACAGTCAACGCCGCCGCCGTTGCAATAGCGGCATCAATAGCATTGCCGCCTTGCTGTAAAATACTGATGCCCACCTGAGCGGCTAATGGCTGAGAGGTGGCAACCATGCCACGTTTTCCGAACGTAGACATACGACGTGAAGCGCTAGGATAGTAGAGTGCATCTTGTTGCATATTAGAGTCCTTTTAAGCGCCGAATCTTACGCTCTTGATAAAGCGAAAATAGAATAGAAGCGACGGCTAATGCTAAGAAAAGCGCAGAGAGAGGCCGAGTTAAAAAAGTTAACCAACTTTCATTAAGTTCAAGGGCACGGAATAGCTGGCGCTCAAGGTTGTCACCAAGCACTACGCCCAGTATCAGCGGGGTGAGCGGTACTTCAGCTTTCCAAAGTAGGTAGCCAATGATGCCAAAGATAAATAACACCCAAATATCGAACAGGTTGTTATTGAGTGCGTAGGCGCCAATCGCACATAGCATCAGTACTACAGGAATGAGGATTTGCTGTGGGATCAACGATATTTTGGCGAACCAACGCACTAGCAGCAGGTTGCAAAGCACCATCACCAGCGCACCTATCAGCAGACTGGCGTAAATGGCTCCCACGAGGACTGGGTTCTGCTCAAACATCATCGGCCCCGGCGTAATACCATGCAAAATGAGTACCCCCATCATGATGGCCATAGGCAAATCGCCAGGTATGCCTAGTGCAAGCGTGGGGACAAAGGCGCCGCCGGCTACTGCACTATTAGAAGCTTCTGAGGCGACGATGCCGCTAGGAGTCCCCGTGCCAAACTCTTCCGGGCGTCGGGAGAATTTTTTAGCCTGATCGTAACTTAGAAAGTTAGCAACGGTGCCGCCAGTGCCTGGCAGCGCACCGACTAAGCTGCCAATTAAAGACGAGCGTATGATATTGAGCTTTTGCCCCGCCATATCTTTAATAATTTGGCCGTAAGGGATCGTGACATTGGTATCAATTTTTTTGCTACCGCTGCCATCGTCTTTAAGTTTTTCGATATTGCCAAGAAGCTGAGAGAACGCAAAAATACCAATCATTACCGGTAAGATTTCAAACCCTGAGCCCAAAGCAGGTAGCCCGAAATCAAAGCGTAGATTGCTATTGCGGTCATAACCAACGGTGGTAATTAACAGCCCCAGCGCAGCGGCCATTAAACCTTTAAGCAGCGCGCCACTTGAAAGTCCTGCCACCAGCGTTAGCGCGAAAATAATCAGCGCAGTGATCTCCCAGGGGCGAAAGTTCATGCTGAAGCTAGCAATCAATGGTCCGAAAAAGACCAGTACTGCTACGCTGATAATGGTGCCTAGAAACGATGAGGCAACGCCAATGCCCAGTGCGCGACCAGGCTCGCCTCGCTGGGCCATCGGGTAGCCATCGTATACAGTGGTAATGGAGGAGGGCGTACCGGGGATGCCGAGCATAACGCCCGATACTATCCCGCCTGAATAGCCACCCACAAAGACACCGACCATGAGTGAGACGCCGCTTACCGGATCCATGGCAAAGGTGAAAGGGAAGACCACTAGGATGGCCATAGTGACGGTGAATCCAGGGATACTGCCGCCTACAATTCCGAACAAGACGCCGATGGTGATCAAGCCTAAAACAGATGGCGTACCCACTTCAGCAAGCGCTTGGAGAAAAAAATTAGTCATTATTTACTCCAGGTTAAGGTAGCCAGACATTCAGGCCATAGCGGAATATCACAAATATCACGATGGCTAGGGAGCAGCTAAGGGTGAGATTAATAAGCCACTTACGAAGCGTATTAGTGCCCATCAGGAGTGCAAGAGAGGTGATTAAGAAGCCAATAGTGGCTGCGATATACCCCACCAGTGGAAGTAGTGCTGCATAAAGCCCAAACAGTAGAAATAGAGCGACGATAGTACGCCGGCTCTGAAACCACTCTTTGATGAGCTGTTTTGCACTCGCGCGTTCAGGCACTTTTATCAATAGCGAGCGTACCAAGATCATGAGTGATAACAGTCCAATCACTACCAACAAGATGCGTGGGAAAAGCGCTGATCCATATGGTTGCCAACTGGTAGGGGGGCGAATGTCACCCGATTCTATCCACATGACAGCCACAATTAGCAGCAGTGCCAGCGCCAAGGCGCGGTCTTTAGTTAGCGTCAGCATTAGCGATGCCTCAGGCAGCTCTGGTCCGCGCAACTACGTGGGCCAGAGGGTGCGTTATCAGTTCTGGAAATCGATGTTTTCTGCAGCAGCACTTAATGCAGCTTCGTTTTCATCCAGGAACGTTTGATAATCATCGCCCGCAAGGAATCTCACTACAGAGCCGAACTCATTTTCGATACGGCTACGTACTTCTTTATTTTCAAGAGCATTGCCGTAAGCATCAGAGAGGGTGTCGATAATTTCTTGCGGTGTGCCTTTAGGCGCGAAAATGCCACGGCTTGTAGAGTGATCCATGTTGATGCCCTGCTCACGCAGCGTCGGCACATCGGGCATGCTATCAAGGCGTTCGGAATGGGCGATGCCTAATGCGCGAAAGGAGCCATCTTCAAAGAATGCTCTGCCTGAGGGTAGGTTAAACATTGCGAAGTCAACTTCTTCGGCTAACAGAGCCGATACCTGCTGGCCGGTGTCTGGGTAGCCCACTAAGCGCACGTCCGCCATATCGATGCCTGCTTCCTGAAAAAACTGTGACCAGAAGAAGTGATCGGTTGAGCTAGGGATCATGCTAAAGCGTACTTGGCCAGGGTGCTCACTGACGTAGTCAGCGATTGCATCGGCATTTTGTACCGGATGATTGGAATAGGTGGTGGGAATGTTGATGGTTTGAGTGAGTAATGCGATGGGCTCAAAGGCATCAAACGAGTAGTCGACAGTTCCTGCTAGCTTTGAAAGTGCAATGGTGTCGTGGCTACCAAGCAGGGTGTAGCCATCGGGATTGGCATCTTTAACATTGCGTGATCCCAGCGTTGCACCCGCGCCGGCCATATTGACAGGAACAATGGATTCACCCAGCGTCTTTTCGGCTTCCTGGGAAATTAAGCGGAACAGAATGTCGGTTGCTCCGCCAGGGCCGTAAGGAATGATTAAGCGTACATCCTGTTCAGGATAGTCAGCCTGTGCAGTGGTAGCGATTGCCAAGCTAGATGCAAGTCCGATGGCAGCGAGGGTCGTACTTAGAGTCAATTTTGAACGCGTCATTCTTGTACACCTTTATAGGTTGAGTTTGGTGTTCTGGGAAGTCGCTCTAAATGCAGCGACGTGGTGAGCGCGTGGTTCCGTTATCGGGTTCTTGTTATAAAAATGCGGTGTTTTCGTCAGTGTTAACCCAGCAGGAGAGCCCCATAAATCAAGGCGCCCATGACGACAAAGGCTGGGTGTGTTTTAAAGCGAATCAGAGCAATGGCGGCAATGATTCCAATAATCAATGTGTGAATGACGCCGCTGGTGTTAATACCTTCAAGCAGAAAGCCCAAGGTCAACCATGCCATCATCATGGCGATGACTGGGCGAACCCATTGGCTCATACGCTTCACGCGTGGTGATTCGCGGTGCCGATACAGCAACCCCAATGCGCCAAGCATTAACAGCAAGGAGGGAATGACGGTGGCCGCGATCGAAACGAAAGCGCCTCCAACGCCAGCGACTTCATAGCCAACGTAGCCCGCCATTTTGGTTGCGATAGGGCTGGGTAAAGCGTTGCCTAAGGCAAGCGTTTCAGCAAAGGCTTGAGACGTCATCCAGCCGTAGCGGCCGACGACCTCTGCTTCAATTAAAGGAATAATCGCCGGGCCGCCGCCGTAGCCGATAATATTGGGAATAAAAAAGGCTAAGAAGAGATCCCAGTAAATCACGCGGTCTCCTCCGTTTTTTTCTTGCTGGCGGGTCGAAGCAGGGCGGTCAGTAATATGGCGCCAATGACCCAGCCAGGATGAATGTCGAGCCAATAGATGAGTCCAGCAGAAATAATCACCATGGCTATGCTGACTAGCCAGCCAAGCGATGCTTTGGATTTATCAAAAAAGTCCCAGGTTAGCTGCGCCATCATTACCATCACCACGGGAACCACTGCTTGGCCCATGCCTCGAATCCAAGCGACATCGCGATATCGACTAAAAATGCCTAACATGACTATCATTGCCACTATCATAGGAAAAATGACGGCAATAACTGAGGCAATGCAGCCCATTGTGCCGCCTACTCGGTAACCAATATAACCGGGCATTTTGGTGGCGATGGGGCCAGGCAAGGTATTGCCGATCGCTAATACGTCGGCGAATTCTTCATCGGTGAGCCATTGGTAACGGGTGACAACCTCGGCACGTACAAGCGGTATCATGGACGGGCCACCGCCAAAGCCGAAGATGCCAACGCGGAAAAATGCCCAAAACAATTGCCAGGAGACGGATTGCACTTTCATGCTTCGTGTTTTCATGGACAGTGAGCCTGCAGGGCTGACAATGAGATAGAAAGCATATCCTGCCTTATTTATCGTACGTAGGTTAAAAAATCGATTATTTTATATAAAATAGACTATAGGCAGTGCTCGGTGTAGCGTCAATACTGAAGCGAAGAATGATCACAAGTGCGAAATAATAAAAGGACAGCATTATGAGTGATTTTTTACCTAAATCAGCTGCAACAGCATCAAGCTGCGTATTTGATCACTTGCGTAAAGACTTAGTGGGGGGGCGCTTTATTGCAGGTGAAAAGCTTGCTATCAATGCGCTCAAAGAGCGCTATGACGTAGGCTTGAGCCCGTTACGAGAAGCGCTCAATAAGTTGGCGGCCTATGGCTTGTTGATTCAGGAAAATCAGCGTGGTTTTCGGGTTCCAAAACTGTCGCGCGAGGAATTGGAAGATATTGTCCAGATGCGTCTGGAAATGGAGGGCATGGCGTTGGAGCGTGCAATCAGCCATGGCGATTCGCTTTGGGAGGCCGACTTGCTGGCCGCCGCGCACCGCCTGAAACGCGCGGATATCAGTTTGGATAAAGGCGAGCCATGGGAGCACTTGCATACTCAATTTCATCGCACGCTGGTGGCGCCGTGTGGTTCCGTTTGGCTATTGCGCTTTATTGAGCAGTTACACGACCAGTTTGATCGCTATCGGCGCTTGGGTCCGAAAATGCCGACGATTCGTCAAGAGCTTGACGAGCAGCATCACCAGCTCGTCGAGCTAGCGTTACAGCGCGATGTCAGGGCGGCGCGAGAGCTAATGAACGACCATATTCATAAATCCCATGAAGTCGCTTTAAAGCGCTACCAAGACCACGCCTGATAGGGCCACATAGTGGCAACTGACGGCAACTCTTAAACTGCCGCGATCTGTCTATCGGCCATTGTCGGGCTAATGCTAAAGAGGGTGCTATGCACGCGGATAATCGAATAGTGGCGCAAACGCTAAGCTGGGTGCGCACCTTCATTGTGGCGCAGGATATTTGCCCATTTGCGCAGCGGGAGTTAGAGCGTGAATCCATTCGCGTTGAGGTCGTACGCTCCAAAAAAATGGAAGTGGCGCTTGAAGAGCTGATGATTGAAGTGCAGTGGTTGGATGAGCATCTGGAGACGGAAACAACGCTGCTGGTATTTCCAACGTTGTTTAAAAGCTTTGACCATTATCTCGACTTTGTTGAGTTGGCTGAGCATATTTTGCTCGATCAGGGCTATGAAGGCATCTATCAGCTCGCGACCTTTCATCCTGATTACTGCTTTGATGGCGCTGAGCCTGAGGATGCTGCTAATTATACCAACCGCTCCCCCTACGCGATGGTTCACCTATTGCGTGAGGAAAGCGTCGAAAAGGCAATTGAGTTTTACGGTGATACCGATGCTATCCCCGAGCGCAATATCGCCAAATTGACGGCTATGGGCAGCGATGCCGCTGAGCAGCAACTGCAGCGCTGCTTTGGAGTGGATATTTAAGGGGTGTGAATTACTAACTGATGTTTGCCTTGGCTTAGATCTCCTCATTACTATTGACTGGGTAAAGAATCGCCAAGAAGAGGCAGACCTTCGTGGCCTGGCAGCGCTTTATGCATTACGTGGGTATCGACAAAACCGTGCTGCGCATGGCGAAAGGCATTGGGAACCGTGCCGACAATGCTAAACCCAAGGTTTTGCCATAGCGCGACAGCAACCTCATTAGTCGCCACCACCGCATTGTATTGCATTGCTAGAAAACCTAGCTGCCGTGCCTGCTGCTGGGAATGCTCGCACATGGCGCGAGCGACGCCTTTGCCGCGCGCGGCTGGGGCGACCATGTAACCACAGTTGCATACGTGATCGCCGGGGCCTGCAGCATTGGCTTTTAGGTAGTACGCTCCCAGCAGTTGGCCGCCGGCATCCTTGGCGACCAAACTGGCTTTAGGTGTCTTAAGCCATAGCTGGCGCGCCGACTCGATGCTAATGTTGGGCTCAATCGCATAGGTTTCTTGTGCCGCGACAATCGCTTGAAACGTTGGCCAAAAAACGGCGAAATCATCTTCCGTCATCGGCGTGAAAGTGAGTGATGTCATAAGCTTTCTAGCGGTGCCCTATGGTTTGAGCCTATTGGTTATCGAATGTCTAGCGCATACCTAAACATCGGCTAAGCGATCAGCGAGCGACCTCAGCGACAATTTCATAGCTGCGCAAGCGATCCGAATGATTAAAAAAGTCACTATTAATCATGAGTTCATCAGCACCGGTGCGCGCTTGAAACTCTTCCAGCTCGGCTTTTACTGTTTCCGGCCCGCCAATAATCGCCGCGCCTAAAAACTGGCTGACCTGGGCCTGCTCTGCCGGTGACCAGTCTAGTTGCTCAACCGGTGGCTGCGACTGAGTAGGCTTGCCCCGAATTAGGTTAAGAAACTTCTGCTGCGCGGTGGTGGCTAGGTAGTGTGCCATCGCATCGCTCTCAGCCGCCATCACCGGCAGGCCAACCATGGCATGGGGCTTGGCAAGATGTTCGGAGGGGAGGAAGTTGTCGCGATACAGCCGCAAAGCCTCAAATAAATAGCCTGGTGCAAACTGGGCGGCAAACGCAAAAGGTAAGCCCAGCTTCGCTGCTAGCTGCGCACTGTAGCCGCTAGACCCTAGCAGCCATATCGGCACATGTGTTCCCTGGCCGGGAACAGCCTTGACGCGCTGACGAGGATCGGCGTCAGCTAAGTAGCTGCTTAGTTCGTTGAGTAATTGGGGAAAGTCATCGACGCCGGCATGGGCATTACGGCGCATGGCCTGCATCGTGGCGCCATCAGAGCCAGGGGCACGCCCTAAGCCCAAGTCAATACGGCCAGGATACAGCGTTTCCAGCGTGCCAAACTGCTCGGCAATCACCAGCGGTGGATGATTTGGCAGCATGATGCCGCCGCTGCCTACGCGGATCGTCGAGGTTTGCCCGGCGATATGGCCGATGAGTACCGCGGTGGCGGCACTGGCGATACCGGCGATGTTGTGATGCTCGGCTAACCAATAACGGGTATAGCCCAGCCGTTCGGTTAGTTGCGCTAGCGCAACGCTATCACGAAAAGTCTCAGCAGCGCTGCCGCCTTGGCGTATCGGGGCTAAGTCCAGCACGGAGAGGGCGGTGTTGGCGAGTTGGCTCATGGTTCACCTGCATATGACGTCGTGGGCGCGTGGAGTGAAAAATTACTTAGCGCGCTTGGTAATACCACGTTATGCGGTCAGTGCCGACCAATTACAAGGCATGATTCATTGCTGAGTCCCGATCAGCATCCCATTTGCAACGTTGCTGCACGAATAGTGCTTACTCGACGGGTGGCGTTGGTCGAATGAGTATTTCATTAACGTCCACATGAGCAGGCTGTGACAGCGCATAGATGACAGCATTGGCGACATCGCGATCTTCAAGAGCATGCTCCGGCGGCTCGTCAAAAAACGGTGTGTCGACCATTCCTGGCTCAATCAACGTGACGCGCATGCCGGTGCCACGAAGTTCTTCACGCAGATTATAACCAATGCCTGTTATCGCCCATTTGGTCGCACTGTACATCGAACCGGGAATGGTGGTGCGACCGGCTGAGGAGCCTGTTAACACTACTTGCCCCTTGTTGCGCTTTAGAGCCGGTAAGCAGGCTTGAATGGTGAGGCCCGCGCCATAGACATTGGTCAGGATCATCTCTCTCCAAGCGGTGTGGTCAGCGTCACTAAAGCCACCAGGCGAGCCGCCGCGGCCAGCGTTGACAAAGACAGCATCTAGCCGACCGAAGGTCTCGATAGCCTGTTCGACCATCGCTTGTTGCTGCTCCATGTTGGTCACATCAAGCGTATAGGGCAGCACATTTTCTGGCCCTAGCTCTTGGGCGAGGGCGTTGAGCTTGTCACTAGAGCGAGCCGCTAATACCAGTTTGTAACCTTCCCTGGCGGCGGCACGAGCAGTCGCTGCGCCGATGCCGCTTGATGCGCCGGTAATCAATAGCACGCTGTGATGCATAGGATTGCACTCCTTGCTGGATTAAACAGGTGGCCTTTAGCATGGCCAAGCAGAGGGCATCCTGCAAACATAAGCTTATTCGACGTGATGCGATGCTAGTTTATATCGGCTTAACGGGAGCGGTGCTCTTCTTTGCGTTTGAGCATGGCTGAGAGATCCAAAATGGCTTGGGCCATGTCCGCCATGCTTTTGCTTTGATCCATCGAGGTTTTACGCAAAAACCGATATGCCTCCTCTTCACTCATATCTTGATGTGCCATGATCAGGCCTTTAGCGCGTTCAATCAGTTTACGCTCACGCAGGGCTTTACGGGTATTTTCCAGCTCGTCGCTAAGCCCTTGCAGACGGCTCGCCTGGGCTTGGGTCAGTTCAATCAGCGAGCGTCCTAGTGGTGACGTTAGCGCATCGGCCGTCAAATTGCCGAGTGGCTGGGCATCATTTAGTGCTAGCAGCTGTTCGCAGGGGGCGGGCGTGTAGTGAAAGGGTTTAACGTTAGCTTTCTCTAACGCATTTTTGGTTTGAGCAATTTTACGATGGCAAAGGGTGCTTAACTGAGCGATAAGCGCTTCTTCGACCGTTTTCATTGAGTCAATACGCAGCGTCGTGAGATCGTACCAGGTTTCGCTCAGCGTGTTAGCTGTGTCGCTAGGTGGCTGCTGAGCGGAGGAGGAGCGCAGGCAGGCGATATCGCGTAAATGGCAGATGTCCGCTAGCGTGCGTGTTGAGCACTCGGTATGCCAAGTCTGCTGGGCTTCATGCGAGGCAAATTCCACAAAGGTATCAAAACAACGCTTTTGATCAGTCACTAGCTGATTTAATAAGCGTCGGTGCACTTCATCGAAGTGGCCATGGGTAAAACCAAACGCACCGCAGGCGCGTTCTTGGCCAGCCAGCTCTTTGCCTTGCATCAAGTGGAAAATGGCTACCAGGCTACGGGTAATGTCAGGATCACTGGCGGTGTCCGCGGCTTCAAAGACAATGGCTAGTAGCCCACTCGTCAACTGGTTAAACGCTTGGGTCGCGGCATCGGGAGAGATCGAAAACGTATCAATGGCCTGGCGCAGCGCACCAAGTTCATCTAAGGCATGCCACACGGCGGCGATACGGCGCAATAAGCGAGCAGCGGCCTGTGGGCGAGCCTCTTCACTAAGTGCTCCCAGCCGCTGACGCATGAGCGTTTCTGCCTGCTCGCTGTGCTGGCGGTAGCTATCGCGACGTGCTTTGAAGCGCCGGCCTTGAGAGGCAAGATAGACCGTGGAGGCGCCGCGTTCACGCTGCAGCATATGAATAAAGCGGCTGATGTCGCCGACAATGTCAGCGGTCGTGGCAAGGTGGGAGAGGCTGTCGATATCGCAACGGATGGCGGTTAGTAGCAGCTGCTGCGCTGAAGACATAGCGTTTTCCTGGTCGCTTACCGCTTAAAGTCATCGCTCCCTCACCGCTCTGAAGCGTAAAGGGAGTGTAGTTAAAAGTGTCGTTAAAAGAGCTTAACGCAATGATCAAGCGCCTGCGCCTACTCCATCGCCCGCCGCATCGCGGTAGGCTTTAGCCTCTTCGGCTTCGGTGGCATCGCTAAAGCGTACAAGCAATACACAGGATGCCAGTGACAATACCGTAAGCCCTAAATAGAACAGGCCTTGCTGATAGCTCAAGCCTTCGCTGCGAAAGAGAAACGCCGCACCCACTGCGCCGACGTTACCCCCCGCGCCGACAATGCCCGCTACCGCACCCAGCGCTTTTTTATTGATAAACGGCACCACGCCGAAGGTGGCACCTTCGGCCATTTGTACAAACAGGCTAAACACCAACATGATGCCAATGGCGAGGCTCAATACATGCATTTGTGAGAACACCACCAGCGCAATACCTTCGCAGATGAGGGCGATAAACAGCCAGTGTACGCGCCCTTTTAAGCCATTTTGCTTGGCGAAAAGATCCGAGAAGACACCGCCTAGCGTGCGGGCAAAAATATTCATCAGCCCGAATAAGCCAGCGATCAGACCCGCGGTGGCTAAAGTAAGATCAAATTTATCAAAGAAGTAGATCGCCGCAATATTGTTAATCGTCAGTTCGACGCCGAAACAGAGGCCATAGACAACGAATAGCGCCCATACGCGTATGTCCTTAGCCGCAGCTAGAAAGCTTTGTTTGGCGCCGTTTTCACCAGTGGCTTCCGGTAGCTCGCCCCGTGCGCGCAGCTCGCTGAAGTTGCCGTTGGGAGCATCCTGGGTGAACAGCCAGTAACCGATGCCGGTAAACACCATGACCACGCCGGGCACCATCATTGCCAAGCGCCAGCCGAAGGCTTCGTTAATGCCGAGCATCAGCAGGCCTGAGAAGATGAGAGGCATCAAAATTTGTGTAGTGCCGCCCCCTAAATTGCCCCAGCCCGCGCTGGTGGCATTAGCGGTTCCCACTACGTTAGGCGCGAACATCATCGTGGTGTGGTATTGCGTGATCACAAACGAAGCACCGATGGCACCAATGGCTAAGCGGGCCAGCAGAAATGTCTCAAAGCTATTAGCGAAGCCAATGCCCATCACAGGAATGGCGCCTAACAGCAGCAGGCCGGTATAGGTTTTGCGTGGACCGATTCGATCGCAAAGGACGCCAATCGCTAGCCGCACAATCACCGTAATAGCGACCGAGGCAATAATCGTATTACCAATTTGTGTTTGGGTGAGTGAAAGGTCTTCACGCACAATCGCCATTAAGGGGGCGATGCCAAACCAGCCGAAAAAGCAGATATGGAACGCAAACCATGAGAAGTGGAATGCGCGCATTTGCGGTGTAGAAAAATTAAACAGTCGAATACGGTTGGCTTTATTGCGGATGTCCATGATGGCCTCACAGGGCATAAAACGAGTTTTCTGTTATGCGACACCACCAAAAAAGCGTCGCGCAAACAGTTGACGAGAACATGCCTTCATCATTGAAGGTCAGTTTCGACGCACTCGTACCCCGTTGGGCCTGGTCCACGCCTACCACCACTGGTAGGAGTTATGCAGGTAGTTTGCCAGTTGCCTATTTATTTTTAAAAATCATGATCTTATTTTTTTAAGAGATTGTTCAAGGCCGATCTTATCCATCAGCATGCTGCATGATTGGGCGCACGATGACCGCTCTGCGGCATCTTGGTGCTTAGCAGAAGGCTATCGCTGCAGATAGGTGAGTGATCCTATTCACGACCTTGCTTATTCATTCAGATAAACCGTATCTATATCCAGCGTGGAGTGGTCGCCAATAGCGTCGAAATTCTCGCTCAACCAGCGTTCGGCGGCGGCCTGGCCGTGTTCAAAAAGGTGGCATAAAAAAGCCCACTCAGAATTAGATTTACTGGAAACGGAGAGCTCTTCAAGCGCTTGCTCACCGCTGATGCGATGAAACAGTGCTTGCTGATAGCAGTTTGTAATACCTTGCTCCTCAAGGGCATGCTTAAGCAGCGCGATCATTCTGACCTCTTTTATCAGCGCTGAGTTAAACGTGATTTCGTTAAGGCGGTTCATAATCGCCGAGGCGGAGGTGGGTACCTCGTTGCGGCTAATGGGGTTAATTTGGATGAGAAGTATGTCCCGCGCACCGCACTCTTCCATTAACGGAAACAGGGCGGGGTTGCCCATATAGCCGCCGTCCCAGTAGGCCTCACCGTCGATTTCTACGGCTTGGAACATAAAGGGCAGGCAGGCTGAGGCCATGACCGCATCAACGCTCATTTCTTCGCGGCGAAACACGCGCTGTTTTCCCGTGCGTACGTTGGTTGCCGTGATAAATAGCTTGAGCTGCTGGCATTGTCGAACCCGCTCAAAATCAATATGGCTGGCCACAATGTCGCGCAGCGGATTAATGTTAAGCGGGTTAAGCTGGTAGGGCGACACTACGCGACTTAATAGATCCATGGCGACAAAGCCTGGCGATTGCTCCAGGCTCCAGTTGCCGGTCAGCATATCCATAGGGGAGCGGCGAATGGGGCTGGCCATATGCTGTTTCCCATTGCGACGAATGAAGAAATAGAACTGATAAAAAATAGAGTTGCTGTGGGTGCAGCATGGCATAGGCCACTCACGAAAACGAAGTGCTATTGGTGCGACATGCCGCGAGCTTAGCGGCGAGCAATCTGATCGTTGGCCGCTGTGCAGGCTAGAAAGGTAGAGGTGGCCAGCCACTCGGCGTCGGGGTAATAGGCGAAAACATACTGATCTTCTTTAAGGCTGTCGATGAGCGGATACGTCACATCTTCACGAACGGCTGGGCAACCATGACTGCGTCCTAAGCGCCCCGTTTGCGTGATAAAGGCATCGCTCACGTAATCCGCACCGTGAATGACAATGGCGCGCTCATACGCTCGATCATTGACGTTGGGCTCAAGGCCTTCTAGACGTAGCGAATAGCCGTTGCTGCCGTAGTAACTGTTCATGGTACGAAATAGCCCCAGGCTCGACTGGTGGCTATCAGGCGTATTGGAGAACGTTTCCGCCTGCATATCGCCGGAGCCCTGGCCATGTGAAACCAGCTCTTCAAAGAGCAGTTGATGTTGGCGCAAATCAAATACCCACAGGCGTGGCTCGGTAGACGGCAGCGAGTAGTCGATCACCGCTAGACGCTCGGCATTCGGTGCCGCGCAGTTAAGCGCTTGAGCAGCCAAGCGCAGCGCCTGATGCGTTGCCTGAGGGGCCAGCTGCAGCAACTGATGCTGTAACGGTGGCACGCCGGGAGGCGGTGTTGAGGCAACCTGAGCAAAGAAGCCGGCGGCGTATAGCGGGAATGTCAATAATGCTAAAAAAGGAAAACATAGCAGCGTGATAAGTTTTAAACGAAGCGCCATATAAATCGATCCTGCAAACAATATCAGTCATGATGACCACAGCCGACTAAGATAAAAAGATGGGGCGGCTAGTGTGGAACGCGATAGTAACGCAAGGAGAGAGCGATGAACGAGATGCAGCCACTAAAACGATGGGCGCTGGGAACCGCCCTGTGCCTAACGCTTACCCACAGTGCTGCATATGCAGACTCAGCGCCATTGCAGCAAGCGTTAGCGCAGCAACTAATCACTGCCGAAGAGCAGCATCTACCCATTGCCGAGTTTTATCAACTGCGTGACGGTCAGCCGGTTTGGCAGGCTGTCTTAACGGTTGAGTCGTTGGTGGCTGCGTTGAATGGCTTGGAAAGTGACGGCTTGGCGCCAATGGATTATCACGCCGACACGTTACTCAATGAATTTCATCGTAGCCAAACCTTAGGGGTGTCGGCGCAGGCGGCATTTGATATCAAGGCAACCCAGTCGCTGCTGCTGGCGCTGGATCATGTAGAGCGTGGTAAGGTCGACCCGCGGGATGTTGAGCCCCAGTGGGACGCGCCGCGGCCCTCGCGCGGATACTCACTGCTGCGCGTTGTGCATGCCATTGAAGATAATAAGCTGGAAGACGCTATCGCGCTGGCCCGTCCCTCATCGGCTGAATATCAGCAGTTGCGCGATGCCTTAAAGCAACATTACCAGCTGGCTAATCTGAGCAGCACGCCTTACTTGGCCGCGCGGGAAGAATCACTTCGCCCAGGCGACGAAGCAGGTGATGTCGTTATACTGCGCCAGCGCTTAGCACTCTGGGGCGATACCGATTTATTGGCAGCCGACAGCGGTGTTTATCCACTGATTGGAGTGCAGGGCACGGCAACCAATCGGCGCCTTTTTGATGCGTCGCTAGAAACAGCCGTGAGACGCTTTCAGCGGCGTCACTTATTGCAAGCTGATGGGGTGGTCGGTGAGCAAACGCGCTTGGCATTAAATACATCGGTTGCCACGCGTATTGATCAGCTGCGCGTCAACTTAGAGCGCGCACGCTGGATACGTCCAATGCAGTTTGCCGAGCCGCGAGTGTGGGTCGACATTGCGGGCTACCGAATGCACTACGTGCGTCCTAATGGTCAGCAGTGGGATGCGCGCGTGGTGGTAGGGTCGCCACGCCGTGAAACGCCCATTATCCACTCAGCGATCAGCCATCTAACCATTAACCCTTCTTGGACAATACCGCCCACCATTATGCGTGAGGACGTATTGCCTCGCGTGCGAGCGGATATCGGTTATTTGGCGCGTCAAAATATTCAGGTGATTAGCCCAGCGGGCATGCCGCTGATTGCTGAGGAGATTGACTGGCAGCACCCAGGCGGCGTTATGCTGCGCCAGGTGGCCGGTGTGGGTAACCCGCTAGGGCGCGTGGTTGTGCGCTTTCCTAATAACGACATGATCTATTTACACGACACGCCTGCCCGTGGCCTGTTTCAGCGCGACCAGCGTGCGCTAAGCTCCGGCTGCATTCGCGTCGAGGGGGTGGCTGAGCTTGCGCAGATGCTGCTGCAAGATACCGGCAGCCGTTATCAAATGAGCAGCCTGCTAAGTGGGGGCAGTGATCGCAATGTGAACCTGACTCAGCGGGTACCCGTGGCGCTGCATTATTTAACTGCCTGGCCGAATGAGCAGGGAGAGGTAGAGTTCAGGCCTGATATCTATCGCCGCGATGCGACACTGCTGACGGCGTTACAGCGCGCGCTACCCTCAAGCTAACTATGGCCTCAGCAATATATAAGTATCCAGTACAATGCAAAACACCGCCCCAATTGGGCGGTGTTTTGCATTATCAGCGTTAGTAAGTTAGTGGCTAGCGAGGCCTTTGCTGTTCATCAAGGCCTTGTTAATCAATATAAACATTAATCATCGCTTTGCTGGTAGTTCGCAACGTTAACCGGGCCGGTTTCGCCGCTTTCCAATGTGGCCAGCATTGGCTCTGCCTGGCTCTGGAAGGCAATCAGTGTTTCGCCGCTTAAGCTGCTGTTTTCGGGAAGACTAACGGTCATGGCGTTTACCGGTGCATTATTAACGATGACTTCATAATGCAGGTGCGGGCCGGTGCTGCGGCCTGTATTGCCTGAAAGCGCGATACGCTCACCCATGGTCACGCGGTCGCCCTGGTTAACCAGCTGGCGAGAAAGGTGTAGGTAGCGCGTGCGGTATCCGTTGTCGTGTCGAACGACAATGTAGCGCCCGGCTGCAGGATGGTTGCTAACGCGCTCAACGCGACCGTTCGCGGGGGCGAGAACCGGCGTGCCAATGGGCATAGCAAAATCGGTGCCGTTATGTGGGCTGACGCGCCCCGTGATGGGGTGCTTTCTGTTGGGGTTGAAATTAGAGCTTAAGCGGTAGCTGCCATCAAAGGGGTGGCGCGCAAACGCAGGGTCTAGACTTCCGCCTTCAGGTGTATAGAAGTTGTTGTCGTTCAGATTGCGGACTACGGTTAAATCCATGCGTTCGCCGTCATACTTAACGGCTAATACGCGAGATTCAAGGGTTTCGCCATCAATCATGTCTGACTCAACCAATACTTGGAAGCGGTCACCACGACGGCTATCGCGTCGGAAATCGAGTTTTTTCTCAAGTATCTTAGTCAATTCAGTCACTGAGCCGCTATTTAAGCCGGTGGCCTGGGCCGAACGTGCAAAGCTACCGCTTACGCTACCTGCATAAAGGCGTTGTACAGGTTCGCCCTGACGCTCAATAGCAGTAACCGCGTACTGGCCAGTATCACGCTCTAACATGACACCTTCGCGGGTGTTTTTCATCATGCGTAGCGACAGTAAGCGGCCATCTTCATCTAACTGGTAATCAAAGCTATGCCCGGCACGCCAGTTGGTTAACAAGCGCTGATCGGGTAAGTCTTCAAGCAGGGCGAGCACTTCACTATAGCCAAGGCCTAGTTGGTCTTGAGCCAGTACGGCGAATGTTTCGCCGGATTCAACAATATGTGTTTTCCATACGGGCACAAACGGCTCTTCTGCCGCTAGTTCTAAATTTAGAAACGAAACGTCATCGAATAGCTCAATGCCGTAGTCTTCATATGAGGTGGCATCGGCAATTTCAATTGAAGATGCGCTATCTACGTCCAGCATGCCGCTCGTTAATGTACCAACGACCACTGCCATGTGCAGGGCGCCGCTATCAAGCGAAGATATGCCCAGCGCTACTGCGTTAGGTGTAATGGTGCTAACGGCGTCTAGATGGCTGACCAGCGTAGGCTGACTAGCGATATCAGCTTCGGCCTTGGAGATGACGTCAAGATCAACGATCTCAGTAACCGCTAGCTCGCTGAGGGGAGTGTTTCCGCGGGTGGCGTCGAGGGCGCGCGAGGCGCGATCGATCGCTTCAGCCACCGGGGTGCGTTCTTGGCTTAATGAAGGAACGCCCGGAGCCGAATCGCTAGGCAGCGGCACTAGCACGCTTTCTAACGGTGTATATGACTGGTTTAGATCATGATAAGTAGTGACTAACTTCTGTGTGCCTAGCACTGTGACCATAGTAGCCACGGGTAACAGTAATAATTTGTGCGTGCGAGGCAGCGAATGGAGGATTCGCAACATGGGTAAATGGACCGCCGAGTTCGTGATTAAAAGATGACAAAAAAATATATATACCCGAAACCATACCCCATGCAGAGAGGGGTGCATAGACTGTATGCCTATACATAAAGCGTACTTAAATATAAAATTGCAAGCAATGTGCACGATAAGTCTATTAGTGAACGCTGTTTGCAAATAAATGTAACTTAGAAAAGCTAGCGAATGTAGCGTTATTCAATCATATGCGAAAACAATTTTTTTAAAAGCATTGATATAACAAATGTATAGTATTCACCTTTTAGCCTAGTGCCGATAGGTCAGCAAAAGGATGGCGGCGCTAGGGCCAGCCAGTATTGCAAGGCAGGTTTGTGCGGGCAAGTATGAGTGTTTAAAAGGGGGCCGGATGCCAAGTAGTCGTCATGATTGGCCAGCCTTTTATATCGGTGGCAGAACTGCGGAGCGTTTACTGGCATCCTAGTGATATTTTTTCGAATATTAAGCGCAGTATTTCGCTGTTTCGCGTTGAGGAAATCGAAATGTCCCGGGTTACGCTTTCACAATGGCAAATGTTGGCTGCCGTGGTTGATCATGGTGGGTTCGCGCGTGCGGCAGAAGCCGTGCATAAAAGTCCTTCCACGCTAAATCATGCCGTCCATAAGCTAGAAGAGCAGTTAGGGGTTCAGGTGCTAGAGCCCATTGGTCGACAAGTGCGCTTAACCGAAGCCGGTGAGCTGCTCCTTCGACGTGCACGTCAATTGATTGAAAGTGCGGCCTCACTTGAGGATGTTGCCATTCGTCTCGCTGCTGGTTTAGAGGCGGAGATCGTTGTCGCTATCGACCAGGTGTTCCCCGCCGATGCCCAAGCCAAAGCACTAGAGCGCTTTTCTGAAACCTACCCTCAAGTGCGTGTTCAGTTGCACGAAAGCGTGCTCAATGGCGGTGTAGAAATGCTCTACGATGGCCGGGTTGATCTTGTGGTCTCGGGCATTGATGCTCAGGGTTTTTTGGGGGAGCCGCTGGTAACCGTGCGTTTTATCGCAGTGGCGCATCCCCAGCATGCGCTTCATCAGCTAGGTCGTTTGCTTGACTTGCGCGACCTGGCTCAGTATCGCCAACTTGTAGTGCGCGACTCAGCGCTGCGCCAATCGACAAACGCTGGCTGGTTGAAAGCCGAGCAGCGCTGGACGGTCACCCATCTAAACACGTCGTTGGATATGCTCCGGCGTGGCTTGGGTTTTGCGTGGATGCCCGAAACGCGTATCACTGAAGAGTTGCGAAGCGGCCAGTTGAAGCCGCTGCCTCTGCCCGCAGGTGGAGTGCGTGAGGTACCGGTTCAGCTTATTTTCCGTGACCGAGATCGTGCCGGGCCTGCTGCTCATGCGATGGCCTCTGCGTTAAAGCAGGCAGTGATCAGTGAGTGCGCCATGCAGCATTCGACTCAGTCGAATGAAAAGCCCTAAAACATCCGCTTGAGCACCCGTGATGCGGGCGTATGCTGAATAGATGCAAGGTAATGTGCCCATTACCTGAAGACACTTTTAGGAGGCGTCCCATGGGACTATTAGTCAATGGCGAGTGGCACGACCAGTGGTACGACACCAAAAAGAATAACGGGGAATTCGTGCGCGAATCAGCCCAACTGCGTGACTGGGTGGGCGACCAGCCTGAAACGGATGGTAGCTGCTATCCAGCAGCTAAAGATCGCTATCATTTATATGTGTCCCTGGCGTGCCCCTGGGCGCACCGCGCTTTAATTATGCGTACGCTAAAAGGGTTGAGGCCGCTTATTGGCATGTCGCATGTTAGCCCGCTGATGCTTCAGGATGGTTGGACATATCGCCAGGATGAAGGGGCTAGCGGCGATCCAATCAATGGCGTCGACTTTCATCATCAGCTTTATACGATGACCGATCCACGCTATACCGGCCGAGTCACCGTTCCCGTACTGTGGGATAAGCAGCGTAGCGTCATCATCAATAATGAGTCTGCGGATTTGCTGCGCATGTTTAATGATGCCTTTGATGAGTTAACGGGCAATGATTTAGATTTTTATCCACTAGACCTGCGTAGCGTTATAGATGAAGTCAACGACGATGTGTACGGCCACATCAATAATGGGGTTTATAAATCAGGCTTTGCCACCGAGCAGAACGTTTATGAAAATCACGTGAAAGCGTTATTTGAAGCGCTGGAGCGGATGGAGGCACGCTTAAGCACGCAGCGTTATTTGGCAGGGGAGTGGTTAACAGAGGCTGACATTCGTCTCTTCACCACCCTGGTGCGTTTTGATGCGGTTTACTACGGCCACTTCAAGTGCAATTTTAAACGTATCGAAGATTATCCCAATCTTGCCAACTATGTGCGCGAGATCTATCAATGGCCGGGCGTGGCTGAGACGGTCAATATGGAGCATATCAAGCGCCACTACTATTACAGCCACGATACCATTAATCCAACTCGCATTGTTCCCACCGGCCCGCTGCTTGATTTTCAGCAACCCCATGATCGAGAGCGTTTGCCAGGGCAGGGCGTCAGGCACAAATAGCTTGGTCATGTGACGACAGGCACAATAATAGAAAAGGGCCGCCCCAATGAAATGGGGCGGCCCTTTTAACCAGCTAGTGTTAACGAGCTGCTATCACTACGGTTCTCACTGGAGGCTCAAGGCATATTTTGCTTGCTCACATCCAATGAAAAACCGTGCTGGTGTGATTACTCGTCAGGATTGACTGCTTCACGTGTGCTCTGCCAAGCGCTTTGTGCACCTTCCTGGGTAGTTTTCCAAGCATCGCGGGCGCTAGCTTTGGTCTGCTCCCACCAGTCACGGTCGTAAGCAGGAAATGCTTCTATTTCTTCCTGGCTGGCGCTGATCATGATGCGGTGTTCCGTATCACCATCATTTTCCATATCGGTTTCAAGAGTGAAATAGTCGGTATCGACAACGATTTCACGGCCACCTAATCCAAGTACGGAACCGCTTTCAATAACCAGTGCGGTGACGCGCATTTCTTCGTCAAACAGAATGTCTTCAACGTCGCCAATTTCTTCACCGGAACCGCCGGCAAAATAAACTTCTGCATCAAGAATATTATCGGCAGAATACATGCCCTGTGGCTCACTTGAAGCGTGGGCGCTCATAGCAATGCTTCCCAGTAGGGCGGTACCGATAACGGTTGTCAGGATAGTTTTACGCATAGCATCTCTCCGTGTGGCTACGATAAATAATAAGCTGCTGTGCTTATTAGTATTCTAAATGGTGTTGCAGAAATTTGACTGTCTTAACGCACTGCTCTTAAAGCATCATTCTTAAAACACCGTTCTTAAAACACAGCTCTTAAGTGCTGGCAGGTTTGGTCAGTTGACTATTGCTTCTCGGCCCACTCATCGGCTTTACGTTCTGCGTCTTCTCGCGCAAGACCATACTTCTGCTGAAGCTTGCCAACCAGTTGATCTTTCTTGCCACCGATCTGATCGAGCTCATCGTCGGTAAGGTCGCCCCAGCTTGAACGAGCCTTGCCTTTTATTTCTGTCCATTTACCTTCAATCTGATCCCAGTTCATCGCCTCACTCCTTGATAGTCTTGAACTTGACTGAACACTTAATATCTTAGACGAAATGTACACAAGTGCAAGTGGTTGGTTCAATGTGGTGCAAGTTAAAAGTGCTGGTCAGGAGCAAAATGCAGTGTTAGGATGCGCGCTCCTCGCATGTGTTGACCCCTCCATCACGACGATAAGCGTTTACTTGCCTAGGTACTATGAGCAGTTAGGTACTATTAGCAGTATCGCTTGCGGGAACATCAAGTCAATTGCCTGATGTTCATTGCTGTGTAGATGGCGCGCCTCCAGTATTTCACCACACGGGTGAAATCGGCGCAGAAGGTCGCCACAACGGTTGGCCCGCAAACGCGGTGTTTGCTAACCGGATGCTAGGTGCGACCGGCGTCTCCGACTCCATTGATGGCTACGACTGCTACGGCGGTGCCTGTTTTCGACAACGACCATTTTGTTAATGTCGTTGCACGATGACAGAGTCAGAGACGCTTATGATGTTTTTTGCCGGTACTTGCCGGCCTACCAAGGTGTGATTAATGACCTCGACTTCTGTCGCCTCGCCGAGCTTCGGCGATCTGGCTCTTTTGCCTGCCGTTCTGTCTGCTGTTGAATCACAGGGCTATTTAGTTCCCTCACCGATTCAGGCGCAAACCATCCCTGCGCTGCTTGAAGGCCGCGATATGCTGGGCCAGGCTCAGACGGGTACCGGTAAAACCGCTGCTTTTGCATTACCGCTCTTGTCGCGCTTAGATCTTCAGCGCCGCGAGCCCCAAGTCCTGGTAATGGCTCCGACCCGCGAGTTGGCTCAGCAAGTAGCCGTCTCGTTTAGTAAGTATGGCCAAAATCTGAAAGGCCTCGAAGTCGCTACCCTATGTGGCGGCCAAGAGTACCGCGAACAGCTGGGTGCCCTTAAGCGTGGCGCGCAAGTCGTTGTCGGCACCCCAGGCCGGATTATCGACCACCTGGACCGCGGTAGCCTGAAGCTTGATGGCCTGTCCGCTCTAGTACTGGACGAAGCTGATGAAATGCTGCGCATGGGCTTTATCGACGACGTAAAACGCGTGGTTGCCGATACCCCTAAAGATGCACAGCGCGTGTTCTTCTCGGCTACGCTGCCGGCAGAAATAGAGCGCATTGTTAACCGCTACCTAGTTAATCCGGTCAAAGTAGCGATTGAATCTGGCACCACGACAGGTGAAAACATCGAGCAGCGCATTGTGCGCGTCGATGGCGGCGCTAAGCTTGAAGCCCTATCACGTATTCTTGAAGTCGAGCCGGTCGATGGGGCCATCGTCTTTGTGCGTACTCGTGCAGCCTGTACTACCCTGGTTGAGCAACTGACTGCACGTGGCGTTAACGCTGCTGGGCTTTCGGGCGATCTCGATCAGAGCCTACGTGAGCGTACCATTACACGCTTGAAGCGTGGCAAAGTTGATGTGTTAATTGCTACCGACGTTGCGGCTCGTGGCCTAGACGTATCGCGTATCACTCACGTCATTAACTATGACCTGCCCCAGGATGCGGAAGCCTATACGCACCGTATCGGCCGTACTGGTCGCGCTGGTCGTAGCGGTATCGCCATTACCTTTGCTGGTTTCCGTGAAGGCCGCAAAGTCGGCTGGATGGAGCAGGCAACCGGTCAAAAAATGACTGAAATGCCGCTGCCTGATGAGTCGGCTATCCGTGCTCATCGTGATGATGTCTTCCATCATCGCGTTATTGCCTCCTTGACCAAAGGCGCCGAAGAGCAGCGTGCTTTGATTGAGCGTCTGATTGAAGAAGGCCATGATCCAATCGAGCTGACCTGTGCGTTTGCCGCTATGGCGCGTGCTGATGAAGCACCAATTGGTCGTCTTCAGGCGCCACGCAAAGAGCGTCCGACGCGTGACGGCGCACCTGCCGGCAAGCCGGGTGCACGCCGTGAGCGTACTAGCAACAGCGCCCCGACTGAAGGCATGACGCGCTACCGCGTCTCCGTTGGTCATAAAGATGGCGTTAAGCCGGGCCAGCTAGTGGGTGCTTTGGCTAACGAAGGTGGCATTGAAGGCGCGCGTATTGGCCGTATCGATATTCGCAACGCGTTCTCTGTAGTTGAGCTGCCAAGCGGCCTGCCTGCATCGATTCTTACTAAGATGGCACGTGCTCGTGTAGCCGGTCGTCCTCTAGAAATCAGCGAAGACAGCGCACCGGCTGAGCGCGCACCGCGCCGCCGTCGTGATGAAGGCGATGCGCCGGTTCGTCGTCGCGAACGCGCTTAAGTCTTAATTAACGTAAGGCTTAATCAACGGCTGCTAAGCGGCCATTGAGACGCTCATAACGCCCCCACACCTTTCCTGGTGCGGGGGCGTTTTTTTTGCTGCTTTAGCTATTTCTCACTACGCTATCTCACGTCACTATCTCGTTCACTACGCTGTCCGGTATCACGCTATTTGTTGTCACGTCAGGAGGAGGCCATGCTGACACCGCTTCATGATTGGAACCTTGCGCCAAGAGAGGCCAGGGCGCTGCAGTCACAGCTGGCTGAGCGGCTAGAAATATCAGATCGGTTAGCGCCGGTTTCGCACATTGCCGGAGTGGACATCGGTTTTGAAGACGGCGGTGAAACGACTCGCGCGGCGGTGGTCGTGCTGAAGTGGAGTCCGGCCACTGCGCCATATTTAAGCGTGGTTGAGCAGGTGGTTTATCGCGAGCCCACGCGCATGCCGTATATTCCTGGCCTACTGTCATTTCGTGAGGTTCCAGCGGCGCTAGGGGCCTTTGCAATGCTCAGCGTGCAGCCTGAATTAGTGATGGTGGATGGCCAGGGAATTGCTCATCCCCGCCGCTTAGGTGTGGCGGCGCATTTAGGGCTGTGGCTTGATTTGCCCACGATTGGTATTGCTAAGTCACGCCTGTGTGGAAAGCATGCCGAGGTGGGCGAGCAGCGGGGCGACTGGGTGCCGCTTTACACGGGAGCCGAGACGATTGGTGCCGCCGTGCGCTCCCGCGCCAAGGTCAAACCCGTCTATGTGTCGCCAGGGCACCGAGTGACGCTGGACACCTCGCTTGCCTGGGTTATGCGCTGCTTGGGCCGTACCAAGCTGCCTGAGCCAACACGCCTGGCGGATCGATTAGCCTCCCGGCGCGATGAGCGTAAGTCGTGAAGCGTGGTGTGGAGCTATACGAAGGCTAAGAATCGCTGGAGAAGGCTTGAGGCTGCCTGGCAGTGAACAACGCTCTCCAATAGCGCTTCGGGCTCTTCGCCCTGGTCGCGCAGCGCCGCGCGCTGGCGTTCAAGATAGGCGCGCATCACAGGTGCGGTAAATTCAGGATGAAATTGCACGCTCCACTGGTGTGGCCCGTAGCGCAGCGCCTGATGAGCATCGTGGCTGTTATGGGCGAGTACGATAGACTCAAGCGGCGCCTGTATGACGGACTGCGCGTGAGTAAGGTGCGCCGCAAAGCTTTCCGGTAGCTGGCGGAACAAGGGGTCGAGTTGACCTGCTTGAGTGAGTCGTACGGTGCGCGTGCCGGACTCCCGCCCAGCCGGATGATAATCACTTACGCCACCAAACGCGGCCGCCATTAGCTGATGGCCATAGCAAACGCCGAGCATGGGCGTATCGTTGGCGAGCGCTTCTGCAAGCCATGGCTTGAGCGCTTCACTCCAGGGCTCGGCGTCACTGACCATGCTGTGCGAGCCGGTAATAACGATGGCGGCCAGCGTGTCCACCGAGGGCGCGGGTGCGTTTGTCCTTGCGTCCCAGGCCCGCAGCGTCAAATGTTCTGGCAGGGCGGTGCTGAGCTGTTGTTCAAACAGCGTTTCAAAGTCACCGTGCTGGTCGATCACTTCTGGAAAAGCGTCGCCAGTTTTAACAATTAGTACACAGGCCATGCCAAAACCTCAGTAAGATGAACCGACAGCGTTGAACAAATACGCTAACGGCAAGTCTGCAAAGGCGTGACGATAGCGCTTATCATCATCGCTTTCTAGTGAGTTTGTCAGTGAAGCACGAGACATTCTCACCCTATTTAGCTTAATAACCCAAGGAGTAAGCAATGCAACAGATTACCCGCGCAGGCGAACCTATGGATGTCGCCGGCACGCTGCCCGCTAAAGGCCAAGCGGCACCGGTGATGGCGCTTACCAATACGGATTTACAGGATGTCACGCTCGAGACTTACGCCGGCAAGCGTAAAGTGCTCAACATTATTCCCAGTGTAGACACCCCCACCTGCGCAATGTCCACACGCCGTTTTAATGAGCTGGCCTCTAATCTTGCTGACACCGTGGTGCTGGTTGTGTCTGCCGACTTGCCTTTTGCGGCGAAGCGTTTTTGCGGTGCTGAAGGGTTAGATAACGTCGAAACGCTGTCGACTTTCCGCCACACCGAGTTTCTTGAAGCCTGGGGCGTTGCGTTGCGCAACAGTCCAATGGAAGGGCTGTGCGCTCGTGCGGTAGTCGTGTTGGATGCCGACAACCGCGTGCTGCACAGCGAGCTGGTGAGTGAGTTGAAAAACGAACCTGACTACAGCGCTGCGCTAGCGGTTCTCAAGTAGTTAACGCTACTCGCCCTGTTTTCCGCACCGCCTAGAATGGCGCTTTGATGCCGCCACCAGTGCGCGAATTAAGCGCTGCTGGGGGCGGTTAAAAATCAGCCATTCGGGATGCCACTGCACGCCAATCAAAAAGTCGTGCTCACGAGATTCGATGCCTTGCACTAGGCCATCGCGGTCGCGAGCGGCGATATCAATGCCCCGCCCGGCTTGGTAAACGGCTTGATGATGCAGGCTATTGACGCGGCACCATGTTACTCCCAGCAAGCGGTGTAGCTTGCTTGCGCCGACAATGTCGACGGTTTTGCGGGGTAGTACGGTACGCCGGCGCTTTAAGCCTTCATGGGTGGTGTAGATATCAGGATCAAGCGTGCCGCCAAGATGCACGTTGATTAATTGCGCCCCCCGGCAGATGCCTAGTACCGGCGTTTGTAACGGAATAAAATGCTCCAGTAGCATAAGTTCTAGCTCATCGCGCGCGGGATCAAGCCGTACATCCAACTGCACCTCTGCACCGTAAAGGTGGGCCTGTATGTCGTCACCGCCGCCAATGATCAAGCCATCCAGGCTATCCGGTAAAGCGCGCGCGGGTGATAGGCGCAGTGGCTTGCCGCCATGGCGCCAGATGGCAAACCAATCAAACCACCAGGCTAACTGGCTTTTTTGATCAGAGGTTGTGATTCCGATAAGCGGTCGCGACATGCCGACAGTTACTCGCTATTTTATAATGAAGAAGGTAGCGCTCTAATGCTTACGGCGAAGCCAGTGGCCCAGCTTCTCTTTTACACGCGTTAGCAGCGGCCGGTGTTGATCGGCAATATATTCGGCGCACCGTGCCAGCAGCGCATCAGGATTGGCGGCGAGTTTTTCTACCTCGATCCAGCGGTTCCATTCAACGACCGAGCCCCAGCCAGGCTGTGAAAGCTGCGCATTAGGCAGCCGGTAATGAAAGGTTGGGCGTGGCTTGGTGAGCTTGGCATGCAGCAATGCATGCGAATGCTCTGGGCGTAAATAGGCGAAGAGTGGCAACATGTCCAATTCACGATTACGCGTAGGGTTGTAGTCCAGATAGTCATTGATCAGCGTGTCAATATCGGGTGAGTAGTGGCTATCAAGCACTTTCAGCACGTAATCTTTAGGGAAAGGGTTGGCGTGAGGCAGTAATTCCCGGGTAATGTCGATTTTGATGTCGTCGCGCAACCAGCTGGCAAGTAGCATATAGGCCCGCAGCATGGCGAGCAGATAGCTGACGTCAAAATGCGCCACTTCCGGATTAAGATGCAGCCCAAACCCATACATTAGGCTTGCATCGGTGCCTTTCGCACCGTGCTTGCGCAGAGCTTCAAATAGCGTGTCTAGCGCGTCGAGTTCATTCCAGGGTACGGGTGGCACAACGATCTCCGTCGGCACTAGGCCGGTGACCATGTCGCCGATCAGCTCACGAGTTTTCTGGTGAAACTCAATGCGTCGTTGATGCCGGTGGCGTGTCCATTCGTTGTCGAGAGCGCTAGGATCTTCAAGCAAGGATTGGTCAGGATGAGCGTACTGAGTGTCGAGCTCGATACCAAATTGGCCCCAGCGAGTAGCCTCTACTAGTAGCCGGTGAGGACTTACCACGTTAAGCTCCCCGCCAAATAGATCGCGTACGATCAGCGCTGTGTCGCTGGGCGGTAGGCCAGCAAACTCAATTTCGACGCCAACATGCCGGTTTTTTCCATGGCTGTTTAAGCGATTGGGCGGAGCTTGTAGCGTCATCTCAGCATCCTTGAGGTGAACGTTTAGGTGCTTAGCCTATCATAGACACGCGTTGAGGCCGCGCGTACTCAATGCGGCTGAAGTAGATAAGCAGGACGCTATTCAGACTAATTTTCAGGAGTAAAGCGTGCGACAGTACCGGTTAATCCAAACGATAATAAGCATCGTCTTCTTTGTGCTGATCAGCGTAACTGCAACGCAGGCCCAGGCGCAGATGGTACCCCTGCCAAGCCTGGGCGGCGGCTCTAATGAGGAGAAAGCCGACGTCAGCGGAAGTGAGTTTCAGAGCTCGTTAAACGATGTTATCGGCATGCTCGAGAACGAGGAACAGCGGACTCAACTGTTGGCATCGCTGCGAGAGCTGCAGGTCACCGCCGAGGCTGCCAGCGAGGAAGATAGTATCGTGCGGCAAGGCCTGCTTGGCGCGCTGGCAGATACATTAAGCGATCTTGGCGATCAGGCTCAAGCCGGTAACTCTCCCATTGATGAGTGGTCGCGCCAATTGGCGCAGGGCGCTGACGATTTACGCGCGCTGACTGATGATGCAGACCAAGGTGAAATCATTCGAGCCGTTGCTGAAGGCGCGGTGCTGGCGCTTGTCTGGACCGGGCTTCTGGTGGTGATGATTGCGTTAGGGCGCATGCTGGCAACTCGCCGTCATTGGCCGTTGGACCTACCCCGTGATCCCAAAGGCAGGCTCCTGGCGATACATTTTTTCCGGCGTATGCTGCCCTGGGCGCTAGCCTTTGCCATAACGTTAGGGATTGGCCAGGTGCTGCCTGATAGTCCCGGACGCACGATGGTATTAGTAGTCGCGTATATTTGTCTGTGCGGTCGTGCGTTGTCGGTGGTGTTTGAAACGGTGGTGGCATTTTTCAGCCGTGGACATCGTTTTACTGCGGTTCAGCTTCTCCAACAGCAGGCCCTGCGCGGCCTGTTTGTGATTGGGGCATTGATTGCGCTCGGCGACGCCGTTAACTCAACGCGCCTGGTTGAGCTACTCGGAAGTGAGCTATCGAGCCTGGTATCAGTGCTTGCCAATATGCTGGCTGCGCTGCTATCCGTGCGATTTATTCTCAAATTTAAACGTCCCGTGCGGCATCTGATTTGCAATCGCCCGTTTAAGCAGCGACGCGATGCCAGTACGGCCGTTGAAATGATTCGCTCGCTGGGCGGCTTATGGCATATTCCTGCGCTGTTGCTGGTGAGCGGCTCGCTGCTCGCCATTTTTATTACCGTTGGCGATGTGGGGACTGCGCTAGCGCGTTCGATTATTTCAGCCAGTCTGCTGGTGCTCACGCTAGTCATTACGGGGCTGCTGCGTCGCCAATCGGAGCGGATGGGGAAGCGTCGCCATCGTCATCGCTACAGTCAGTACCGTAAACGCCTAGAGCGGTTTGGTTTTGTATTGGCGTATATCTGTTCGTGGATGGTATTTGCCGAACTATCCATGCAGGTGTGGGGTGGGTCGTTGTTTGGGCTCGGCCAGCAAGCCGTGGCCAGCGCGCGAATTGGTCAAGCACTGGTCAGCCTGGGCGCCACCTTGCTACTTGCATGGCTGGTATGGATTCTGGCCGACACGGCAATTCAGCGCGCGCTTACTTCCTCTTCGCGTTCGCGCGGACGGCGCGTTAATCAGGCGCGAGCGCAAACCATCACGCCGATGATTCGCAACGTCATTTTTGTCATCATTTTAATTATTGCGGTGATTTCTGGGTTGGCCAACTTGGGTGTCAACGTGACGCCGTTACTGGCCGGTGCGGGTGTGATCGGTTTGGCCATTGGTTTTGGTGCCCAAACCCTCGTTCAGGATTTGATCACCGGTATTTTTATCTTGATCGAAGATTCGCTGGCGGTAGATGACTTCGTCAAGATCAATAATCATATGGGAACGGTCGAAGGACTAACGCTGCGCACCGTGCGTTTACGCGATCTGGATGGTGTTGTGCATATCATCACCTTTAGCCGTATCGAATCGATTCACAATATGTCGCGCCAGTTCGGTATCGCATTAATGCGTATCCGAATTCCCTACGATATGAAGATCGACGATGCGATTACGCTGATGCAAGAGACCGCTCAAGAGCTGCGTAAAGATCCGATGATGCGCCATTACATCTGGTCGCCGCTTGAGATGCAGGGGGTTCAGGGCTTCGAAGATGGCTGTCCTATTCTGCGTATGCGTTTTCGTACTGCGCCAGAAATGCAGTGGGATGTTTCCCGTGCATTTAACCTGCTGCTAAAACAGCGCATGGAATCTCAGGCGATTGATCTGGGTATCCCGCGTCTTAGCGTTAGTATGGAAGCGCGCTCTGAAGACCGTCGTAAGGATGAAACCGGTACTGACTTTTCCATCGAAGCTAGCGACGAAGAGGACACCGATAGCTCACGTAAAAAGCCCGCGTCGCCCCAGCCCGCGCCACTACCTACGAAGGCAGAAACGCAAAGAGATGAGCGCGAGCGTGCAAATGATAAGACCTCTGAGCGAGCGGCGTCACATCGTCACAAGCCCCAGGCTCAAGACGAGCCCTAGAGCAGTACCTATGCCAGCGCCAGTGGCGAACACGGCGATGAGTAGCCACGGCGATAGCGCGCATTTATTATCGTAGTGAGCATGGACGTCGGGGGAGCGCAAGTGATCAACGTTGAGCGTAAAAATAGCTTTCAGCTGCGCCTGACTCGGCGTCTTAAGGAAGAGACATCGCATAATCTCGATGTTTATCTTTTCATACCTAGCGAGCTTGGGTTAAGTACCCAGCTAATCTCCGAGGAAGCGTTTTACCACTCAGCGATTAACGTGTCGCGTACGTACTACAGTGACGAATATCTTTTGCCGTTGGTGCATAGCCGTCTCGCCAGTCGCAACCGTTTGGGCAGCGACTCTTACCGGCTGAGTTTGAGTTTATATGCTTATCAATACGTGGTGGCGATGGAGCGCACCACTCAGATGATGTTGGTCAGTGCGAATAAACTGCGTCACGCCCGCCAAGAGGAGCGAGAAGAAAACAGTGAGGTGCATGAAAGCGCTAACGCTTTACGCGACCAGCTGAATGAAATGATCGATTTAAGCGATGGCATACTTAAGCGGCTGCGGCGCAATCAGCCTAGCGATGAAAGCTTATATAAGTATTTTGCTAATATTGATAATTATCTCTCTTGGTTTACTGAGCAGCAGCTGTTGGCGTTGGTTGCGCATTTGCCTCGCGGCGGTGAGTTTACCGAAAGCCGCCGGCGCTTTATTAGCGTATGCCATCGCGAGGACGAATATCGTCGCGAGCAGGAGTATAACGCTGAGCGGGTGATGGCTGATCCCACCCGAATGTCGAATAAAATGCGCCTGCTGCGCCGTCTCATCGAGCATCCCATCACGCTTAAGCAGCAGGCGTTAGAGCTGGGTGGCGGTGAGCAAAAAGCGGTTAAGGCGCTGGCAACGGCGGTGGTGATGGCGTGCGTAACGTTGGGCGTATTACGCGTGCGTGAGGTGGTGGGCGATATTACGGCGTTGTTTGTGCTGGCCATGGCGCTTCTTTACGCCATGCGGGAAGTGTTCAAAGATGATTTGCGCAACACCCTCTGGCGGCTGCTGCGCAAAGGGCGGCCTAAGTGGCGCCGTCAGTATCTCGACCCTACTCGTAATGCTCTGGTAGGCCGCCAGCTAGAGTGGTTTGATTACAAACGCTTTGCCTCGTTAAGCGGCGATATTCAGCAGATGCGTCGCCGCACGGTCGCCCAGCGTGAAGAAATGGTGCTGCACTATCGTTCAAGCTCGCGTATGTCGCCCACTCGTTTTTTAAGCGGCTACGAACATACCCGTGAAACTCTGAATCTCGACATATCGATGCTGACGCGATTAATGAACAAGGGAAAGCACCATATATATCGCTTGAAAGATGGCCAGGCGGTTCGTGAAAGCGTTGAGCGTCGCCATTTATTTAACCTCGTCGTTCGAGAAACCGGCAGCGAAGACTCTCCCTTCCTAGCCCGCTGGAAGGTTGTGGTCAGCCGTTCAGGCATTGTTGATATTGAAAAAGTTGAGGAGAACACTGTCATGAAGGAAAAGGCCATGAAGGAAAAGGCCATGAAGGACAACAGCGAACAGCGTTAAACAGCAGCGACTGCATGGCTAAATCGCGAGGAGCGAACTAGTCTCAAAGAATGGGCAGGTAAATCTGCGTTTGCGGCGCAGTCTCTAAGGTTCATCTTAGAGCTGTCGCAAGGAGAAAAGCCATGCAAGCTATCGATATTATGACGCCAAAAGTGGTCAGTGTGGGTCCCGATACTGAGGTGCGTGAAATTGCCCAGCTACTGATCAATAACCGCATTAGCGCCGTTCCTGTTATTGACGGCGAGCAACGGGTGATCGGGATTGTCAGCGAAGGCGATTTAATGCGCCAATTGAAAAATGATGATGACGGCCCTCAATCCTGGTGGTTATCACTGATTAGCGGGGGCAAAGATCCCGGCGACTACGTTAAGCAGCACGGCCGTAAAGCGCATGAAGTGATGACCCCGAATCTGATCACGGTGGAAGAGAACACACCCCTTCACGATATTGCTCGATTGCTAGAAAAAAATCACATTAAACGCGTGCCCGTCGTGCGCAACGATAAGCTGATAGGCATTGTCAGTCGTGCCAACTTGCTACAAGGGATTGCAAATGCGGCAGTGGCACCGACCCAATCACCGACCGATGATCGACACATTCGAGACGCTATTTTAAAAGAAGTTGAGCATAACGCCGGTGTGCAGACGGGAAACATTGGCGTGATTGTCAACGGCGGTGCGGTAGAGCTTTGGGGGCTAGTTGAGTCGCTAGAGCAGAAGCAAGCAGCAGCCGTTGCAGCAGAAAACGTTGCCGGGGTGACTCGGGTTGACAATCACCTGGGCATGATGCCGCGCGGCTTCGGTTATTCGTAGTACATTTTTCCAAGATACCACTGGCCGTAGAACATGCCCGCCGTCTTTAACGGCGGGCATTGTCGTGTTAGACCACTGATTTAATCGCTTGCTCTAAGCTATCGACGCTACGCTGGGTATGATGAAGTTTATCAAGCCCAAACAGGCCAATGCGGAAGGTCTGGAAATTATCGCCTTCATCGCACATCAGCGGTACGCCGCCGGCTACTTGAATGCCCGCCTGGGCCAGTTTGCCCACTAGGCCGCTATCGTTGTTGTAGCAGACCACGACGCCCGGTGCTTCAAAGCCTTCTGCGGCAACGCTAACAAAGCCGTGGCGTTTCAGCATGGCGCGGACGTCATGCCCAATCGCTTGCTGCTCCTCTTTTACCTTGGCAAAGCCATAATCGCGGGTCTCCTGCATGATGCCACGCAGCTGTCGCAGGGCATCGGTCGGCATGGTGGCGTGATAAGCGTGGCCGCCGTTTTCATAGGCCTGCATGATGCTGTGCCACTTTGCTAAGTCGCAGGCAAAGCTGTTGCTCTGCGTCTCACTTAATCGCTGCGTGGCGCGCTCTGAGAGCATCACCATCGCGCAGCAGGGTGAGCCGCTCCAGCCTTTCTGCGGGGCGCTTACCACCACGTCAATGTTGAGCGTCTGCATATCTACCCATAGCGTGCCAGCGGCGATGGCGTCTAACACAAACAAGCCGCCCACTTCGTGAGTTGCCTCTGCCAGCGCTTGGATATAGTCATCTGGGAGTAGCAAGCCCGCGGAGGTTTCAACCTGCGGGGCGAAGACCACGGCGGGCTTTTCGCTACGAATCCTTGCCACCGCCTCATCAATGGGCACCGGCTGAAAAGGTGCAGTCGCGTCATCGGCACTGAGGCGCCGCGCTTTAAGCACCGTTTGCTGATCGGTTAAACGCCCCATCTCAATAATTTGCGTCCAGCGATAGCTAAACCAGCCGTTGCGAATGACCAGGGTTTTCTGATCGAGCGCAAACTGACGCGCCACCGCTTCCATGCCAAAGGTCCCGCTACCGGGCACAATCACTGCTGCGTGGGCGTTGTACACCTCTTTCAAGGTGGTAGAAATGCCGCGCATCACGCCTTGAAACTGCTGCGACATGTGATTGAGCGAGCGGTCTGTATAAACCACTGAGTATTCAAGCAAGCCGTCGGGGTCGACGTTGGGCAGTAAACCAGCCATGGCGTTCTCCAAATAAGTGCTGTGCTCTCATTGGCACATTTTATCGTCGATAAATAAGCTGTTACTAAGAGTACGAGCAATAAACGCACAAAACCAGCCTGGGAAGGGCTGGTTTTGGTTGCTAAACAGGCTGGATTAACGCGGCGGCAGTTGCTCAGGCCCGAAGGCGTCCGGTAGCAGGGCTTCCATGGTGTAGGTTTTAAGCAGCTCGCCGCTGCCGGAGAGCACCTTGATCTGCGTGCCGGGCGTGGCGAACTCGCGAATCCGCTGACGGCAGTCGCCGCAAGGCGTGCATAGATGATCGCCTGGGCCTATCACGTAGACGGTGGCTAACTGGCGCTGCCCAGCGGTGATCATCGCGGAGATGGCCGATGCTTCGGCACACAGGCCTTTGTAGTGCGCGACTTCCACGTTAGTGCCCGCAAACTGCTGGCCATCGGGGGTCACCATCACAGAAGCTACCGGATGGTTAGAGTAGGGGGCATAGGCATTGGCTTGCGCACTTAGCAGCTGCTGAACGATTTCTTCTGAAACGATCTCTGCTGAAGCTACCTCATCAGAACGTTGACTCATGTGCACTTTCTCCTAAGCGCGCGCTGCGTCGTCGCGCAGCACGGTGTCTAGCGCAATCAGCATCATATCGTCGAAGGTCGATTGGCGGTCGGCGCTGGAGAGCGAGTCGCCTTTCAGGATGTGATCCGACACGGTGCATATCGTCATGGCGCGAGCGCCGAACTCGGCGGCCACGCCGTAGAGGCCTGCGGCTTCCATCTCAACGCCGACAATACCGTAACGCTTGAGCATTTCGGCCATCTCGGTCTGAGGATTGTAGAACAGGTCAGCTGAGAACATATTGCCGACTTTTACCGGCACGTTCTGAGCCTTTGCTGCGGCCACCGCGTGCAGCGTCAGGTCAAAGTCCGCAATCGCTGCGAAGTCGTGGTCGTTAAAGCGCATGCGATTGACCTTGGAGTCGGTGCTGGCACCCATGCCAATGACCACATCGCGTACGTTTACATCGTCACGAACCGCGCCGCAGGAACCCACGCGAATCAGCGATTTCACACCATAGTCGGTGATCAGCTCTTTGGCATAGATGGAGACAGACGGAATGCCCATGCCGTGGCCCATCACAGAGATCTTGCGGCCTTTATAGGTGCCGGTGTAGCCGAACATGTTGCGGACATCGTTCACCTGACGAACGTCTTCCAAATAGGTATCGGCGATGTATTTGGCGCGCAGCGGGTCGCCGGGCATTAATACCGTATCAGCGAAGTCACCGGGGGCGGCGTTAATGTGAGGGGTTGCCATAAAAGTCTCCTTTAAGCGGCGCTAGGCGTTAGCTAGCATTAGGAAGAAAGCTTGCGCCATCGGCCATGGCCGGTAGCAGGAAAAAGTCGGCCAGGGTTTGGCCAATGTCTGCAAAGGTGTCGCGCGCACCTAGCGGGCCGGGCATGAAGCCTGGGCCATACGCCAGAACCGGAATGTATTCGCGGGTGTGCTCGGTGCCGTGCCAGCTGGGGTCGCAGCCGTGATCGGCAGTTAGAATCAGCAGGTCATCGTCACTCAGTGCCGCTAGCAGTGTGGGCAGCTTGGCATCAAAGTCTTCAAGCGCCGCGGCGTAGCCGGGCACGTCGCGGCGATGGCCGTAAACCGAGTCAAAATCGACAAAGTTGGCCATGATCATGGCGCGCTCACCGACGTCACGCTGACTGGTGCGCTTGATCTCGCTGAGCGTGGCATCCATCAGCGCATCGTGGCCGCTGGCTTTTACTTTGTGGGTAATGCCGCAGTGAGCGTAAATGTCGGCGATTTTACCAATAGACACTACTTCGCCGCCGGCATCGGCGAGCTTTTGCAGCACTGTGGGGGCCGGCGGTTCAACGCTGTAGTCGCGGCGATTGCCGGTGCGGGCAAAGGTCTTGCTGTCCTCACCCACAAACGGGCGGGCGATGACGCGGCCGATGTTGTAGGGCTCAAGCAGTTCGCGCACGGTCTCGCACAGCTTATACAGCCGTTCCAGGCCAAAATATTCTTCGTGAGCAGCAATCTGGAACACCGAATCTGCCGAGGTGTAAACGATCGGCTTGTCCGTGGCGATGTGCTCTTCACCCAAGCGGGCGATGATCTCGGTGCCCGACGCGTGGCAGTTGCCAATCACGCCGGTGAGATCCGCTTCTTGGACGATGGCATCAAGCAGCTCCAGCGGGAAGCTGTCGGTTTTATCGAGGAAGTAACCCCAGTCAAAGCGTACCGGTACACCAGCAATTTCCCAGTGGCCGGAGGGCGTGTCTTTACCGCTGGAAATTTCTTTAGCGTGGGCGTAAGCACCTTCCAGGCTTTCCGGTAGCGTCACGCCTTCGGCCACGCTGCCGGTGGCATCGCGGTGGGCATGAAACAGGCCCAGCTTGGCCATGTTGGGCAATTTGAGTGGCCCTGACCGCTGGGCGTTATCGGCCTCATTACGGGCGCAGGCGGCGGCGATGTGGCCCAGGGTGTCAGCCCCCTCGTCGCCAAACGTCGCGGCATCCGGGGCGGCGCCAATCCCAAAAGAATCAAGGACGATTGCAATCGCGCGGCTCATGAGGCTTCTCCACGAAACGTGTCTTGCAGCAGGGTGTCGGCGCTGGTCGTACCCTCGCCAATCGTAAACGCTGCGCGCAGCTGTTCAGCAGCACGCTCGGCGGCGGCGTCATCACGGGCGTGAACCATGGCGATGGGGCGCTGGCTATCCACGCTATCGCCAATTTCGACTATCTCCGTGAAGCCTACGCTGTGGTCAACGCTGGCGTCGTTACGCAGGCGGCCACCGCCCAGTTCTACTACGCTCATGCCCACGGCGCGGGTATCAATGCGTTGTACGATGCCTGCTTGCTTGGCGTACACCGGTTTAATCACTTCGGCCTTGGCCAGGTAGTGATCAGAGCGTTCCATAAAATTGCTGGGGCCGCCAAGCTCGCGCACCATGCGGGCAAATACTTCGGCGGCAGCGCCGGAGGTCAGCGCTTTTTCAAGCTGTTTAAGCGCGTCTTCACGGGAGCCTGCGAGTTTGCCAGCAATCAGCATTTCCACCGCCAACTCACGGGTTACCTGCATCACGCGGCTATTCGCGCGGTCGCCGCGCAGCAGCGCCAGTGTTTCAACAATCTCGACAGCGTTACCGGCACAGGGCGCCAGCGGCTGACTCATGTCGGTTAGCAGGGCCGTGGTGGGGGTGCCCGCCTGCGTGGCTACGTTCGCGATACTTTTGGCAAGCTCGCGAGATTTTTCCGGCGTGGGCATAAAAGCGCCGCTGCCGACTTTGACATCCATAACCAGTGCATCCAGCCCTGACGCCAGCTTTTTACCCAGGATTGAGGCGGTAATCAGCGGAATAGATTCCACCGTGGCGGTCACATCACGCACGCCGTAAATGCGTTTATCTGCGGGAGCCAAGTCGCCCGTTTGGCCGATAATAGCGACGCCGGTGGATTTCACCACCTCGCGAAAGCGCTCTGGCGCAGGGTAAGGGTCGTAGCCGGGGATTGATTCAAGCTTATCCAGTGTGCCGCCGGTATGGCCCAGGCCACGCCCGGAAATCATCGGCACAAAGGCACCGCAGGCAGCGACCCACGGGCCAAGTACTAGCGAGACTAAATCGCCTACGCCGCCGGTGGAGTGTTTATCAACAATCGGGCCGGGCAGGTTTAGGTCGCTCCACTGCATCACATGGCCGGAGTCGCGGGTGGCGGTGGTCAGGGCGACCACTTCTTCACGGCTCATGCCGTTGAGAAAAACGGCCATGGTGAAGGCGCCAATTTGGGCATCGCTGATGCGGTCATCGGCAATGCCCTGCACGAAACCTTTAATCTCTTCAGCGGGCAGCGGTTGGCCGTCGCGCTTAAGACGAATCAACTCCTGAGGAAGTAAAGCATGTTTGGTTGCGTTGGCTGACATTAATAACCTCCGTCAATGGGGGCGGCATTGATGTTGCCGGTCAAGGTGTCTAATAAGTTGCCTAACAGGCTAGAGGCGCCAAAGCGAAAGTGTGCGGGCGTCACCCAGGCGGCTCCCATAATATCGCTGGCGAGGGCCATATATTCGGCCGCATCTTCAGCGGTTTTAACGCCACCCGCCGCTTTGAATCCAACGTCTTTACCGCTGGCTTTAATCGCGTTGAGCATAATTTCAGCGGCTTCTAACGTTGCGTTGATGGCGACTTTGCCGGTCGACGTTTTAATAAAGTCGGCGCCGCCTTCAATGGCGATTTCACTGGCGCGTTTGATCAATGCAGGCTCTTTGAGTTCGCCAGACTCAATAATCACTTTGAGTAGCGCCTGGCCAGCACAGGCGGCTTTGCACATCTCAACCAGTTCAAGGCCTGTATCTTCGTCGCCTGCCATTAGCGCGCGGTAGGGAAATACCACATCCACTTCATGCGCACCTGAGGCGACGGCGTCGCGGGTTTCACGGGCAGCCCCCATGATGTCGTCACCGCCATGGGGAAAGTTGGTAACAGTGGCAATCTTGACCTGATCATTGAGCGTGTGGGCAGTGAGCGCGCGCTGCGCAGTGACAATAAACTGAGGATACACGCATACCGCGGCCGGATGTCCGAAAGGCGTTTTCACCTGCTGGCACAGTGCTTCAATAGTGCTGTCGGTGTCATTGTCATTCAGGCTTGTCAAATCCATCATCGTCAGCGCTTGGCGGGCGGCTTGAGCGATTTGTGGGGAGGCAGTCGCGGTCATAGAATTCTCGCAAATTGGTAAAAGAAAAAACGGACACTGCGATCTAAAACAACAGCGTCCGTTACAGGGTGTCGTGCTTGCTACTGTTAGCTTGCGGCACTACTCAGCGCAATAAAGAAACCGGCAATGGTGGCCGACATCAAGTTGGAAAGCGTACCGGCCAAAACAGCTTTGACACCGAAGCGAGCAATTTCTTTGCGACGGGTCGGGGCAATGCTACCCAGGCCGCCAAGCAGAATCGCAATGGAGGACAGGTTGGCAAAGCCACATAGCGCAAAGGAGAGAATCGCCATGGTGTGCGGTGTCATTAATTGACCCGTGGCCGCAACGACCTGTTCCCCATTAATGTAAGGCGCTAGGTTGATGTAGGCGACAAACTCGTTGACCACCAGCTTTTGGCCGATGAATGAACCTGCCAGCGTTGCTTCTTCCCAAGGAACGCCGAGCAAAAAAGCCAGCGGGGCGAACAGCCAGCCTAAGATCATTTCTAGGCTAAGTGATTCAAAGCCAACCCAGCCGCCAATGCCGCCAAGGATGCCGTTGATTAAGGCAATTAGCGCGATAAAGGCTAATAGCATGGCACCCACGTTAGCGGCCAGCATCAGGCCAGAGGTAGCGCCGGAGGCGGCGGCGTCTAACACGTTGGCAGGCTTGTCTTCCTGAGCGTCAATTTCTTCTTCCACTTTGGAGACGCTGTCGCTATCCGTTACAGCTTGCGTTTCCGGCATGATCAGCTTGGCAAACAGCAGCCCGCCAGGGGCAGCCATGAACGATGCTGCTACCAGGTATTCCATGGGAATGCCCAACGCGGCATAACCCGCCAGTACTGAGCCAGCCACCGATGCTAGGCCGCCACACATCACTGCAAATAGCTGTGAAGGCGTCATGCGGGCGATAAATGGGCGTACCACAAGCGGCGCTTCCGTTTGGCCAACAAAAATATTCGCGGTGGCGGAAAGAGATTCAGTGCGTGAGGTGCCAAGCGCTTTTTGTAGCGCGCCACCCAAGATGCGGATGACCCACTGCATAATGCCGATGTAGTACAGCACCGCAATGAGTGAAGAGAAGAAGATAATCACTGGCAGTACTTTAATGGCAAACACAAAGCCAACGTTATCAACGTCAGCTAGGCCGCCAAACAGAAAGCCAATGCCATCGTTGGCGTAGACCAATATTTGGCTAACGCCGCCCGATATAGCTTGCAGTACTGTCTGGCCGAAGGGCACGTAGAGTACAAAGGCACCAATGCCGGCTTGAATAGCGAACGCGCCCAGCACGGTGCGCAGACGTATAGATTTACGGTCGTAAGAAAAGATCAGAGCAATGGCCACCAGTGTGACCATGCCTACCAAGCTCATAAGGAGTGTCATATGGGGATCCTTCGAGTACGCGAGGGTTAAGCGCGTTTAGAGTAAGTTGAGCTTGACGGAGTAAATCATCGCATTTTGATAATTGTTGGGGGTGCCCAGCTTATTATCTGAATAGCGATATTGAATGCCGGTAGTGATCAAGTCACTTGGGTGCCACCACAGGCTTAAGGCGCCGTTGGTACCTACGCTGTCGGCGGAATCACCTACGTAGTTTTGCTCTAGATACTCGTCATCGCGGCCAAACGTTTGTTCATGCCAGTTGGTGACGCTGAAGTTCTGGTTGAGCGCAGTGAAATCATAACCCGCCACCCAACCTGCCATGTAGCCGTTCATGCCGGTGTAACCGTCGCTTTGCACGCGAGCAGCGCCTATAAACGGTTTAAACCACAGGCCGTTAGCAAACGTAGTGCGGTACCCTAACCCCAGCACCTGGTCCTGCTCGCGGCTTTCAAAACCGTAGTCGCGAAAGTCATAAAGGTGGGCGTAAATTGACAGTGGGGTGTCGCCTAAATAAATGTGCGACGTTAGCTTGCCCGCGGTGCGAAAGTTGTCTTTACCACCGCTGGACTCATCAAACTGGTCGTTGGTCGGGTTCTCGAAATCAAAAAAACCGTAAAACTCGCCCCAGCTAAAGCCAGCGCCGCCTTCGATTTCGAGAAACATGAAGTCGCTTTTTGCTGCGTTAGAGGCCGTGCGGGCTTCGGTGCCGTTCGACCAGTCCAGGTAGTTAACGGAGACATTAGCAAAGGACCAGAGCGGATTAACAGAGTTAGTCTGAGCGGTGTCTGCCAGTAGCGGCGTGGCAAACGTTGCGCCTAATATTCCCACTACGCCAGCGCCCAGCGGAATAAGAGACAAGGTGCGCGAGGGTGTACAAAAGCGTGTACAAGTAGTCATGAAAGCCTCAACTAAAAGTTGTGCGGAGCCATAGAGGTTGGCTATCCGAAGTTAGAATCGTGCGGGCTGGCGTAGAATGTTAAAATTATAACATTTAGTGTTATTTTTATAACGTAGATTTGCAAGCGTTCTAATGCCTGCCGTTGGAATTTCTGTTATCGAAGACGCCGGAGCATAAAAAATCGTCGTGGCTGTGAAAATAAGCCGTGGCAATAACGCTGACATTCGCTCAGCATAGAATCAAAAGCCATCAGTGAATAATGAGTGCGATAAGGATGTCGCGGTCATCATAATGAAGAGGGGGTGTAAGAGGATGCCCACTATTAATGGCCGTAGTGCGTTGCGCATCAGCAAGCTCCAGGAGGTGCTTACCTGCGGCGGTACCCTGCATCTGCGCGATGCCGCAGAGCTGTGCGATGTCTCGGAAATGACTATTCGCCGCGACCTCACTACCCATCCCTCTGCTATTAGTTTGCTGGGTGGGCGCCTCTTTATGGCGAACTACGCTAGTACAACCCCAAAGTATGATTTAACCGAGCAGCAGGATAGTCATTACCAAGCCAAATATCGGCTTTGCCAGCACGCGCTTATGTTTATTGAGGAGGGCGATACGCTGTTCATTGACTGTGGCTCGACGCTTATCCCGCTATTAAGTCAGTTGAGCGATTTTCAAGAACTGACGGTGGTGACCTATGCACTCAACGTGGCTAATGCGGTTGCTGTATTGCCCAACGTGCGTTTAGTGCTATTGGGAGGGCTATTTTATGCGGCCTCACAGTCATTTGGCAGCGACACGATGGCGGCAGCTATTGAACGTTTGGGTATTAACAAAGCGCTCATTTCAGCCGCCGGGGTGGACCTTGCGCGCGGGGTGAGCTGCTTTCACTTTCATGAGGTGGCGCCCAAGCAGGCGGCCATTTCGACGGCCATGCAGCGCTTATTAGTAGTGGATGCCAGCAAGTTCGGGGTGATTCGGCCTGCCTACTTTGCCGCGCTGGAAAATTTTGATGTGATCGTTACCGACGAGAAAGGCGCGCCGCAGTTACTGACCAATCCCAACAGTGATGCACCAAGAGTTAGCATTGCATGAGCGCTTTTGCAATAGCATCAAACAACAACTATTTGGGGTGCGTCAAAGCGCCACTTCTTTCATGACCCAGACCAGTAGAGAATGCTACAATCTTAACCGTTTGACGAAAGAGACCCGCCGCCATTCCTATTAGACGGCGCATATTTTTCCCGGAGCAATGCTACCGATACCGCCTGCTACGCGGCTTAGTTGCAAACGTGGCGGTTGAAGCAGCCATTAGCGTACTGATCTGAATAGTACGGCCTTTTTAGAGCGTGGCGGTAGGGCGTTTCTTAAGGATAATGCTTTGGGAAAAGTATGGGGTGATAGTTAGCCTACTTTATAGTGGGCTAGTGTTTATTGAACCTCTGATGAGATCACACCATGCAACGACACTCACTGTGGCGTAGGCGAGGCACTTTGGTGCTACTTGCGCTGTGCCTTTTCCTAGCTGGCTGTAGTTCGGCGCTGTTAGACTCGAAAGGCCAAGTTGGCGCTGAGCAGCGCACGCTGATCCTCACATCGTTTGGTCTGATGTTGATTGTGGTCATTCCCGTTATTGCAATGACGATGCTGTTCGGCTGGCGTTATCGACGCAGTAATAGCGTTGCGAAATATACACCTGACTGGGCGCACTCCAATTTGATTGAGGCGGTGATTTGGATCGTGCCCTGCGCGATTATCGTTGTGCTCGCCCTGTTAACCTGGAAAACGTCCCACAGTCTTGATCCTCATAAGCCGCTGGAAAGCGACGTTGAGCCGATGGAAATTCAGGCCATAGCGCTGGACTGGAAATGGCTGTTCGTCTATCCAGAACAAGGCATCGCCAGCGTTAATGAATTGGCTTTCCCGGTTGATACTCCCGTGCGTTTTCGGGTGAGCTCTGGAACAGTGATGAACGCGTTTTTCATTCCACGTCTAGGCAGCCAGATCTACGCCATGGCCGGTATGGATAACGATGTTCACTTGATCGCCAATGAAGTCGGTGTTTATCCAGGTCGTTCGACCAACTATAGCGGTGCTGGATTTTCGGGCATGGTCTTCGACGCACACGTGACGTCAAATGAAAATTTCGATGCCTGGGTTGCTGAAGTTGCGCAATCACCCAATACGCTAAGTTATCCAGAAGGCTACGAAGCTTTAGCGGAGCAGTCTGAGTTTAATCCCGTCGAGTACTTCTCAAGCGTTACGCCAGAATTTTACGAGCGTCTGGTGTCGAGCTTTCATTCAGGTACCGACCCAAACCCATCACATGATGAAAATCGTGCGCCAGCCATCGATAGCCACGAAGCTCGTCAATCTTTGAGCAACGAGGCGGGAGAGTAAACCGTGTTCGGTAAACTAACCTTAGAAGCAATTCCGTATCACGAACCCATTTTGTTGATATCGGGAATTATCGCGATTTTAGGCGGCGCGGCGCTCTTGGGCGCGCTGACCTATTTCCGTAAATGGGGCTGGCTATGGCACGAATGGTTCACCTCCATCGACCATAAAAAGCTGGGTATCATGTACTTCATTGTGGCGCTAATCATGCTGCTGCGTGGCTTTGCCGACGCGATCATGATGCGTACACAGCTAGCCATTGCGGCGGGCGGGTCGTCGGGCATTCTGCCGCCTGATCACTACGACCAGATCTTCACCGCGCATGGCGTCATTATGATCTTCTTCGTCGCAATGCCGATGGTGATTGGTCTGATGAACCTGGTGGTGCCGCTGCAAATTGGTGCGCGCGACGTAGCGTTCCCATTCCTGAACAACCTTAGTTTCTGGCTGTTTGCCGTGTCGGCGCTGCTGGTTAACATCTCACTGTTCGTCGGTGAGTTTGCCACAACGGGGTGGTTAGCTTACGCGCCGTTATCGGGGATAGAGTTTAGCCCCGGGGTCGGGGTGGATTATTGGATATGGGCGTTGCAGATATCCGGGGTGGGTACCACGCTCACCGGTATCAACTTCTTCGTCACCATTATTAAAATGCGCACTAAAGGCATGACCATGTTCCGCATGCCGATCTTTACGTGGACATCGCTGTGCGCCAACGTATTGATCATTGCTTCTTTCCCGATCCTGACGGCTACCGTTGCGATGCTGACGTTGGATCGCTATCTGGGCATGCACTTCTTTACCAATGATTTTGGCGGCAACATGATGATGTACGTCAACCTCATTTGGGCATGGGGCCATCCAGAAGTTTATATCTTGATTCTGCCTGCCTTTGGTGTGTTCTCTGAAGTTATCGCCACCTTCGCCCGTAAACGGCTGTTTGGCTACATGACGATGGTGTGGGCGACAATCGCGATTACCTTGCTGTCCTTTATTGTGTGGCTGCACCACTTCTTCACCATGGGGGCGGGTGCGAACGTCAATGCCTTCTTCGGCATAATGACGATGATTATTGCCATCCCCACCGGTGTGAAAGTGTTCAACTGGCTGTTCACTATGTTCCGTGGCAGCCTGGAATTGACTTCACCGGTACTTTGGACGCTGGGCTTTATCATCACCTTTACTATCGGTGGTATGACCGGTGTGATGCTGGCAGTGCCTGCGGCCAACTTCGTGCTGCATAACAGCCTGTTCGTTATTGCTCACTTCCACAACGTTATCGTCGGTGGTGTGGTGTTCGGTATGATGGCGGGTCTGACCTACTGGTTCCCGAAAGCGTACGGCTTCACGCTGGACGAGAAGTGGGGCAAACGCTCTTTCTGGTGCTGGTTTGTCGGCTTCTATGTTGCCTTTATGCCGCTTTACGTACTGAGCTTCTTCGGTGCTGTACGCCGCATGAACTCATACCCGAACGCCGAGTGGCAGCCGTGGATGATTCTTGCATGGGTGGGTGCGGTTATTATTGCACTAGGCATTCTATGCACCATTATCCAGTTCGTTGTCAGTATTCGTGATCGTAAGAAGAATGCGGATGTTACTGGTGATCCGTGGCATGGCCGTACGCTTGAGTGGTCTACCTCGTCACCTGCGCCGTTTTATAACTTTGCACGCTTACCTGAAGTTGGCGATATCGATAGCTTCTGGTCGCAAAAGCAGCGTAGCAACGAGCAGTTAGAAGAAGCGCCTTATACCGATATCCATATGCCGAAAAACACGGCCGCAGGCCCGATTATCAGCCTATTTGCGATGATCTTCGGTTTTGCGATGGTATGGCATATCTGGTGGCTGGCAGGCTTTGGTGCCATCGGTATGCTGGTTAGCTTCTTGATGCGGGTATTCAACGACGATATCGATTACTACGTACCGGCAGCAGAGGTCGAGCGGATCGAGCGTGCCCATCAACAACGTGTGGAGGCCCAAGCGTAATGGCTACTGAAACACAACATCTCGATGCCCATGCTGAAGAGCATGAGCACCACGATGCCGCTGGTACCAAAGTGTTTGGTTTCTGGGTCTACCTAATGAGCGATCTAGTGATCTTCGGGTCACTGTTCGCAGCCTACGCCGTGCTCATGAGGGGCACGGCGGGTGGACCTACCGGTGCCGATATTTTCGAGCTGCCGTTAATTCTTGGCGGCACGTTTGCGCTGTTGATTAGTAGTTTTACCTTCGGCATGGGCGTGTTGGCAATGAATGCTAACCGCGTCGGCCAGGTAAAAATGTGGCTGGTCATCACCTTTATCCTAGGCCTTGGCTTTTTGGGTATGGAGCTTTACGAATTCCATCACCTGATCAACGAAGGCTACGGTCCGGATCGCAGTGGCTTCCTTTCTGCCTTCTTCACGCTAGTCGGCACGCACGGACTGCACGTTACGTTCGGTATGATCTGGATTTTGGTCATGCTGGTTCAGCTGTCGACCAAAGGGCTGACTGACAAAACGCGTCCGCGTATCCTGTGTTTGAGCCTGTTCTGGCACTTCCTGGATATCGTTTGGATCTGTGTATTCTCCTTCGTCTACTTGATGGGAGTGCTGTGATATGAGCTCTTCTAGCCATTCGTCTGATCACGGCTCCGTAAAGTCCTATGTTACGGGTCTTGTACTGTCGTTAGTGCTGACTATTATTCCTTTTGGCGCTGTTATGCTGGGTTCTTTCAGTATGCCAATGAACGTCGGTATTATCGTTGTAACGGCCATTCTGCAAGTATTGGTACAGCTTGTTATGTTCATGCATTTGAACTTCAAGTCTGAGGACGGCTGGAACATGCTTTCCTTCGTCTTCACCGTAGCGATACTCGTCCTCGTGATAGGAGGCTCGTTGTGGATCATGCAGCATCTGCATCTCAACATGATGATCGGCTGATCACAACGCCTAGCCGTTGGAGCGACCTGCTTGAGCTAACGAAGCCAGGCATTATTGGCGGCAACTTAATTGCTACCCTGGGCGGCTATTTTCTCGCCGTGCAGGGTGAGTTTGAGTGGCTGAGCCTTGTCGCGGTCATGGTGGGAATTGCCTTAATAATCGCCTCAGGCTGTGCGTGTAATAACGTCATTGACCGCGATATTGATGCATTGATGGCGCGCACGCGCCATCGCCCCCTGGTGAGAGGAAGCATTTCAATCACCCAGGCATTGGGCGTTTCGGCGCTGCTGGGCGTGTTGGGTGTGGTATGTCTGGCGCTAGGCACCAATGGATTAACCGTTGCCTTAGCGGTGATCGGCTGGGGCGTGTATGTAGGGCTTTATAGCCTCTACATGAAGCGTCGCTCAGAGTACGGCACCTTAGTCGGTAGCCTTTCCGGGGCTATGCCGCCGGTTGTGGGTTACTGTGCGGTGATGGGGCAGTTCGACAGCGGTGCGATGATGCTGCTGGTGATCTTCTGCCTGTGGCAGATGCCGCACTCCTATGCGATTGCGATTTTTCGCTACGCTGATTATCAACGGGCATCGATTCCGGTGCTGCCGGTGGTGCGCGGGG
>NZ_JBQDLQ010000016.1:0-54948 GCF_052095695.1 Halomonas sp.
GGTGGACCTGATCTATTCCAGCGATGCTGCCAAGATGAGCTGGCTTTCGGCTGCAAACAGCCTTTACGACCGTATGGTGCTGCAGTTCGTGGAAGGAGCAATGTACCTGATATTACCATCGGTATGGATTGCAGCGCTGGGGTGGGCGGGATTGAAAGCTGGAGGTGCTATTTCTAATGCTATGGGGGACGGTGGAAGCGGTGCTCAAGGAGCCGGCAGGAAAGGCGGAGATGTTGCTCAAAAAAGCGCATCAGGTGGGAAAGTCTGACTGAGTAAAGTTCACAAAGGCCGGTAATTGCTGGCCTACTCAATCCATTCTATTACCATCTCTACCGTAGTACCCATAACCATCGCCAAAATCCCCCCAACCGAGGTCACGGTTTTCCTCATCCTCTGAAGCAGACGAGGAATGAGCTGCCATGGACGCGAAGAAGCCAGCCGCACCAACCGTAGCGGCGCCGGTAGCGCTGCCAAGGGTATGTATCAGACCCTTGGAGCCTGTTTCCTTGTTACCGAGCAGCAAGGCTGATGTGAAAGCAGAAGAACCCTTCAGCGCCCGCTTCGCGGTGAGCTTGCGTTCTTCTGTTACTTGTAATAGATCCTTGAGTCCCATGATTCCTCCCGGAGGCTCAATTGCCAGATTATAAGCTTAGCTTCTGAAGGGGACGGCTGCAAACGGCCAAGAACGGTATTTTAGGAGCCACTTGTATAGCCAGCCGTAACCGACGCATTTGTGGTGAGCGCAGAGAACGAAAAATGCGTCCGAGTTGACGGCATTATTATGCGTTTCATTTCTTCCTGGTCTCATGTACGTTGCTTCGCCACTCTTTTAGGTGACTAACCACACAGGAAAACCTGATTTTCTCACCATCCTCGCAAAATGGGGTATTCGGAATATCTGGTTGATATTATCCTGCCTACGGGTAGAACGAGCCTGCTGCGTTACATGGATCAGGAGCGCCGCCAGTGTTACTGGCGGCGCTTAAGCTTGCTTGATGGTCACAAATTAGACGGAGGTATAACCACCATCCGCCATCACGATGGAGCCAGTCATGTAACTTGCCCGATCGCAGGCGGCAAACGCGATCACTTCGGCGATTTCCTCGGGCTGGGCGGCTCGCCCGGCCGGTGAACTCGCACCATGCTCGGCGAGGAAGTCGCGGCCATTCGGCATGATATCGTCCAGAATGCCAGTAACCACATCGCCAGGCGCAACCACATTGGCCCGAATACCATGTTCGGCCCCCTCTAGCGCTAGGACGCGTGTGAACTGAGCGATAGCCCCCTTGGACGCGGCATAAGCACCGATCGTAGGGAACGCCACGTGACAGGCGTATGAGCCCACATTTACGATGCTGCCACGTTTGGCATCGATCATGACCTTCATCGCCTCACGTGAATGAAGAAAGGTTCCCCTCAAATTGACGTTGAGCACGGAATCCCAATCTTCGAGCGTCATATCTGCCACACGCTTGTTGATGATTCGCCCGGCGTTATTGACTAGGATGTCCAGCCCGCCGAAGCGTTCCAGGGCCAGTTCAACCGCCCGAGTCGCAGTTTGCTCTTCCGAAAGATCACCGGTCAGCGTCACGATACGCTCAGAATATTGCTCAAGCTCCTCAACCTCTGCCTTCACGTCTTCGGCCACCACACTGGCGCCGCGATCCGCGAGTAGTTTGACCAAGGCACTGCCTACACCGCCCGCAGCCCCTGTCACGATCGCTACACGGCCCTCAAACTCGCGATTCAAGTCAGTCATTTTTCCCTCCAGACAATGGTCATTAGCCGTCGTCTGTGACGGCAGAGGGAATAGTAGGAGCTTCCAAAGGCTAAATAATCAGCACTTTTCTTAAAGGTTAATTTAGTGGAGTTAATTAATCAGAGCCAACTGAAATTTCTTCCTTCAGAAAATCAATAAATGCTCGCATCACGGCCGAATGCTGATGCTGCTTAGGAAAGCAGAGATAGAACCCTTCAAATGGAGCGCTCCAGTCAGTCAGCAGTGGAACGAGTTCGTTACGCTCGATATAGGGCTGGATCTGGTCTTCTGCCCAAAAAGCGATGCCAGCGCCCCTTGCAGCCGCTTCCAGGGCCGCATGCTGATCATTGAACGATAGAACGCCATCCAGAGAGACCTTCAGCCAATGGTCGTTCTTGTAGAACTCCCACTGATAACTACCTAGATGGCCCGGCCACCGCCACGTAATGCACCGATGTCGCCGGAGATCGGCAGGGGTTTTCGGATAACCGAAGTCTTCAAGGTAGGACGGCGAAGCCGCAGCCACCTGACGAATGCGAGGGCCCAATGGCAGCCCAATGAAGTCCTGATCGAGCATTTCCCCAAGGCGAATAGAGAAATCGTAACCATGCTGGACGATATCTAGAGAGGCGTCATCGAGTGTGACGTCAACGCGAATATCGGGGAATGCCTTGAGGAAGGCAGGCAAGCACGGCTCAAGATAGAGTCGTGATCCGAGCCGCATCGCGTGCACGTGAATTTTCCCATGGGGTCGAGTGGCGAACTGTGACGTATCGGCCACTGCTGCCGACACTTCCTCCAATGCTGGCCGCAAGCGAGCGGCTAAGTGCTCCCCGGCTTCCGTCAAATGGACGCGCCGAGTCGTCCGGTGCAGCAGTTGAACATGCATGCGGTGTTCCAAACTCTTCATGCTCTGACTTAGGGCTGAAGCTGTCAGTTGTAGAGACTCTGCAGCCCGAACGAAGCTGCCATGCTCTACGATCGCCATGAAGCCTTGCAGCTCTGCAAACTCGGATCCACGCATGTTGTATATCTCTCACACAGTTCAATAATAAAGGGCCCTGGCAAGGAGCACATCAACCATTTTTTCCGGATACCCGCAAAATGACGCAAGGACATCTGACAACTGATAAGAAGGTGAATCGGTTACCTCCGTTACTAGGCCAAAACTCTTCACCCCCTTCTTTGGCACTTCTCCTGCATCGAACCATTCTGGCTCATGCTTCCACCAATTGGCGCAAGCGTTAATAAGCTCTACGTATGTGGCGCCTGAAGATTGCTTGGGGCCCAGTTTGTAGGCTTCAGATTTGGTAAGACCAGTAAACATGATGGTTTCGACCAGGTACTGTTGAATGGCCACGAAGCCTAAGCCAATAAAGTACTCACCTCGATCACACAGCCCATCCGAATCTGGATCAGCAGATTCTTCCATTCGAGCGTCAATATCAGCTAGTTTTTCATCGAGTATTTCGAATAGCTCTTGAAGCCTCCAAAGCTCTCCGTCCGCGAATTGACTATCAACAGTGAAGAACAAGAAAGATGCTCCTATTGCGCATAACAGCGTATTAAAGGGCGCGTTTCATGATTGAATGAACGTGCTGGCACTTTTTTCCGATAAATGCAGCCTGCCAGATTTTCCCAAGCCTATGACCCTTTAGGGTGTTAATTTTTATTAGTCCACATATCAAAAATTCGCGCTCCTGCTTCATTTCCAAGAATGACCGCTTTGGGTCCTGGCCGTGTGAAAACAGAAAAAAGCTGGCTTGATTCAAAAATCGTCACCCCAGCTTCCTGTTGAGCCCACACAAGCCATTGCTTGCATGATTTCCGACTGATACTGTTGTGAGATATGGAAATCATGAAACCATCATCTCCTTTACACCTTGGAATAAAGGCAAGTTGGGCAGAAGGCACCTCTGCGTCTTAGAACCTATTCACGATCTTTTGAGTAGTAGTACGAGAAAGGCCAAGTGGATGAACTGCAAACTGGTATTGAGTTTGCGCTCGCAGTTCTTCCGTCAACAGGCGCCCCGCTTGCGCCACAACTATCTTTAACAGCTAAGTCCCTGAGTCAACGCGGGGATTCCTTCAGGAAGCCGATGATGGCATCGAAGGCTTGCCAGCGGCCTGGCTCCATCAGGATCATGTGAGTGCCCTCGCCAATTTCGACCCAGCGCCGGTAGGCGGCGTTATCAAGGCGCTTGAACAGGTCTTGCATCATGTCGATTCGCACGTCTTGGTCCCACTCGGCGTGAACGAGCAGTACCGGTGCGCTGATCGCGCTCGGGTCATTGAGTGGACGGTTGGCGAGCCAATGTTCGCGGACATCCTGAATGGCGCCACCTGGTGCCCGGATGGTACCCGGCTCGGCAGCATCCGGATCGGTAGAAGTGGTGACGGCCGCCCACTGTTCGAACCAGTTAGGTGGTAACAGGTTGCTGTGGCGGTCGGCTGGGACGCCCGTTAGCCATGCCTCGCGAAAGGCGTCGACATGTACCAGACGCCACGCTGTCAGCGGCTGTCCTGCATCAATGCGCAATGGATGATTCGACAGCCACAGCGGTGCCACCAGCACCAGTTTTTCGATGTGTCTGCCATGCTGTTCGGCATAGATGCCCGCGACCGAGCCTCCCCATGACATGGCTACGATATTGAGACGCTCGATACCATTCTCAACGAGGACATGTTCAACCGCCGAGGCGAGATCACGTGCCGCGACCCGGGCCGGTGTCAACGGTGGCGCTGTGTCGGGCGAAACCGCCATCTCGGCTGGGCGGGTCGAACCGCCATAACCGCGGGCATCTATCGCCCACACGTCGAATCCGGCCGTGGCCAGCACATCCATGAACGATGCGCCACCCACCGGAACATCGAACAAGCTCTCGCTGGGGAAAGTGGCGCCATGCATCAGCATCAGCGTATTACTCGAACAGGCACGACCCATGTCGGATCGGCGCCTGCGGCGTAGCTGCAATTGGATGCCAGCGGTATCGCTGTCGATCAGGTACGTGTCGCGAAGCAGTGCGCCAATCGAAGTGTCGTTCATGGCCGGACTCCTTGAATGAATTGCCAATCGAAGCCGTGAGCATGTCGGCTGACTTTGCCAACGGAGCTATCACCGAAATGAGTGGTGAAGACCAAGGCGTCGAGTTCGGAAGCCAGATGCATGGCCTTGTGGCGGGACTGTTGCGCCGCCTGCGGGAATTCGCAGTAAACGGAATTTATCTCGGGCCGCCGAAACTGGAGTGGGTGATGCATGATGTCGCCCCAGAACAAGGCAGTTTCACCTTGGGAGGTCAAGGAAATGGAGGCGTGATCGATGCTGTGGCCAGGTGTGGAATGAAAGCAGAAGCCCTCAATCTCAGTATTGTCGATCACGATACGTTGATCTTGGCCGGCTTCCACGATAGGCATGACGCTATCTTCGAAGACACCATCTAGCGGCTCGTGACGCGGTGTGCCGATACCTGCTTGACGCTGGATCGATTCCACTGCTATTCGCTCATGGGAAAGCGCCAGATTGTAGGCATACTCACGTTCGGAAAATATGTAGTGGGCATTAGGGAAGGTCGGTACCCAACGCTCGCCCTGTAGCCAGGTATTCCAACCGACATGGTCGGCGTGAAGATGGGTGAGCAGGACTAGGTCCACCGCTTCAGCCGAGACGCCGACTTCCTGCAAGCGCTCCAGGAAGGGCTCTGCAAGTTGGTGGAACAAAGGCGCTGTCGGGCGCTTCTTGTCGTTTCCAGTGGCAGTATCGATCAGGACGGTGTGAGTCGGGGTCTGGACCACCCAGGCGTGGATGCTTTGCCGAAGCAGACCGCGCTCAAAATCGAAGCTTTGCTCGCCCCAATGAGTTGCATCTTTGCTCAGCGCTTGTAGGTCGCCTTCCGGGAAAAGTTGGGCGATATCTACAGTATCAAGCGCTAACTCAGGCACCTTGATGATCCGTACATCGCCGACAAAAAAAGTATCAAAGGTTGTCATGGTTTTTCCTGTTGACTAGTGATAGAAGTCAGCGTAATTCTGGAAGCTCCATTAACCAAATCGATTCAAAGAATGCACTCAATCGACCATTTCGATCTAAGAAGTTTCGACCTTAACCTCTTGATTGCCTTCGATGCGATGATGCGTGAGCGGAGCGTGACCCGGGCTGCGGAAAGATTAAAGATTCGCCAGCCGGCCATGAGTCATAACCTTTCATTGCTGAGAACACTTTTTCAGGACGAGCTGTTTGTGCGTGTGGGTACCGTTATGCAACCTACAATGCGCGCGCTAGCACTGTCTGATCCAGTGGAGCAGGCGCTCGGCATGATGCAGGGGATCATTCATGCCAGATCCGAGTTCGATCCAACGACAGACCAGCGCATCTTCAGGATGGGGTTCTCAAGCGAGGTGGAGCTGCTGCTGATGCCGGAGCTCGCTTCGCGATTGCGTCAGCGGGCGCCGGGGGTAAAGCTCCATGGCCGTCCGGTACAGCAGCGTGATGTCTACCGCATGCTGGACGATCGGGTTCTGGACTTGGCAATCGGCTGTTTTGACAGCCAGGCGAGGCGCTATCGTCAGCGGCAGCTGTTCGAGCAGTCGCTGAGTTGCGTTTTCCACCCCGACAAGATGGCGTTCGGGGCCTCGATTTCCTTGAAAGATTACCTGAGCCTGCCACATGCTCTGGTCAGTCTCAGTGAGAGCCTGCACGGCTGTCTCGAAACGGCACTCGATACGATAGACGGCAAACTCAACGTAGTCGCAACTTCGTCGGAATTTCTTGGCGTACTGGGTATGGTCGCGAATGCACCGCTGATTGCCACGCTGCCAACCCGGATGGCTCGACGCTACGGAGAGGCGTTCGGCTTACATGTGGTCCCGGTACCGTTGACGCTAACGTTGCCCGACGTTTCCCTGGTGTGGACAGCACAGGAAGATAACCATCCCGCATCGCAGTGGTTGAGGGGTGAGATTGACAACGCCCTGGGTAGGATCTCGTCATGAAGGCCGTCAAGCACAATTGAAGTAACCTTCCACCCTTAGATGCATGCCTTTCAACGTCGTTGAGAAGTGTTGGTCGTAAATGTGGATGCACCGTCAAGCAAGAGGAGTAAGACCATCTGGCAAGTCATTGTTGAGAAGTACGAACAGCAGGCCCCGGCGGCGGTGATGACCCGGACAGCGCGGTGGTGTGCGGCATCGTCGCCTGCGAGGACGCCTACGAAAGCGAGCGGGTAGCGGCGGCCGAACTGATCGATCAAGGCTGCAAGCGAAATTCTTGATGATGAGCTATCTTGGGAGGTCGCGTCACGGGCTATCGAGAGCATCAAATCCGCTGCTAAGAATGGGCTTCCCAGCATTCACCATATCGTTGATGCATGGTGCCGAGGAAAGGCACCAAGTGCGATTACAGCAGAGAGAGCAAATCAATTAGTTGACAGTATGAAGGTCATTGATACTGCGCAGCAGTTGGCTGAAGACGGACGAGATATATTGCTCAGAAAGCTGAGTGCTAGGCTTTTTAACGATAGTAAGCGGATAGAGGCCTTATCACGTCCCCTTGCCTCTCTACTGGGAGAGTCAAACGGAAGCGAAGAAGACGATGTTTTTGCGCGCCTTGGACTCGTTCAGCATCCTCAGCCTATGCTTTTGTGTGGCCCATCAAATTGCAGTGTTCAGATTGGTAGTTCACTCATACCATTAACCTCTCCTCTTCCAGGCGAGCAGCAAACCCCTCGATATTTGCTAGGTTCCGCTCAGGGAGGGTGTCAGAGGCTTTTACCGGACCCCTGTGTGCTCGAACGGCAGCGATTCCAGCCACTTGACGGGGCGCTCAATATGCGTAAGACTGTAACCACGACTCAACCCCGTACGCAGCGATTCAGTTCGTTGGCAGTCGGGGTGAAGAAACCGGCCACCGTGCCGGTTTTTTCATATCTAGGGATCTTATCTAGTGCAGACCGCCTTCTTCATCGACGGCTACAATGTGTTCTATGGGCTACTGGCAGGCACGCCATACAAGTGGCTCGACCTCCCGTCCTTACTAAGTGCCATCATTCACGAACAGAATCCCCACAGCCAAGTTGCAGAGATTCACTACTTTACTTCTCCCGTGCAACCAGCCCTAGCTACACGCGGTCAGCAGTCCAAGCAGGCCCAGGATACCTATATCCGGGCGCTCAAGGCCTATGGAGTTGAAGTCCACTGGGGCCGTCATCGCCTGGATCACAGGAAGGCTCCTCGCTTCGTCTCCAGGGAGGTTCCTGCTTCTCGACAAGACCAGGTTGATATCTGGAACCTCGAAGAGAAGGAGACTGACGTCAGAATTGCCATAGCGATGTATCGCATCGCAGCGAAACCGTGCAGGGAAGACACACCAGAAGGCCGAACCCAACAGATCGTCCTGGTATCAGGGGATACGGATCTGGCGCCTGCTCTGGAGGCAATCCGTGAGGACTTTCCACACCTACGCATCGGCATCATAGTGCCACACCGCAAGGGGGGCGAGAGGACCCCGCCAGGATCACTGCGGAACAACGCCAACTGGATGCGCCGTTACATCTCCAATGAAGAGCTCGAGGCACACCAGTTTCCTGCTCGTGTTCCTACTCATAAGAAACCCGCCGACAAGCCTGACTACTGGTAGGAGAGTAGGATGCACTAGGCCTTCTTTGATGTATTGGATAACCCGCTGCCGCCAGCCTATAAGTTTCGTGCTGCTTTTTCCCTAATGTCAAACGCGACGACAAGCAAGGCCACGGTCGAGCGAAAAGACGAGAGGGCTTTTTGTCACCGAATATCTGTAATGAGGGAAAGGAAGAACTCCAAAGAGCCCAAAAGATTAAAAGGAATTAAGGGTTTAATGGAATGGTTTTGAAGGGGAAGGGGCTTACCCATGAAAGGCAAGACAGTTTGAGGGAAACCCCCAAAGGGCTGAAAGGGCCAAAGGGAAAAAGGCTGCTCCAGCCATCCAAACAGCTGTCGCCTCCGAGCCCACTCTGCCTCAGTGGGCAACCCTCTGCCGCTACGCTCTGCATCTGAAAACATCCCACCACGTGAATATGTATAGGTCTGGCAACTCCTGAAAAATCATGCCAGAGTGTAAACTATAGTTTGTGCCTACCTAGGGGCAGTAGCTGCTTGCAATGTCATAGATAAAATCATTAGGCATGGCCTTGAAGACCTAATTAAAGGTGCACAGGCTCAGCTAGGAAGTGTATGTACCTACCTGAACTTTTCTGAGCGGGGCGTGAAGAAATCTCTCTGCTCTAGATCAACGAGCTGTGTTAGGTAATGCAGGTATACGCGTTGATACTGTGATGATGGCTAATGGGGAGGTAAGTGATATGGATCCAATCCCTGAAAGGATAAGGGAACTGTCCGTTCTCAGGAGAGGGAGCAGTGTCAGGGATAACCCTTGGTATTTCCAGTAACCGATAGTGTTGAGCAGAAAGGTTTTAATCAGATATGTCTAACTCTGTTTCCTTCAAGGCGAAAGCCCACCTCCTGAAGCTGTTGGGCGATGAGCTTATCGGCGATGATCGGCTGGCGATATTTGAACTTGTGAAAAATGCATATGATGCGGATGCAACACGGGTTGATGTAACTCTTGATGTGGAATCCAGTGAGCCGAAAATAATAGTGAGGGATTTCGATGGGGTTGGAATGAGCCGGGATACCATCATTGACAAGTGGATGGAGATCGGAACAGATAGCAAGAGAATGGGCAACAGGAAGAGAAGTCCAAAATATCACCGTATGCCGTTGGGTGAAAAAGGGGTTGGTCGATTGGCCGTTCACAAGCTGGGCACTGAGCTGACAATAAACACACGGGCGGATGGCCACCCTGAATGTAAGATACATATTGACTGGCCCTCTCTCATTAATGAGTCGAACTATATTGAAGAAGCCAGGGTAGATATTGAGGAGTTAGCAAACCCGGAAGTTTTTCAAGACGGGGAAACAGGAACCAGGATCGAAATAAACAACCTCAATAACAAAATCTGGGCAAGAGGGGATATACGTCGACTAAAACGCCTGCTGACCAGTTTGGTTTCACCGTTCAGTGAAGTGTCCGACTTTTCTGTAAACCTGTCTGTCCCTGGCAGGGAAAAGGATATAGAGGATGTCCTGAACGCTGAGGATGTATTGAGCAGGGCGATCTGGCGTTATGACTTCCTTATTGATGAAAACGCCAAGTTTTCCTATTCCTACGTATTCAATCCACCTTCTCTTTTCAAGGAGCTTTCGCCCGACTCGAAGAGTGCCGAGGATGAGAGGCTTGAGCTGATTCCCCCGGATAAATCGGAGAAGGCATCGCGAGAGGATGAAGTGAAGGACAATCTTCTGCTTGCAAAGCCTGATATGGAAGGAATAGGCCCGATATCCGGAACATTCTATTTCTATCTGAGGGACAGGAAAATCCTCAATGCCCAGGGCGCATACCAGGACGTGAGAAAGTACCTGGACGAACAGACAGGTGTGCGTGTTTACCGGGACGGGATTCGTGTTTTTAACTATGGCGAGGTTGGAGACGACTGGCTTGACCTGAATACGACACGTATAAACGCCCCAGGGAAAAAAATAGCCAACAATATGGTTATAGCCAGTCTCGATATGGATCTGGAGCAGAGTTCTGACCTGAAGGAAAAAACCAACAGAGAAGGGTTTGATGAGAATTCAACCTACAAAAGATTTCGGTGGATTATCCTCAGTGCTTTGGACAAGTTTTATCAGCTGCATTTCGACCACAGGGAGTCAGTAAGAGAATATATCGATGGTGATACAAAGGCGGCCAAACAGGACCCGGACTCAAGATTCACGGAAAATATTGAGTCCATCCGGGGCAGTCTTAAAAAACACGGTCTTGAAAAGGAAATTGGTGGGAAGATCAATCAGATTGAGTCTGACTACAAACAGATGAGGGACGTTACGCTTTCCTCGGGAATTGCTGGCATAAACCTTGCCGTGATTTTTCATGAGGTTGAAAGGGGAGTGGATGAGTTGAATGCTGCAATAAAAAGAAACGACTCCCATGAAGTACTGCTTAGCAGATCAGATCATTTAGCAAAGCTGCTTGAGGGATTCACACCGCTGCTTCGCAGAAATGAACAGAAAACCTTCAGCATAAAAGCCCTGGCGAAGAGAGTGCTTGATTTGTCGGAGCATCGTTTTCAGCATCATAAAGTAACCGTATCTTGCCCCCTACTCACCGATGAGTCGCCTGACTTCAAGGTCAAAGGCCCCTTTGGGCTTTTGCAGGCGGCCCTGACCAACCTTGTTGATAACGCGATCCACTGGACCACGCTGAAGGCGGAGAAGGAGGGGGAAGAATACATCCCCGCAATGCGCCTGCTTACACTGACAGATTGGTTTAAGGAAGGGCCGGCATTGGTTGTTGCAGATAATGGTCCAGGGTTTGAGCTTCCACCCGACCAAGCAGTCCTGCCGTTCAAATCGACCCGCTCGGCCGGGATGGGGTTAGGTCTTTACTATGCTGACAAAGTCATGGAGACCATTGGGGGGCGGTTGATTATCACCACCTGTGATGAGTTGGATTTGTCGAGTGCATATTCTGGTGCTGCAGTTGTTATGGTGTTCAAAGGGATAGAGGAATGATTTCTGGATTGCCAGGCATTGTTGTTATAGATGATAACGAGAGCGAGCTGAATAGCATAAAAAACGCTTTTTTTGAAGCTGGAATACCCTGCTTGCCGATCCAGTATGTCAACGATCCGGATAATGAGAGCGGTATAGATCATGTGGATATTTCGGAGTGGATATCCCCGAGAATAATAGTTACAGACTTGAATCTAACGGAAGCACAGAACGCAAAAGCTGTTAACTTGGTAGGCCCTTTAGCTAAAATGCTTCAGAAATTATCTGTAAAAGGCCCTTATCTGTTATGCATCTGGTCAAAACTTGGAAAAGATGTTACTGAAGTAATGGAGGTGCTGGAGGAGCGTCATCGGAATGACATGGCCCTTCCATTACAGGTGTCTGTGATCTCAAAAACTGAATTTCTTTCAGAGAGAGGAAAGCTTAGAGATAAGATAAAAAATTTGATTGCAGAAAACTTGTTATTTGACATTCTCTTTAACTGGGAGGTGCGGATATACGAGGCAGGCAGAAGTGCTGTCTCTATGTTGTACTCACTAGCTCAGGGCAATAACGAAAGCAAATCCATTGAGGATAGGGCAGGTGAGCTGCGGAAGATCCTGGCTACAATCGGCAACGAAGCTATCGGCCTGAAGAATGCTGCCGATAATCCGGCATTGGCAATGGAATGTGGGCTCATTCCTGTTCTAGAGGATCAGGTCAGGTCCATGTCCGGTGCTGAGTCCGATGGCAAGTGGGCTGAAGCTATTCCTGAGATAGGGAAAAAGCAGAATATTGATGATGCAGCAAAGTCAAAGCTTAACACTTTCTACCATATTGAAGAGGGAGCGGAGAATTTTCCGAAAGACAGTAGAGGAGTTTTCGTATGCCTAAATGGTCAATACTTGGAAACAAGGGAGAACGTTGAAAAGTTTGAGAAAAGGATCGGGCGCTCAATTGAGTGCCTAATTCATGAAGAGTTTCTCCGCCGGAAAGGGAAGGCAGCCGGACGCGTCCTGACTGAACGGGCGAGAAATGAGACCATCCTCGGTTTTCTGGAGATTTCCGCAGCGTGTGATTATGCTCAAAGGAAGACCAAGTTCCCCAGGTATATTCTGGGTGCCTTGATCCCGGCAGAATTTGAAGAGTTAACCTTCTTTACAACCAGCCAGGGAGTCGAGAAAGACAGAGCACATGACGGGGTGTACCGGCTTCCGCGAATTGATATTAATGGCAAAACCTACGTCGTGAAGTTCAGTTTCAAATACCAGCTAGGTGCTCAGCCTAATGACAATCAGTGGTTCGGGAGCAGCCTGTTCCGTGTGAGGGACCAGATTCTGTCAGCCATCACTTTTAGTTGCTCACAGTATGCATCAAGGCCGGGGATAATAAGTTTTCTATAGGATGGGGGCACTTATGTCTGATGTGCTGCCCCCCGAACAGCGTTCTTACTGTATGTCGCAGATCAAGGGTAAGAACACGAAGCCGGAGGTGGCTCTCCGCAAAGCTCTGTGGGGGCTTGGTTACAGATACAGGATCAGAAACCGGTTGCCGGGCAAACCAGACTTGGTTTTTCCATCATTAAGAACGGCTGTTTTTGTCGACGGTTGTTTCTGGCACAAATGCCCTGATCATTTTGTACAGCCGAAAACCCGGGCTCAGTTCTGGCTGGATAAAATCAGTAGCAATGTGGCCCGGGATCAGCAAAACAATGAGTCTCTAATATCCAAGGGATGGCAGGTTGTCCGAATTTGGGAGCATGAAATCAAAGAGTCCCTGGAACATGCCGCTGCCTGTGTCATAGAGGTTCTGGAAAAACAAAGGAACAGCATCCTCTTATAAGCTGTTGGGCAGCCAGACTCAGGAAGCCAGTACCATTTCTTTGCTTTCAGTCTGAATGATTTTCTTAAATATCATTTCCATAACAGGGGAGCAGACGCCATTACCACACAGTTTAATCTTATCCCGACGGCTTCCATGTGGGAGATGGTGATGAGCACCTGCGCCCATGGCCTTCAGTAATTCAGGTGGCTGCAGCATGCGGAGGTAGGGAGTGTTTCCTTCCCAGGTTACAAGACCGAATCGATCCAACGTGGTTATTGTACGCAAAGGTACGTCCAATGACTGCCATCCGCCCGCGTAGTCGGAGCCGTAGTAGACGATGATAAAATCTTTATTTCGGCCAAGCTCCGTGATGGCTCTCTCAGCACGGTCAATAGTGGCCTGAGCCCTGTTTTCGCTATAGAGCGGACGGCTTTTATATTTTCCGGTCCAATCAATAATGGTCCGGGCTGGCTTGTTATTTCTATTGTGGAGGGAGATTAAGTCTTCTCGTGAAATCACGGATCCCTTTAGATCGCACACCAGGAACATACGCTTGCGGGACTGAGCTACTCCGAAATCTGCAGAGTTAAGAAAGAGGTCATTTACCGTATAGCCATGAGATTCTATGACGTTGACTAACTCTTTGTGCCGCCCCCACTTTTTCATTCGGTTAACATTTTCTACGATCAACCAGCGTGGCCTCATCGCCTCAAGCCAGGGGACGATACCAATAGCTGTTTCCTTGCTTTTCTCACTGCCGGGTTTAGCTCCTCGTGCTATTGAATGAGAGGTGCATTCTGGAGAGGTCAAAAGCACATCGGGTGAGTATGTACTGGCGAGGTTCTGAGGAGCAAGATGCTCTATGGGAGAACACAATACTTCAGCAGAAGGAAAGTTGCTTTTGTAGGTAGCTGTGGCCACATCCCAAGCGTCCACTGCGAGAATAGGGCGGGCACCCGCAGTCACAGCACCCCGTGCTCCAAGTCCGCCTCCACAGAATAAGTCTACAAAAGTAATCATATGTTGTTGATCTATGCTCCATTGAATCACGTGGGGATACTACTAGGTTACTCGAGTGACTGCCTCATATATCCATCACAACCAATCGTTTTTGTATTTCGTGATTGAGGCATTTATCGACTATCGCCAGCATCTCTTCAAATCACTGTGGAAGTTCACAGCCACCACGAGCTCTCGGCATTTGCTGCCAGTTACACCGGATTTGCTAGAGCAAAACTTCACGGCCTCAACCCCTAATCAAAAGCGGGTGGGTGACATCACCTACTTGGCAACGGGAGAAGGCTGGCTTTATCTGGCAGTTCTCATTGACCTGTATTCTCACAACGTGATTGGTTGGGCGATGAGTGAGCTATGACCACAGATCTTGCCTGTGGCGCACAGCAGATGGCGTTATGGAAACGCAAAATCCCCAAAGACGTAATTGTCCACTCGGGTCGAGGCAGTCAGTACTGTTCCACGCGTTACCAACCGCAGCTTACCCAACATGAGATTAAGTGCAGCATGAGCGCCAAAGGCAACTGCTATGTTAATATCTGTGCCGAAAGTTTCTTTCAAAGTATCAAAGTTGAAGCGATCTACGGAGAGCAATTTAAAACGGGTATCCGGAGTCAGGTGTGGAAACCTTGTTTTAGCCCCCACCGCCTGACTCTGGGATTTTGTTGAACGGTTAGGAAAAGTAGCCCTTTTCCAGTAGGTCGCACAAAGTTGGAATATGTGGGCCGTACTCGATGGCTTTGACGTTCTCGTCTGCCATGCTGAAACGATACATGACTTTTTCTGGCAGGAAGGACCTTGGCTTTCTGCCGCGCACTTTCGTTGTCGGCTTACGGGCTTGCTTCTCATAGATGAGTCGGGCCCGCATCACTTCAAAGCTGTATCCCCGTCCCATCCTATTCATGTCCTTCGCTAGCCGGTTGGTAGGCTCGGTGTAGGCGTTGGTGACCCGATGGTCGTAGAAGTTAAAGATCTCACCCCACCAGTTCGTCAGCGCCGTTCTGGCCGCACCAAAAGCATACTCCATTTCCGGTGGTAGGGAGTCTAGCCAGGCTCGTGCAAATGCCTGAGCATCTTCTTTGTCACCACAGTTATATATCTCATGAAAGCTCTCCTTCATCCGGTAGGCCAGCTCCAGCTCCGGGTGCTGCTCAAACCACTCAAGCATCTTGTCATGCTCATCAGTGCTAAGCCTTCCCTCGCGTTCTAGCAAAATAAAACGATCATCTTTCAGCTTGAGTCGCTGCCGGGTATTCAGGTCTTTCCTGATCTTCTTGCGTACCGTCTCTAGGGCATCATTGCCTATGCGTACAACGTGCCAGCGGTCTACCACAATATCCCGGCTAGGGAGTTGCGCATTGACGACATCCTTGTAGGTACGCCACATGTCCATCGTCACCACCTTGACCTTGTGTTTATCAGGGAGTGTCTTGAAGTAGGTCGTGAGGTCAGCTTTGCGTCGATTGGGCAATAAGTCGTAGATAGAAAGCTCGCCTACGTTGGTGATCATACAGCGGTACTCACCAATGATTTTCAGCTCATCAATCCCTAAAAACTCGGGCGTTTCAAACCGGACTGTTTTACCCAGCCGCTCAACATAATCCTCGAAAATGTGCTTGATCGTTTTTTCATCAATCCCTGCCTCGCGTGACAGCAAGGCAAAGGTTTTCGTCATTGATTCCTGTTCGATGTATTTGATAAAGCGAACAGACGCTTTCCTTTTCGCGTCAATGTCCGGCAGATGAGAAAAAAACGTCTTGCCGCACACTTTGCAGCGGAAGCGCGCCCTCTCTACACGCAGGAGGACAGGCTTGCCGTGCATGGGTATGTCGATGTAGTGCTGTTGCTGTGAGCCGTGACGGTAAGGGCTCTCAGACAGGCAGTGAGGGCAGCAGCCGGGCATTCCTTGCCCGTCCACCTCGATAACGTAGTGATCGCCCTCGTCAATCAAGCGGGCAGCCTTGAGACTGCCAAGATTAAGCAGGTCGAGCTGGCTCATCAGCCCTACACCATGTCCAGTTCCGGGAGGCTACTCACGATCTTCTGGGTCTCCAGGCTCACCGTGACAACCCGCTGAAACAGCTCCAGGGGATACTTGGCATTGCCCATGGTCTCGATGGCCCAGTCGTTGGCGTCATTAACGATTCCGCTAGCCTTGTGGGTAGTTACCGCTTGACGATCCATTACCCAGTCCAGTGCGGCCTTACCGTTCACAACGTAATCCCATGCTTCGTCTGGGATGCTGGTCATGGTGATCTTGCCGTTATAGATGACGGTGCTGCGATCGTTGATGTTTTTGCCGGTTTCCTCACAGCGCTTCTTGCCAAACTTCATCTCGGTGACGCGGTAATCCTCATCAACCAAGCTGCCCTTGGCCTGAATGGTCACCGGGTATTTGTCCACAGTTTCATAATTCAGGTGCAGCGCGGCAAGGTCACGGCCAGCCTTTGAGAAAGCCCAGAAATCGGCTGCTTTTTTAACCTTCGGTATGCGTGGCAGTTCTTTGCACAAATTGTCGGCAAAGCGGGTGCGGTAGTCCTCGCTGTGCAGAATGCCGTAGACGTAGTAGAACAGGTCCTCTTTGGTGATCTGTTCACTAGGGTAAGCCTCTTGGAAGTGGGCAAGTCCTTCATCAGTGATGGCATCGCGACGCTTTAGGCCCTGATCAGCACTGTTCTGTTCAGAGCCTGCAAACAGATCACCGTTCCCCACCTGTTTCTGCGCTTGCTCATCGTAGAGGTAGAGCGGAAAGCATTGGCTCTTTTCTAATGTGTCATATGTTGGAATCGACGAGGATATAAGGGTCGAAAAACCGCTTCTAGCGCCTATGCCGGAGACACAAATTACTAGGTTGTCAGAAGAAATATCGGGGAAAATGCGAGGGATCTGAAGCACCCGTTCGTTAAATGTACGGTTAAAATATAACCACTGCTTGGTGAACGGCCGGTAAAGGCTAGGCATCAAACATTTCTGCTCGAACGAGAAGCTGCGATTCCTAGCGAGATTCTCCTTCAGATTCACTGTCCAGCTAATGCGCGCTGGGTCAGTGTTGATAAAGTTGCTTAGGACTCCCTCTCGTGACTTTTTATCGAGACTATCGTGTACTTGGTTAAAACGCTTAAGCTCTGAATTGTAAAATGCAATCATGCTTGTCATGTTGCTGGCTACTGCTGATTTAGACGCACTGTAACACCATGCATCCCTTGCCGTCATAATTCCGCCGGAGTAGTTATCAAAAATTTTTGTTTCAGACCCTTTCTTGTCACCGATAGTAATAAATTTAGAGAAATTATCATCGCGCTGACCGATCCAGTCTCCGTGTTGGTCAGGGTTTATGGATAGCCAGCCATCATTTTTAGAAATTCCTGAAACTCCGACGAGATTTCGAATTAAATCTAATTTCTCAGCTCTTGTTAAGTCATCCCCTATGTCATGGTAATAAACACGGCCATGTAGTTTTGCCTCGGGATTTTTTACGAACAAAGTAATAGCGATACCCGTCATACTGCTACTTTCAAAAATATTCTGACCCTCACGCGCGCGGCCTTTACTTAGCATATTTTTGCGAATGTCTCCCCGTAAGTTAAAGACATGAATATTACTGAACTCCTCTACCAAGCTTTTCCGTACTCCACTCATCACTGGCTTTTCTATGAAGCTAGAACCTGAAACATAACCAATCACTCCAGCATCTCCGATGCGATCAGATGCCCATCGAATAGCTCGAATATAACTGTCATACAGGGAATTCTTGAGGCTGGCATTTGATTTTTTTGCGTAGGTTTTCTCAATCCGCTCATCCAGCTTGGGGTAGCGGACGTTGGCGTTGTTATCGTTGGCACTGGCCTGACCCGCTGAATACGGTGGGTTGCCCATGATGACGCGAATATCCAATTCTTTCTGACGCTTACGTCGAGAACTGTTTTCAACCAATAGCGCGTCAACCATGTCCTCACTTTCGTACATCTGGAATGTATCGGTGAGGCAAATGCCGGTGAACGGCTCGTAGGGAACCTCAAAAATCTGATCGCTTTCCTCTAGGCCGGTCACGTTGTCATTCATGATGCCGTGGTAGGTGGCCTCGATATTGATAGCCGCAATGTAATAGGCCAGCAACACTAGCTCGTTGGCGTGAATCTCATGCTTGTATTTGTGCTCAAGCCTATTTCTGGGAATGATGCCGCTTTGTAGCAGCCGTACCGGGACCAGACGACCCTATAAGTTTGGTTGTCGTCCAGCGCTTTCTCCGGCTCTACACCGGCTGGGATAACCACTGGCAAAATAACGTAGCCTTGTTTCTTGCCAGGCGACAGACGCATGACCCGTCCAACGGACTGCACTACATCGACCTGGGAGCTACGGGGTGTCAAGAACAGCACGGCATCGAGGGAAGGCACATCAACACCCTCGGAGAGGCAGCGCACGTTAGACAGGATGCGACAGGTGTTTTCGGGTGCTTCTGCTTTAAGCCATTCCAGCTTTGAGCCCTTTTCGCTGGCATTCATCGAGCCATCAACATGCTGAACCTCACAGTTGAGCAGCAGAGCTGGATCAATTTCAGCGTCTGGGTTGCCCTCTAAAAGCTGCGCGACCTCCATGCGTTGATACTCAGCCACCACCTCGCCAAACATATCGGAGATCAGCTTTGAGCTGACTTTATGTTTTTTGCCTTTGTAGTCTTTTTCGATAACCTGACAGAAAGCAACGGCGCGTTGCATGGGGCTTTCATCACCCGAGAGCGTCATCCCTTGTTTGGCGAGTGCTTTCCAGCAGCCAATGATCTTGGCAGCATCGTCTACCTTCAGTTCGTTGCCTTCGCCCTTGAGTATGGTTTGCAGGCGGCGATTGATATGGCTTTCTTCTACAGCCAGCACGATCACCTTGTAATCGACCAGCAGGCCACGAGAGACGGCTTCCGAGAAATTGATGACGAACAGTTCACGACCAAAGAGCGTTTCGTTATCCATTGAGAACAGAACAACACCCTCAGTCTGCTTGGCGGCTTCCCCGTAAATGCGTGGGGTGGCTGTCATGTAGAGCCGTTTATGTGCCTGGATGTAGTCGTTGTCGTGAACCCGCACAAAAGCGGACTCATCATCGCCATCAAACACTGCACCAGTAGTACGGTGCGCCTCATCGCAAATGACCAGATCAAAAGCAGGAAGCCCAAAGTGCTTCTGCGCTTCATTGATCACGGCAATTGAATGGTAGGTCGCAAAAACAACACTCATGTGTGTGTCGCAATGACGTGCGACTAATGCCATGGCCAGACTTTTAGCGTTGGTCGTTGCCGGATACTGAAGATCGCTGACGGTCGCCTGAATCCGGTCATCTTCAGCGTTGCGGGTTTTTCCTACATCTCTATCAGAGCACACGGCATAGCTGTGCAGCGGCGTTTCGCTTTCTTGCGTCCACTCGGTCAAGGTCTGACTCAAAAGCGCAAGACTGGGCACCAGGAACAGTACCTGCTTACCCTTGCCCGCCATTTCTTCGGCAATCTTCAAGGAAGTGAATGTTTTCCCAGTACCGCAGGCCATGATGAGCTTGCCGCGATCCGCAGCCTGCAAACCGGCTTTGGTGGCTTTCAGAGCGTTTTCTTGGTGCTCGCGTAATGTTTTCTTTGGACGCAAAACAGGGGCTTTCTGGACTTGGAACTGCGACCAGTCGATCAGACTGTTTTCCAGATCGGCCAGCGTGATTGTGCTGACAGGTGGGTGCTGGCCCTCTAAGGCATCGCTGGCATTCTGTGTCCAGTTGTTGGCAGTGGTGATGATGATCCGGTTAGAGAATATCGTTTTACCCGAAGCGGTAAAAAAACTGTCAATGTCAGCCTTGGTGATCTTGTAGTCCGCTGCATAGTTCTTGCACTGGATTGCGTGTATTTCATCCTGATGAGTCACACCTACTAGGTCGATACCAGTGTCTTTTTTGGTTAGGCCGTTCTGCTCTGCCCAGTCACCATACGTCATGACCTCTCGGTACAGGTCACGGTAGTAGGGCTCGTTGCGCAGATACACCAATGACAGGTGCTCGAAGTCAGTGCCTTTGTCACGTTCGGACAATGCTTTCTCGCGGAAGCTGGCAAGGATCTGGGATAAAACTGATGGCATCGTGCGTTCCTTATTTATCGTGCTTCTAGGCAATCACAGAGCCTGACGCTACGCTCCAGATCCGTCCTGAAATCCAATACTGATGGGTGCGGGGTTAGCTAGAACATGAGGAGGCTACACACTCAGTTCCGGTTTGTAGAAAGGATTGTACGATGTCATAATTACACATGCAATTCCGTTTTATAGGCTTTATATTACGCTAGACTGAAAAGGGATTTACACACTCAGTTCCGGATACTCAGTAATTAAAACAATAGGAGAAGCTATGTTGTGGCCTATCGTGGGAGGTAGTCTTCTTATGATTGCCGGTCTTGTATTAACAGTTTCTGTACATATGATCTGTCGCAGCAGGGCCTCACTAGGAGGTAAACAGGCAGGTAATCAATGCCAGATAGCTACATCCACACCATCCATTCACTGTGGCAGCAGTTCATCTGCTTCAGGAGGCGGTAGTGATGGAAGTTGCTAAACAGGTAGGGGCACATTTTGGCGAGCCATAGAGATGCAAAGCCAGAATGACGTTATCAAGGGTATTTTGGTCTGAATTACCAACGTGGCTGAGTAAAGCTCCCAAGTGGGTATTTTCGACAAGTAGAGCTACGTCTCGTGTATCTAGGAAAAGTGGTTCGCCAGTGCTGTAATGCTCAGCAATTTTAATCAGTGCGTCGTGAAGGCGCTGTTTCTTCGTCTCGTCTTCAAGGTAGTTATCACGTACGCCCGAAAGTCCTAACAGTTCCTCAATGCTGACATTCAAGGCTATTGATAATTTGGCTAACCGATCATGCCCTATTTGCTTGATTTGTCCACTCTCCCAGTATCCGACGGAAACATCACTGACACCGATTTCTTTTGCTAAAGCGGCTTTGTTAAGCCCAGTTTTCTCTCGATAGTATTGAATACGCTTCCCAATATCCGTTTCCATTTGGCTTTTGTAATCCCTATCGCTAACTGTCTCAGTCATTGTGTGATCTCCTGGTCAATTTTCTGTGACTATTCTTAGTAGAACTTTTCGCTAGGTCATTGATTAAGTGTGAGCTTTGAACTCTAGATTTAATGATACTTGACATGCTGCGTGTGCTAGCTAGCATAGGAAGAGCTAGTGCTGCCGATGACAGCCCGGTGGTCTCGACCGGCTCCAACTGAGATGCCCGAGGTTACTGCACACCTCTCCCAGTGCAGACGGTTGATCCTCGAATGGATCACTTAAGCCTGCCAAGCATCCTGTAAGCAGGCCCCGTTTCTAGCGGTAGGATGCAGCCTTCACCTCGACTTAAAGTCTTCTATACCTCCCATGGGAATAACCTTCCCATATGGGATTGGTGTTTCTCATGGATTTGTTCGTCTAATCCCTAAGGAGAAATACCTATGACTACTCAAAACGATACCAACAGCTTCTTCGACCTGCATATCACAGGCTTGGGATATCTGAATAGAATCCGCGAAGTAACCCCAAAGCGGGGTGATACTTTTTTGGCTTGTGATATTTCGGCTCTTAATGGGGCTGCAGACGATGTGTCATATACTCGGTTTGATTGCCGTGTTAGTGGCCGAGAAGCTGAATCTCTTGTCCGTCGTTGCCAGCAGGCTTCTGATATGGGCAAGAAAGTCTTAATCGGATTCAAGCTGGGTGACCTCTGGACTGATACGTTTGTATATCGGTCTGGGAAGCGTCAAGGAGAGACAGGCGTCAGCCTGAAGGCTCGATTACTGTTCATTAGCTGGATCAAGATCGACGGCAATATGGTGCATCAAGCGCCGCGCCGCGACGGTGATAACCAAGGTCAATCAGAGCAACCGGCTAACAGTGGCTATGTTGGTGGTGATGCTGGTTCGTTTGAAGCAATGAAGATGCACTAATTTTCATATTCACACCACCCTATCGGGGAGACATCTCTCCGAAGGGGAGGTGCTTCTCGACTCGCTATATCCATAGTAAGGAGGTATGCGAGTCGAAATGGAACAAATGCTGTACGACACATCATTTCTGCCCGCTAGCATAAGAATTGCTCGCACTGTCGTTGACAGTCCGGTGTGTCTCCACCGGCCCCAATAGAGGCTCCCCCTAAGTTCCCCCCGCCTCATGTGAGGGAACGCCACTCACGTGGTTTGAGGCAATCTATATCTGTAATTGGCCTTTTGGCCTACCTATCTACCATGGGAAAACACTTTCCCATGGGGATGGTGTTTCCCATGGATTCGTTATTCCTATCCATTACGGAGAAACACCATGCTGCAATTGCAATCCATCGATCTATCCGCAGTAGCTATTAACTCAGGGTTCACTGGCCCGGTTCATGTAAGTCTCAGTTTAATAGGGGATAGCATGTACTGTACTGAAACGACGCTGAACACGTTTGGCATATTAGCAGTGGAGCGGTTATCGCTGATGCTTCAAGACATTGCATCTCAGCTTACGAAGTTCCCAGCAGGTACTCAAACGGCGCGACTTACCCATTTCAGAATCCCACCCAGTGGTAGTTCAGAAGAGGCGTTAGGTCTTGATATAAAGGCAATCGTTACTAGTGGCGAAGAAGGAAAGTACCTTCTTCTGGCTAAAGCTGATGAACTAGAGCTCAGCGAGCTAATCGCCGCGTAAACCAAACTGTCCACCTATCCACCCCAGACCGGGATCACACTCCCGGTGGGTGTGGTCTTGGTCATACAAGAGGCTCTTGTCATGACTACTTCTTTTTCCCACCTCATTTCTTCACAGGTAATACGGCAACCTTTGTTCGTTCAGGATACTACTGGCACTTACCACGTTGCCGATGATAACTATGTTGTTGAGGCCGCGCGTATTGTATTGGAAGGACAATTTCGTCCAGGACTCGCTCTCACTAACTCATCTATTACAAAAGAGTATTTACAGCTGAAATTAGCCTCTCTTGAGCACGAGGTATTCGCAACGATCTGGCTCGATAGCCAGCATCGTGTGATTGCTTATGAGGAGCTTTTTCGTGGAACGATTGACTCTGCCGTGGTGCACTCCCGTGAAGTTGTGAAAGCGGCACTTCAACACAATGCTGCGGCTGTAATCTTCGTTCATAACCATCCCAGCGGTACGAGTTCTCCAAGTGATGCCGATAAAAAGATCACAAAGAAGCTCGTGGATGCTTTGGGTTTAATCGACCTTCGTGTAATCGACCACATGATTGTCGCTGGATCTGATGTGCTTTCCTTCGCTGAGAAAGGACTGGTTTAACTCTTTTCGACTCGCTCATTCGAGCGAGCCTTATTCTTTTATTGGTTTCTGGAGCAATTCCATGATCAAGATTCCTGGCCGCTTATTGGTCAAGACTATCCATGGCCGTCACGGCCCCTTCAACGTGGGACGCCTGGCGACTTCCATCGGGGAGTTCGTCATCAAGGATCCCCAACTGGAGCAATTTAGTGAGGGCCAATTCTCGGGAGAGTTTTTGGTTCTTGAGATTCGGCCGGCTAGCTATTTTGCAGGTGGGCGATTGGTAGTCGAAGTACGTGCCAGAGTTGGCGAGATGTTGCTCTCCGATAACGGTGTGCTCGTGTCGCAATCTGATAAGCCACACTTCGATTCGTCGGAAATAGACCCGCTTGAAGAAGAGGCATCCTCTCATCAAGTTCCTGAAACAGCACCTCAAAACGTACCGCCGGTACAAAATGAAACGAATAACCCGGATATGAAACTCTTCGGTCTGCTCTGGCCATTAGGCAATACTGTCAAGCTCGATCCAACTATTGAGCGTGCAATATTTAGGAGCCAAGTTAGCCGACTGAAAGATATGGGTTACCAGTTCCAAAGTAAAACCCAAACGTGGTTCAAATAGCCACGCTATCTACAGCTACCCGATTAAGGTAGTAATTAACCCCCATGGGGCGCATCGACGCCCTTGGTGCTCGGTCGCTCCATCAATCTCTCAACACTGATCGATGGAGACAGTGATGGCCGACCTATTCGCTATCGGGGAATACCCCGATTTATATGCAGATGCGTGCTGTGTCAGCAGTGACGGCGATTGCTTGTTCCTCTCTCTTTGGGGGAGGGACACAGCTATCCAGGAGCTTCTGGCAAGGCTTACGCTACCTCCAGCCCAGAACGGCTTGGATGGACTTCACATTATGGATGGTGGGGCCCAGCACAGTGTTCGCTTCCGCAACATGGATAACTACGAAAAACGCACGACTCGGGTCTTTCAAAAGACCCGCTTCGGTAGCTTGGTGCAGGTTTGGCTGTTTGACCAGCGCTGCGTTAGCCCTGATCGGGCCAATCTTGAGGCTGTCATGCTCATTGAGCACGAGGCTTCAGAGGTGACTGAAAACCGATTGTGGCAGCGGATTAATGACTTGTGTCCTTTACCGCTCCTCGATCACTGGCAAGAACAGGTTATGGCATGGCTGCATCAGCAGAATGCCATTGTTCCTGCTCAAAATTCGCTGGGACGGCTCAACGCTTGGGAAATCAAGCTGGATCAGAACGCAATGGCTACGCGCATTAGCGAAATGATCCGAACCGGACTTCTCACCACCGAGTCTTGAACTCACTTCCCTATGGCGCGGCTTGTCCGCGCCTTCTTATCCCTACCCAAATTTTATTCAGGAGGTGCCTCATGGCACTCATGTTCCCGCGCCTGGCGCACAACTATGCAAAGAACGGCTACTACCCGACAGATGCAAATTCAACTGAACGGGTTTTAAAAGCTCTGCAGCCATCGATTGGTGAAATGCGAATATTTGACCCCTGTGCAGGTGAGGGGGCAGCGATCGCAGAAGTAGCACACTATCTGGGCCGAGAATACGTCCATGCCTATGGTGTTGAGTATGACCCGGAGCGGGCGACCACAATGGCATCCTTAGTGGATACATCGCTACAGGGTGACTTGATGGACACCGTTGTTTCACAGAGAACCATGGGGCTTCTTTGGCTCAATCCCCCGTATGGTGATCTTGTCACCGACAGTTCTCAAAACGTGCATTACGAGGGTAAAGGTCGACAGCGGCTTGAAAAGCTTTTCTACCAGCGCACGATCAATACTCTTCAGTACGGGGGTGTATTGGTATTGATTATCCCGGTCTACTCACTCGACAAGGAGTTATCGGGATGGTTAGCCAATCACTTCAACAACCTGAGAGTATTTCGGGCGGCCGTTGATGATTTTCAGCAAGTAGTGATTCTTGGAAATAGAGCCCGTCGCTACGAGGTGGAAGGCAAGGCGGAGGCTAAGCGACACCGTAATCAGCTGCTTAGCGTTGGTATGAAAGAAAAGACCCTTAGTGTTCTACCCGAAGAATGGCCTTTCGATCCCTACGTGGTTCCTTCTGCGAAGGGTGAGATGGGGCACTTCTACCGAGTATCTGTTGAACCCAGGCAGCTTGAAGAAGAGGTTACTCAGCTTTGGGGGCTTTGGTCTGACGTCGGTGCCATTTTTGGCAGAACAGGTCTCAAAACACGACCTCCTGTCAGACGTTTATCGAACTGGCATTTGGCGCTTTCGTTAGCTGCCGGTGCCATCACTGGCGTAGTCACATCACCTGGTGGGCGTTGCCTGGTAGTTAAAGGCAATACTCACAAGGACAAGATATCTAAAACCGAATTCACTGAGAATGAAGATGGTTCAGTGAAAGAAACCCGGGTTCTCACGGATCGATTTGTACCCGTCATCCGGGCGTGGGAAATGACAGCAGGGTCTGCACAGCTGGGTCAACTGCTAACTATAACGTCTGTACCACAAGCCAATGATAACGATGCTAATGCTTCGGAAAGCGGTGAGGTTGATGAAGCGCAAGCTGAATCGGCTCCCTCACGACAGGCGGCGGCATCAAACGCAGCGACGATCCCCAGATTCGATCTTGGTCGAATTGTGATGACTCAGGCAGTGAACGATTTGGTTGCTGACGGGGTATTCAACCCCTTAACGCTTCTCAAACGTCACGTATTTGGTGATTGGGGAGACGTAACAGGAGGCGATGCACAGAGAAACGAGCAGAGCCTCCAAGACGGTGATCGCTTGATGTCCGTTTACAACGTGAGCTCAACGCTCACCATTTGGATTATTACAGAGGCAGACCGCAGCGCGACAACGCTGCTACTGCCAGAAGACTATTAACTAAGGGCGAAATTCGCTCTATCCCACCCCCAGACGGGCTGTACCTAACCCGTCTGGGGAGGTGCATGCCCGTCATTTCTTGATACTCATAGGAGAGACGATCATGTACCCAATGACCAAATCACCGGCGTTGGCCGGCACTGTAAGCGAAAATCTTCCAGGGGCATTCGATGCTAATAGCTTCGGGCCTACGGTAGATCTGAATGACTTCATTGAAGAGTTTGGGGATGGACTGCTTGAGTCACTGAGCCGATCTCACCCGCCCGTCTATGACGGAGCGGGTAACACAGAGCGACAAGCCATCATGGATGACCTGGCACGCAAACCGTTTACTGCCCAAGCAGAAGTGGTACAGGCGATCGCAGCGTTAATGCTCGACCGCAATGAACCTGCTGGCATCATTAATGCTGAGATGGGAGCGGGTAAAACTATGATAGCCATTGCCATGGCTGCTGTATGCCATGCGGAAGGCTATCGCCGCTTTAAAGTAATCGCACCACCCCACTTGGTTTATAAGTGGCGGCGCGAGATATTGGAGACCATTCCTAATGCACGAGTATGGGTGCTCAATGGCCCGGATACGCTAGCAAAGCTACTGAAGCTTCGTTCTGCTCTTGGCACGCCTGATGATGGGCGTCCCGAGTTTTTCATTCTCGGCCGAGTAAGGATGCGAATGGGGTTCCACTGGCGACCAGTAGCAGCTAAATGTGTCCGTGGTGGAGAGTTGGCCTCATGTCCTGACTGTGGTGGCTCGATACTCGATAGCGATGGCGAACACGTCAGCATGGTGCAGTTCTTGCGTGAGGAGCGGCGACAAAAATGCCAGCATTGTGGTAACGCATTATGGACGCTTATGCGTCCTCAACGGGCTACCGGCAATGTACAGCGCGATATGGTGTTGAAAGCTCTGCGTAAACTGCCAACGATCGGCAAAGTCACATCTGAACGACTCGTCGGTCAATTCGGCGAAGAGTTCCTTGCTTCCATGCTTGGTGACAACATCCATGAGTTCTTAAACTTGATGGATGAAAACGGTGACCTAGTGTTCTCCGATCGACAAGCAACGCGGATGGAACGGATCATGGCCACGATGGAATTTGGCTTTGGAGAAGGTGGCTACCAGGCTACTGAGTTCGTTAAGCGTTATCTACCTGATCAGACATTTGATCTGCTTATTGTAGACGAAGGTCATGAGTACAAAAATGCGGGGTCTGCCCAGGGGCAAGCAATGGGAGTCCTAGCAGCTAAGGCGCGAAAGACACTGTTGCTCACGGGCACTCTGATGGGGGGATATGCCGATGATCTCTTCTATCTGCTGTTCAGAATTCTGACGTCCAGAATGATTGAAGATGGCTATAGCCCTAATGACAGGGGGTCGATGGGGCCTGCGGCCATGTCGTTCCTGCGTGACCATGGGGTGTTGAAAGACATTTACACCGAGCGCGACGGTGATTCGCACAAAACAGCGAAAGGCAAAAAGCTGTCAGTGCGCACCGTAAAAGCCCCAGGCTTCGGCCCCAAGGGGATCATGCGTTATGTGCTGCCTTTCACCGTCTTCCTCAAACTCAAAGATATCGGGGGCAACGTACTGCCGCCCTACGATGAAGAGTTCATAGAGGTACCGATGGATGAAGGGCAGTCTTTCGCCTATCAGCGACTAGAAGCCCAGTTGGCCGCCGAGCTAAAGCAAGCATTAGCTCGGAGGGACACGACTCTACTAGGCGTTGTGCTTAACGCGCTCCTTGCATGGCCTGATTGCAGTTTCCGACAGGAAACAGTTAAGCACCCACGCAATGGCAACCTGTTAGCGCTCGTTAAAACGATCTTTAGCGAGCAAGAGCTCATGCCCAAGGAACGGGAGCTCATTGAGATCTGTAAGCGAGAGAAAGCTGAAGGACGCAAAGTGTTGGTCTATACGTCCTACACAGGCAAACGCGACACCAGCAGCCGCCTGAAACGTGTTCTTGAGCAAGCCGGTTTTAAAACTGCGGTACTTCGTTCCAGCGTAGAGACCACAAGGAGAGAGGATTGGATTGCAGAGCAAGTTGATCGTGGGGTCGACGTGGTCATAGCCAATCCTGAGCTAGTGAAAACAGGATTGGATCTGCTGGATTTTCCAACCATCGTCTTTATGCAGACCGGCTGGAACGTTTATACGCTGTTACAGGCGGCTAGGCGCTCCTGGCGAATCGGTCAGAAAATGCCGGTACGTGTGTTGTACTTGGGTTATGCCCAAACATCACAAATCAAGTGCCTGGCACTAATGGCAAGGAAGATAGCAGTAGCTCAAAGCACGTCGGGAGACGTTCCAGAGTCCGGTCTTGATATCCTAAATACGGATGGTGATTCCGTAGAGATGGAATTAGCCAGGCAACTGGTCGCTTGAATTCAACCCCTCTTCGGAGGGGTTTTTGTTGTGTTACTTAGGGTGTATCCCATCCGCCACGAGTTGTGATAGCTGATGAGTGTAGCGATAATGTGCTGACAATCACTCAATTCGCAACGTGGTCTTATCGCTAACCCTATTCGCTACAGGTGCATCGATGTTTATACGTGCCTATCTTCGTGCGAGTACCTCTGAGCAGGATTCTCAGCGAGCTCGTCAGCAGCTGATAGATTTTTCAGTTCAGCACAGTGTTCCCATCGCAAGCTGGTATGCAGAAAATGCTTCAGGTGCATCCTCTCAGAGATCGGAATTGCAGAGACTCTTGAATGATGCCCATCCTGGTGATGTCTTGCTGGTTGAGGCCATAGATCGGCTTTCTCGTCTGAACCGGGACGATTGGCGTCTATTGCGTGGAGAGCTGGATGCGAAGGGGCTACGGGTCGTCGCGCTCGACCTACCAACAAGCCACCTTGCTCTCTCGACTAATGCCTCGGATGAATTTACAGGGCGTGTACTTGATGCAGTCAACGGTATGATGCTTGATACTCTGGCAGCGGTGGCACGAAAAGACTATGAGGATCGTCGTTTCCGTCAAAAGCAGGGCATTAGTAAAGCAAGGGCTGAAGGAAAATATTCAGGGCGAAAGAAAAACACTAAACTTCGCCAGCAGATCGAATTATTGCTTAATTCTAACCATAGTGATGGCAGTGGCTACTCTGTTAGGGGGGTGGCTAACATTTTGGGTTGTAGTACTAATACCGTGATGTCTGTTAAGAAGCATGGTGTCTGAGTAGAATGCCTCATATCCTTTTCATGTAACTGGGGTTCTTGAAGCGTTCAGGGTAGCTCGTTGCCGTAAAGTTATGAGTCGGCTAATTGTAGATGGATGTCCGTTGATAGTTTGTCAAATTACAAATCACCATTAATCAATAGCTAAATTGATGTATGCCGCGCAAATAAAATGTCCTATTTCCCAAGGTATTTAGATAGTCTTATATGCGTTCCCCTCTTTAGAGAATGCGTGTCATTTTCAATAATTGAATTGATGCGCCATTTCATAAGTAGCGGCGACGGGCTGGTCATCCCAATCAGCGAAATCCAGGGTATCGAGTCTCTGGAGGCGGTCAAAAAGCTCTGTGCGGGCGCTCCGGCCCGCCTGGGTGACATTGTACGGAGAATCATTTGATGGCGATGACGGGAGCGGAATATGACGCCCTGGTGAAGCTGATGCGTGGTAGCCCCGAGAGTGCGGCCAACCGTGCAGCAAGGGGAGTTCTGGTGGAAGGGATGTCTCAAACCGACGCCAGGCGGGAGACGGGCGCCACGCGCTCAACGGTGAGTGATGCGGTGGCCAGGTACGAGGAAGCCGACCGTCTGATCCGAGTTGCGTACAGGGTGAAGCGGAGTGGGGAATTGGAACTTGAGCGTACGCCTCTAGAGGCGTACCATGACCTCGTCAAGACAACCCTTGAGGAAAAAAGAGTTATGAGCTACGCACAGATTTCGCCAGCGACGAATTGGTACTTTAGGCACGAGAATTCGCCACACGACGAGCGCCCCTGCACCGTTTACCAAGTCGCTGCTTGGGCGCTAACAGAAGAAGGAGAGGTGGTAGGGTTAGTAACGGTGAGAGACCCCGAAACCAAGCGAGCAAAGCTAGTTACACCTCCGCCTTTACCAGGCGACTATTTGCACCAGGATCAATTGTCAGCTGAGGAGAGCGAGTACGCAAAGCTAAGATAGCCTGCTAAGGCTCCAGCCCTGGGTCACCGGGGCCTGTCGAGAGCCGAACCGTTGGGTCGGCTGCCGACAGAAGCTGACTCCATGACAAAATTTCAAGCAGTAATCAAAGTATCTAAGGTAGCTGAGTTGGCTGTTTGGGCGATTCGAATAGTAATTCTGTTCGCAGTGTCATTAAGCGCTACCATTGTTGTGCCTATGATCCTCAGTGTTGAAGGTTTCGGGGTGGCCATAGTTAACATAGTTAAAGCTCTTCTCGTCTTATTTGGCGTACCTTTGGCCGTCATTTCTTTAGCAATGATCGTTAAATTAATATCTGCGTATAAATACGTCGTAAGTGATAACTGATCTAGGAAGAGACCATGACACAACGGGAAAATGCTGGGAGTAGTGGGTCCGTAAACGCGGATGATGTATATGCGAAAACTCTGGACGATTTTAGGGAATTGGAAATAATCAAGTTTCTGGGCTTGATGCACGGTGAGTGCTTATCAGGAAGAGTATCAGACAAAGAGATTCGTGAGTTCGTTCTGGGGATCTATAGGACGCGCTTCATGGCGGCGGGATATGGGAAGCAACTCTTTCTTAGTCAAGGCGGAGGGCTTGATGAGGCGCTTGAATTATCAGATGGATTATCTGAGCGTAGCCCTATAGCCCAAATGTCTTTTGATGCTAGGGTTCAGTTCTCAGATGTTGTCAGTGACCCATTTGATATCATTAAGTCTGAAGCTGAAGAATTGTTTAAGGCGGGTGGCTTGATGGCCAACCTTGTAGCTGCTGGTAAGCCAGAGATCGCTCAAATCATCTGGAGAGATGGCGCCAAGGGTGTGTTTCCTTCCCTGTGAGCACGGCAATGTCTGAATATGAGCGCAATCATATCTGGCAAGGAAAAGTAGGAGTAACACATGAACTCGTTCCTGATTCCATCATGATGCCGAGAAGTAATCAGTGAAAAATATATCGTGAGTACACTTAAAATGCAGCGTACTTATTACACAACAATCCGCCTGGACGGTAAGTACTTTATGCCACTGTAAAGTATCTGGAGACCATGGCATTGGCAACTAAGCAGAAAGTGGTGTTGGGTAGTTGCCGGGGGTTAAGTGCTTGTTGTATTGTTAATGCACTGTTGCTAAGAATTATTAAGGGATGCTAAATGACCAGGATGTTTTCGATTTTTTTACTGTCAGCTATCAGTTTCGTTTCTCCGGCAATTGCTGATGAAGATCTATTGCGAGTGGAGAATACGGAAGTAATAGCACTTGACTCCGGCCACGGCCACGAGATCGTTGGTGTTGCCCATAGCACAACGGACGAAATGATTTCTGCTGCGACACTCACATTCAATCTATATGACCGCTCGGGTGCTAAGGTTGGAGAAGCCCGTGCAAATGGAAACCATATTGAACCCGGTGTGCCTTGGAGGTTTCGCGCACTATTCTCTGAATCCTCTGTCACGAGCTATCGCCTTGTGAACATCCGGGCGTTTTAACGTCGAAGGGATAGCATGACTGGGGAAGTCAGCACCACAATAGGGGATTGGGAGAAAGTTAATCTCCATGATGGGGATTAGATTTCCCTCTTTCTCTGAGCGCTTGTACCACGTCAGATAGCTAATTGACTACTGTCGAGGCAACTAATGCTCATGCTCAAGCGCCTGTTTCAACATACGATAATCTCCCCTCTACAGACGCACCATCAAGATGACGATGGCTGGCTAAAGCCCCTATCTGGAAACGAGCTTCTCGATCAGCCGTATCGCAAGCAAGTCATCAAAGCGTTGTGGGATCTGACTTCACTGACTAAACCAGTATTCCGTGAATTCATACAAAGACCGCTGGAAAACTACGCCGAACTCGTACAGCTGCTTCCTGCATCCGAGTCTCACCACCACGCCTATGCCGGTGGCATGCTGGACCACGGACTGGAAGCGGTGAACTACGCCCTACGAATTCGTCAACAGCATTTGTTACCGCCCGGTGCTACGCCAGAGGAGCAGTCATCTTCAAGTGAGCGATGGACTGTAGCAGTGGCCTATGGGGCGCTCTTACATGACGCGGCTAAGCTGCTCGATGTCGACATCTTCACTAAAGATGGCGGTGTATGGCGAATTTGGCATGGCCCGATCCCCGGCCCGTACCGAGTCCGGTACCGCAAAAGCCGGGATTACATGCTCCATCAGGCTACAAACGGATTGCTCTGCCACCGGGTTCTCGATGGGAGGATCCTCGACTGGTTATACGGCGACAGCGAGGTGTTCAAACAATTGATGTTCACCATGTCAGGGTATAGCAGTGAGGCTGGCATCATCGGCGAGATCGTCAGCCAGGCGGATCGGGCCAGCGTGGCCAGTAACCTGGGTGGCGACCCGACCAAGGCATTACAGGCACCGGTTGAGTCACTTCAACGCAAATTGACCGACGCCCTCAGATACTTGGTCAAGGAGCAATTGGCCCTGAATACGCCACGGGCACCGGCATATCTGACAGAAGAGGCGTTATGGATTGTCGCGCCCAGCGTCCCCAATCAGCTCAAAGCCTACCTGCTTGAACATGGGGTCGGCGGTGTCCCCTCGAACACCGCCCGTATGTACGATGAGATGCAGGCTCATGGTTTGATTGAGGAGGCAGGCGAGGGGAAGTCAGTGTGGAAGGCGGACATCCAAATTGACGAATGGCAGGCAACTCTGAGTTTCCTCAAGGTTCCAGCTGGGTTGATTTGGGGGCCAGGTGAGGAGCGTCCCCCGGCTCTCAACGGGACGTTGGCCGTGGTGAGCGGGAAAGCTGTGAAGGGCAAGGATGGCAGTAAGCCACAGAGGGCAGAAGCAAGCGGTGTTGCTTCCACTGAAGTGCTGGTTACGGATCAGGAGACGAAAGCTGAGGTTCCTGCATCACCAGAACTGCAGCCCCAGGCGGAAAGCAAGCCAGCCTCGACTAGTGATGTGCTTGATTTCGACGAGATGGTATCCCTGATCACTGGCGAAGAAAAACAGGAACCACCTCCAGAAAAATCAACTGAAGTCAAAAATAATGTTAGTGAGTCTGCCGAATCAAGTAGGGAGGTAGATGATCCTGGATTTCCAAGCGATCCTGGTGAGCACTTTGTGCAGTGGCTACGAAATGGCTTGGCCACCCATAAGCTCATTGTCAATGACTCGAAGGCTCTTGTACACGTCGTCGACGGGACTTACTTTCTCGTAAGTCCAGGGATTTTTAAACGATTCTGTAACGTGACATTTGGGTCCGATAAGCCCTGGAATAAGGTCCAGCAACGATTCCAGAAGCAGGGACTTCATCTCAAGACAGAACAGCAGATGAACATCTGGGAAGTGAATGTCCGGGGCCCAAATCGGCGTGGCAATATCCTCAAGGGATACCGCTTGAAGCTAGATAGCGGCATTACACCTAGCAACAACGACAATGTGTTCCTCTCACTAATCAAGGATGGTGCGGAGGCTGAATATGAACAGGGTGCGTAATTGTGACTTCAGCGAGTTACTTGAGGAAATGTTCGTAGAGCGTTGGCTTTCAACAAAAACACAGACGAGCTATATCGGTCCAGTAAGTCTCTTTAGGCGATATATCGGCACGCATGTTCTACCTAGTGAGGTGAGCCGTCGGGATGTGCTTAACTGGCGACTGGCCATTGTGAAATCAGATCGCAATCCTGACGGGATCGAGGAAAGCAGTTGGAACAATTATGCCCGGCACCTCAAGGCGCTATACAGGTTCGGGATATCCCACGAGCTGATTCCTATACAGGTGCATACGTCCCCGTTCGAGAAGGTATTCCTGCGCGAAAAGAAACGCGGACGCAAAACACTAAGGGATAAGGATATCGTGTTTGCACGAGAGGCTCTGGAGTTATGTCGACGTTATGAAGTTGTAAAGGGGCAGCCCGCTCCGATTCACCCAGCATGGTTTTGGCAAGTGGTGGTAGAGACGTTCTATCACACAGGCATTCGATTGAATCAGCTGCTGAGCATCAAACCGAATGACATTCACCTCAAGCGCCGTCGGCTAGTTGCTTCTGCCGAGGGAGCCAAAAACAGCTATGAGGCGGTGCTACCGATAACTGACGCATTATATCCCCATTTAGCCACGCTGATGACCTCGGCGCATGCTGCAGGTTGCCAGCGCTACGATCAGTTATTCAATGTGAATCTTTTTTCGGTACGAACGAAACGCAAGACCATGGATGTGTGGCAAGTTGAGCGATTCTTCAAGCAATTATCACGCTACTGTGGAAGCCGCATCACACCACACCGGTTCCGTCATAGCCTGGCCACAGACCTGATGCGTAGCGAGGGGAGAGACTTGTATCTTACTCAGCAGATCTGTGGACATACAGATATACGATCAACAATTGAGTACATCAGCCCTGATCTGAATATGCTTCGACAGTACCTGGATCAGCGGCACTCACGTAAAGAGCAAGTATTAGGGGATTCAAGTCTCGACTTGAATATCCCGCATATATCACTGAGGTGAAATTAGTGATTGATCAGCTTGACAGGCGAGAAGGCGCGTGACGATAATGATCTTGCAAAGTGGTGGAAATTCATTAATCGATATTTCCTGGTCAGCGAGTATCCCACAGGTCGACCACTAAGCAGATGCTGGTAGAGTCATGCGATTTTATTTAGCCCGCTAACAAAGTGACAACTGACTTGTAATCAGTAGGTCCCGGGTTCGACTCCTGGTGTCGGCACCATCTAAAGATGGTTAAAAGCAACATGTTAGAGACTTAAAAAGGCTGCCTTCATCGGCGGCCTTTTTTGTTTCCTTCCCCAAATTCTGCATCTGCGTACCGTAGTGTGTACCGTTTCTCTCAAGACTGTAAGCGCGCGCTAGATTTGGCACTTTCTAGCACTAGATTTGGCATAGAAGAATAGCCGGCGGTTTTAACCATTTAGCGTTTTATTTGGCACCTAATCTATGTATGGAAAAGTGTTGGCCAGCTCGCCTGCAAAAGCCTTGTCCTTAACCTCTCGGGCTACACCTTCGTATCCGGGAAAAAGCGTTGATCCCTTTACTCCGAAGTCAGCACATAAACGCAGCAACTCAGGCGCTTCACTTGTGGGCAATGTTAACTTCCAAAGTAAGGGGATAGGATCGTTGTCGGAATCATCGTAATGAAGCAGATTTTCAACTGTCGTTGATTCCATTCCCCCACCCATGGTTGCTTCGAGCGTAGATACTGTAAAAACGCCGTCCTGTGCTGCTAGGTTGGTGCTAGTCGCTCCGGGCATTTCAAGAAGCTCAACTGCTCCCCAATCTTGAAGCTTGCGTCTATTCAGAGCCCAAATAGCTATGTGCTCACTTCTGGCGGATGCATGGAGCATTGCAGAAGCGGCGAAATAGCAAGCAACATAAGACCTTCTTGTCCAATCAAGTAAACAAGTTGGAACGCCGTGGTGCTGAGCTGTAGCCAGTACTGGGCGAGCTACTTTCGGAGGCCAGCTTCCGTCATTCCTTGTAAAAGGTAACTCCCACACCAGTCCCGTTATTTCAGCTCGAAGAAGGTCTGAGTCACCTGGAATCGGAATTCCCGTTGCATCACAGGCACGGATAAATGCTCTGAGCACTTGTAGCTCAAATAATATTTGACGCTCACCATAATCTAATCTGGAGCGCATCACTGAACCAGCAGCCATGGGGCCAACGGTTCTTAACGCTGAAGGTGCTAATCCGAAGCTACTGCAGGGTTGGCCACGAAAAATGTATGCACCTCTACCCCATTGCAGGTTGTTTAATGGAGAGAGGTGCTCCATAAGCTGCCGCGCACTTTCGAATTGTTGTTCTCTAAGCAATTAACTTACCTCTGAAATTAAAACAACCCTGCCGGTTCAGCTTCCACATCCCAGCTAAAAATCAGCACCTCTTTGGCGTCTGAGCCTTTGCCGCCGCCGACGGTGTAGCGAATGTCGGTGGTTTCGATGTGGTAGCCCGCGAAGATCCGGCGGATGTCTGGGTGGTCGTTGAGACTGATTATGGCCTTGCCTTTTAGTTTGGCCAACATGCTCGCCATTTCCTCGTACTGCTCTATGCCAAAGGGTACTCCATATCCTTCTGTCTGCCAGTAGGGTGGGTCCATATAAAAGAGAGTGTGCGGTCGGTCATAGCGTTCGATGCAGTTCTGCCAGCTCAGGCGCTCTATAAATGTGCTCGATAAACGCAGGTGGGCTGCTGAGAGTGTCTCTTCAAGGCGTAGCAAGTTTAAGCCCGGTGGTGTTGTGGTAGCAGTGCCAAAGCTTTGGCCTTCGATGCGGGCACCGAAGGCGTTCTGCTGTAGATAGTAGAAGCGGGCTGCTCGCTGTATGTCAGTGAGTGTTTCAGGCCGCGTCATCTTGAGCCACTCAAACACCTGGCGGCTGGAGAGCGCCCACTTGAACTGTCTGACGAACTCTTCCAAATGGTTCTGCACAACACGGTAGAGGTTCACTAGGTCGCCGTTAACATCGTTAAGCACCTCGACGTCTGCGGGCGAAGGGCGTAGGAAGAACAGCGCGGCCCCTCCTGCGAAGGGCTCTACGTAGCACTGGTGCGGTGGCATTAGCGGAAAGATACGGTCAGCGAGGCGGCGCTTGCCGCCCATCCAGGGAATGATTGGGGTAGCCACGAGGCATCTCCTCTAAAGGTTTGGAGCTCGTGGCTCTCTGTTGGTTTAAGTGCCTGCAACGCGGGCACTTTATTTCGATGAACTGGTAGTCGCTGACGTTGGCCAGCTTGCGGTTGCACTGCTTACAACGGATTTCAATTAACACCATGCCAAGCCTTCTAACGTTCTAACGTTTGGCTTAGACTTCCAGTGCCTCGCGAGGCAGGGGAGTCTAGGCCGACTGGCAGGCTTGGTCTGCTTGTTGGTGACCACCTTCGGTGTTCCCGCACCTTAGGTGGTCACTCCTTTCTAGTGGTACTTCTGCATTAAAAATTTCTCGATAGCCCGGCGATGCCCCGCATTCTCAGCGGCACTGAAATCGGTGTTGAGCAAACCCATCGGGCCATAATCACCCCGCGTATTTTGTAAGAACATCAAGTTTCTCGGGCCGTCGATGTCTATATCCAGAGGGGTTTTGTCATCAGGTGCTGTCGCAACAAGTACTCCGTTATCAAAGATGCTCAATCCTCGCTCTGTTGAGAATGTGACGCAGATGAGCGTGGGCGTACTTCGTTGAGCCAAATTCATTACGTGGCTCAGCCTGACCGGGTTTCCACTCGCATTAATAAAGCTTTTGTAAACCAGCAGGGTCTCTGTCGTGTTTCCGGTCCAGCCGATAATCAGCCCTGTTTTATCGCCTACTTCATCAGTGGTTGAATGCCTGACCAGGTATTGAGGTACCCCTCCTCCCTCAGAAGGGGCGATGACAGCTAAAAACGACCACGCATCCGGGTTGATCGCAACCGTCTGATAGTAATTAACCGGCGCTGCATCTGTAGCGCGAACACTACGCTGCCCGTTTTGAAACTGTCCGAGCGCGATATTGCCGTTCCTCGACTCGCTGTCAGCCCCCGTGACTGCGTTGAGAACTGTGTTGTTCGAAACGCTAACGCTGTCCTCGTACCTCGGCGTAGAGAATAGGCTCCACCCCGGAGCGTTGCCGATAAATGTATCTTCTTCTCGCTCTTGAACAACGGGCAGACCGTTAGAATTGGAAAATTCGTACCCATGTAGTTTTATGTAGTTACGCATGTCATTAGCCTCTTAGTTTATGCTCAGTGTTCGTGAATCCATTTCCACTTTGTGTATCAAGTGGGCGAGATGAGTAACGGCTTCCGTGGCATGGCGATAAATGTCAAACGTGCCACCCTGGAGAAAATGGTTAGGTGTTTCCAGCAAATAGCCGTCGATGCCTTCTGCTGTAGCTTGTCTCGCTACCGTCCCGTTAGACGACTGAGCCAAACGCCCCAATGATGAGTTGTCTTGCCAGATATAGTCGTATTTCGCGCGTACCCAGCTAACGTCATGTGTAATCATTTTGGCCGCAATAGCGATGGGTCTCGGCTCACGCACGCCCATCCAAACGACCTCTCGATTAGAGTCGTTGTTCAGCGATGTAAAACGGTGGTGGTCGATCCATGCATCGATGCCCCCGAGCTGCATAACAGAAGTGATGATCTGCGTCTCTAGTTCAGAGGCAGGCGCAGTGCCCTTATACGACCAGCTACTGGGATTTGAACTGCCGCCGTTTTCCCAGTCGGCGGGATAGTTGCGATTGGGATCTACACCATTTCCGTTTTTCCGGCTCATCGCGTTATAGCCGGAGGGACATACAATCGGGATCAAGACAATTTCACAGCTCCAACGCAACCCGCTTAAGCGTTCATCTTCCTTCCAGCGTCGGCACAGATTTGAAACGAAATGGATGTTTGCTTTAGCAGCGTGAGGTTCGTTTCCATGTGTGCCCCCCGAGATCACAATCCTTGGATAATCAACCTCATCCTGGGGATATGAATTACCCGCACCAGAGTAGTCAGCAGCGCGGAATGTATACGCTTTGATCTCGCTACCCCATTCATCAACACCTAACACCTCAGACGTAACGTAATCGGTAAACTCAGCAATGAGCTGGTCCAGGTAGGCATAGACGTCCAAATGCGTCGCAAAAACATCTCTTGCCGAGACAGCGTACAAATTGTCGTAATCTGGTTTAGCTTCAAGCATATTTTTATTTAACCAGGGGGCGCCTGAGTTAATGTGCTGATCCGTTCTGGGGAGCTGATTGATGCTCGGCAGCCCGCTGCCACCGATAATGCGGGCGCCGGCTGCATCCCATGATTCAAAAACGACGCCGTTTTTGTCGACGTGCAGATATGTCGAACCACTTAGCGCATCATTTTTCCATGCGAACGTTTTCTTATAGTCAACTATCGGCTGCCCATTGCTGTCAAAACGGGCTATACGGCGGCCACTTAAATTGACAAAAAACTCCTCTTCATTCGCAGACGGCCACTTAAAGAGCTTGCGTACGGGATTAACGATAAATCCATTGTCAGCTGCCAATAGATACGTACCTGCATCGCCGATAAGCAGAGGTGTAATACCACCCTTCGATTGGCTTTCCTTGCCCCAATTAAATGCGGTTCTTTCAGCATCAGCTCGGCTGGCAAGCTCTAGCGCAACCATCTGCGCAGCAGCTACACCTTCCAAAAATTCAACGCTGGGGTCATCCGCCACTTTCCGATACTGAGTATCGGAAAGCCGCTGGTAGAGCGTCTTTGATGCATTCGTCGCGCCTGACTCTGCATAGAAATAACTACCATCTGACGCCGCTGCCATGCCAGCCGCTACAGTCGGGAATATCACCCCACCAGCGACCAGCAGCGCCTCGCCTTGCTCTTTCACATAATCAACCAGGCCTTCCGCAAAGGTGTTCAATGCACCCATTTGCAGATTGTGCTTCTCGATGACTTGTCGAGTTTCACCTTCCGCAAACCTGTATTCATTGAAGTCGGGAATTTCAGGGGCTCCCATGGTCTTATACCTCCTCAAAGGCTATCTGCGATTGCCAGTTTTCTACTCTGTTATGGGTGCGTCCGTAGTTGCTCTTACGGCGCGCAACGAAAGCGTGCTCGGCTTCTAAAAAGCCACCCCACTCGGGGTATGTTGATACGTAGATATCCTGCCGCTTGCCGACGCGAAGAAGCGCCCGTGAAAGCTTGGCCATGTCGTTACGGTCGAGATAATCAAGATTGAAGGTAAGCAGGCGCGCTGAGCCTTCACCGATTGTGCGCAGCGAATTGCCTTCGGTCCGTTGGTGCTCGGCGAAGTCTTGCCACTCCAATGAAACGCCATAGCTGACGTTAAATACTGGCGAGTACGCTGCACCTGCGAAGATGCGTTCTACTTGCAAATAGCCGTCCGCGTTGTCGGGGTTATCCAGCGTGATGCGGTAGCTGTCTGCGATCCGCTCAGCAGTCCATGTTGTGGATTGCACGCGTGGTAGCTCGGTGAGATCTTGCCCACCCCATGGGTCGATCCCCACACGCCAGGTGCCCAACGGGATTAACTCAGAGGCTATTTTTTCGCCGGAATCGTAGACAACGTTCCCTGAAAGCAAATACTCAACACGTACAGACCCTAAGCCGCTCAGGTTGTGGCCATAGAGCACCACGCCACTGATCGGTCGCGGGCCTGGCAGTGTGGCTGTGATGATTTGCTGCGATGTGTCTGTAGAGCGCCAGACGTAAGAGCGGCCACTGCGCTGCGTATAGGCAATAGGCAATGCCTGGCTACTCGCGCTGAGCGTTGCTTGATCGTGTAGGTTTTCGATGATCAGCCGCATGTTGGCACTCATACCCAGACCTCCAGCGCAGTGGTTGATAGTGTGGGTGAGCGGGCAATGCTGACGATCCGCCCGACGCGGCCTGCTAGGCGCAGGTGATCGACTGCGATGGCTTGGCCGATCTCAACTGGCGGCAAAAACGCTTCAATACGCCATAGCTCACGGCGTACCGAGCGCAGTGCCAGCAACCGATCGCGCTCTGTTGCAGCATCCGTCGCGTCTTGAATGACGCTGTCGCGTTCAGCGTTTTCAGCCAGCGGGTAGTTATCTACTGACTGAGTCGAGCGGCTTTCTTGCCATTCACGGCGCAGGCGTGACGCCAGCTCTGGCGTTGCGTCATCAACCACGGCAGCAATGGTGGTGAGTGGTGCCGGGTTGCGGCCCCATTTAAGCGTTAAACTCTTCCAGGGAGATTCAGTCTCAGAGAGGCTGATCTGGTCATAGACAATGTCATCAGCAAACAGCATTAGCCCTGCTGTTTCAGCGGCGTTGTGCTGCCTTACGACTAGCTCGCCGAGGGCATTGATGTACCAGTACGCACCCAAGCCTGCACACAGATCGCTCAGGATCTGGCTGCCGGTGGTTGCGCCGCTGTAGTGGAGGCCCACTAGGTAGTCGGGTAGGTCAATATCACCGACTGCGATGCCGTAATGATCAGCCACCCATGTAACGACCAGTGCGGGGGTGTTGTGGGATTCTTCGATGTCTACCGTGATGGTGCCGACTAGCGGCGCGGCTAGCTCAACCGAGCCTGCCGTGGCATCGGTCGTATGCGATACCAAATTTCCGTTATCTTTGGCACTGATGGTCGATACGGGCAGATAGGAGGCTTGGTACGTCAGTGTTTCAGTCGCCACTCGATAGGCCGGTGCGTTAAACACGTGGCCAAGTACCAGCGGTACAGCTCCGGCTTCGTTGGGCAGCTCGCCGGTGCCGATCTGCTCATCGAGCACGCTGCTTTCGTCGCTCATCAAGAACGTCAGCACGCCGCGCTTTGCTTCTGAAATGCCGTTGTTACGGCCTTTAGCCAGCAGCCTAAAATCATCCAGTGACCAATCAGGGCCACCGAGGTACATGCATATAGAGTGGCCTTGCCAGGCACGTTGAGCCCAGTGGGTGATCTCACCGTCATCAACCAGTGCCAGCTCTCCAAACCCGATTAACCCATCGATGCGCGTTGAGATATCGACAGCTGATGCCAGCAGGTCGTCATAAATGCGGTTTTTCGCACTGTCACCAGGCCTTGAGATATACGGGGCGTTAGCGACGTACTCAACGCCGTCAGCGTGGTGCAGCTCAACAAGCAGCACACGGGGTGCGCTCAGGTCTGCTAACCAGTTTTCGTATTGAACGTCGGTCATAGCACACGCCCCCTGATGCGCGAGGCGCGTGTTGCTGCGCGCTGTTCATCCAGTTGCGCCTGGCGTTGACGTTCAGCGACCTGAGCGCTGCTGGCGACGGCATTTGCTGTGCCCTTAGTGTTGTCGCTGATGCGCTCTAACAGGCGGCTGAGGTCGGCTCGTAACTGCTGGTTTTCGCGTTTTAGGTCGCGCAGGGTTTCGACGACGTCGCTATTGCTCAGCAGCGGTAAATTGGGGGCTGGCATCGGAGGGGGCGGGGGCCTACTGACATTTCGCATCGCACCAGCATCCTCAGCTGTCAGCACTTTTTCGCCACGGTGAAGTTCGGCCATGTAGCCATCAAACGGTACATATTCAAGGCCGTTACGGTGCGAGCCGTCTACGCTTTGAAACCGTAAATGCTCTTGCCACAGTTCCCAGAAATTGACGCCCTGTGCATCAACACGATCATCACCGGATAAACCCACGTTGGCGGCATCACGCTCATTAAATGCGGCTTGTGATGCGTGCCGCGCAGCGAGTGCGAGCGTACGCGCAACGCCCCGGTAATGCCCTGGGTCCATTGACTCCACAGTGTCTCGCAGCGCGCCGTATTCGCTGCTTTGCAGTAGCCCATCATCGCCTGCATAGCGTTCAATGAGCTTTGATATTTCGCTAATTTCCTGGCTACCCATCCCCACAGCATCAACGCCACGCTGAGCGCGACCGATGGCGTCAACGGATTGAGCCATGTGGCTATTCGCTGCTGCTGTGTACTGAGACACGGTGCGCTCATTGCTAATGCGGTCGCGCTCTGCTTGCTCAGCGGCAGCGCGCTCTTCCTCAATCCGAGTGATGTCATCCTGGGCAACACCCAGGGCGATGATTGCGTCACGTAAAGAGAGCATTGTTGTGTTGAGCGATACGAACTGATCCGTGGTGCGGGTCATTTCACTGACGAGACCATTAAGCTCTTTAAGCTGGTCGCGTGCCTGTTTCTCTAGGCTATCGGTATTCGCCTCTGTGCCTTCGTTGGAGCGGTTTAGTGCCTCAAGACGACTGATTGTGCCCGAGCCGTCGGCATCCAGTTTTTCGAAGATTCGGCGTAGCTCATCATCGCTGGCCATACCCTGGAACGCACTGTGGAACTCGTTCCAATCGATTAGCCCAGATGCATCGAGATCGATGCTGTCGAAAAGAGGATGCAGTGAAGTTGCGATGCCTCCAGGCAGTTGGCCAACCGCATCTTGCAACGCCTGGCGTATTTCATCTGCTAGGAACTGCTCAGCGGAGATAGCAGCAGGTAGCCCCGCAATAGCATCAAACACATCCTGCTGAATACGCTGGCCAGCATCGCTGCTAGCGTTGTATGCCTGGTTGGCGTCGAGTACTTGCTGGGCGTATTGGGTGATGTTCTGTAGCGCGTGGCGGTCGCCGTTCTCGGCGAGCACCAGCTGCTTAGCGAGCTGCTCTTGTGCGGTGGCCAAGTTGATTTCAGGCGTGCCGCTGGTTGCTTGCTGCTGGTCTAGCCAGTTTCCGATGTTGGCAAACTGCTGGCTGAGCTGGTCACGCACACGGGTAAGCTCGCGCTGATAGTTGCGCGCTGCGGCGGTGGCGTTTTGCTGCGCTGCTATCTCATCTTGAATGGCCCAGATGCGTTCCTGCGTGGGGCGTAGGGCTTCGTCGATGGTGGCGAGTTCGCGCTCGCGCTCTAGGGCTAACGCGCCTGACGAATCGCCCATTAGGTTGAGCAGCTCGATCTGCTGGCCAAACGCCTGGTTGCTGAACACTTCATAGGCGCGGCGCACCTGGTCTTCTGCAGAAGAGACGGCATCGCGGGCGGCGCTTAGCTCTGCTGTGAAGTCACGCACACCGGTTGCGGTGCTGCCGAGCATGTCCTGTAACTGCGTAAAGCCGCTGCTGAGCTGGAGTAGCTGCACATAGTTGCGCTGGCCGGATTCGGTATTAAGATTCTGGGCTTCGACCAAGGCTCGATAGCTGGCCACGTTCTGGGGCAGTACCAGCCCCATTGCGTTGAGTGACTGCGTCAGGTCATCTTGTAGGTTTGCAGCGCGCTCAGCTTCACTGAAAAACGCTTGGTAGTACTGGTCTTGCAGCGCCGCTAGGTTTTGCACACCACCTGCGTATTGAGCCAGGTTGTCAGCCGCACGAAGGGCGCTGGATGACGCGGCATCAAAGTGTAAGTTAAGGCGTTCAGACGAGGCGCTCATCACGCTCATGGCACCGGATGCTTGCTCGATGCGTGCTGCTAATTCTTCTGCACCCAGGTTGCCCCAGGCTGCCGTCACGTCGTGACCTGCTGCCTCCAACGCAACGAGCGTCCTATCGACTAGCTGCGCTTGAACCAGTTTAGAAGCATCACCAGACGCGACTTTAAAACTGTTAACAGCATTCTTCATTGCGTCCAGTTCGCTAGTGCTTCTAGCCGTGCTCGCAATGACGGTATCTAGTGCTTTGGATGCCTCAAAGAGCTCGGCTGCCCACTCCTGAGTACCGGCGCTGGTGGCTTTCTCAATACGCTGACGCTGAGTAAACCCTGTCTCACCCAACGCCGTCTCAGTGCGATAGGCCTTAATTCCGCTACCACTGCCTACTTCGCCATAAAACGGCGTCTTGCCACCACCAAACAGACCGCTAATGGCTTTCGTTATGCCGTCGACAATGCCCAGGCCCAGCACGTTATCTACGAGCAGGCCGCCTGCTAACCAAGGGGCAGCCGCGCTGGCCGCACCCATAAACCCGGTGCCAGCCTGAGCAGCACCGGCAGCGGCGCTACCTGCCCAGCCGCCATAAGCACCCGTTGCAGAGCCTGCCCAGCCCGCCGCGCCATAACCAGCCGCCGCCGTTGAAGCCGCAGAGCCACCACCCCATAGGCCGCTGACAGCATCCCAGCCGCCTTTCAGCGAGCCTAGATTGAAACCGCCAGCACCACCAGCCTGAACACCCATCCCCCCAAACCCCATGCTAGTAGCCAACTGCACGGTGATAGGTCGCGTGACTGCAATGTGAGCCATTTCGGCCAGCGTTTGAATGAGCGCCTTCTTCATTAGCTCGCCAGCATCCATGCTGCCGTCTATCGCACTTTCCCAAAGATCCGCAAAGCCATCATCTAGGCGGCGGAGGCCGTTCAGGCGCACTTCGTCCCAGGCGCCTTCCATGGTGAACGCCGCTTTAACGGTCTTATCGGCCAGATCGTCGGTGTCTTTTTGCGCCTCGATATACTGCTGTTGGAGCAGGCCCATCATCTGAATGTTTTGGGCGATGTTGCCAGTGCCCATAGCGATGGCCAGCGTTAGCGTTTGCATGTCCTGCGCTAGCTGGGTCACTTCCCGGCGGCCTGGGATTAGGCGGTTGCGCAGAGCTTCAAGTGCGGTGGCTTGGGCTTCGGTGGATTTTGCGAGTTCTTTGGCATGAGCGGCGGCTGTTTTGCTCGCATCGCCTAATTCAGTTGTGGAGCTCGTCGTTTCAACTACCGTTTGCCCAAGACCAGCCAAGGTTTCGCGAAGCTTGCCAATTGACTCGCCAGCGGCGTCTTGTTCGGTGGTAACTTGTGCTAGCTCTTCGCGCATATCGCGCAAGCGCATATTGTTTTGTAAGCGAGCTTGAGCGCCTTGACGATCGTTATCCTGAGCCTGGGTTAATCGCTCAATTTCAGCAGTGGCAGATGCTGCTTGCTGGCCTAGTGCGAAGTACTCAGTAGCGAGACTGACAATACCCGCTTCAACGGCGGCCACGCTATTTTGGCTAATAGCATTGGTTAAATCGTCGATGCGTTGCGTGGTGGGCTCAGCGGCTGCGCGCACTAATCCTAGTTCTTCTCGAAACGCATAGAGCAAACCACCAGCACCCACCAGCAAACCAAGCGGGCCGCCGACCAAGGCCAGGGCGCCGCTTAATCCACGTGCTGCTACGCTAGCTCGCGCCGTTGCGGCTGTGGCGGTATTCATAGCCGCTGTATGCGCGCCTGCGGCGGTCGTTGCCCGCGTACGAGCCACGCTTAGCTGTTGCAGGGCAAAGGTATGGGCAGCAGTCCCTTTAGTAGCCTGTGCTTCTAGTCGCGCAGTGCTGAGAAGTGCCAGTGCCGTCTGCTTTTCTGCTGCAGTGCGACGAGTGACGGCAACTGCGGCGGCTGCCTCAGCTCGTACGTCTGCCTGTGTAGCGAGAGTCTTTGCAACCATCGCCGTAGTGGCGGTGGTGAGGGCAACAGCAACACGCCCGCCAACCAACACCGCCATGATTTCAGCACCTGTTGTTAACGTATCGATGTTATCGACCAGCGGGTCAATGGCAGCCGTCATCATATCGGCCGCACTGATCAGGATGCCTGCGACACCCTCCGATGTCCCCAGCGCCTGATCCAACTCACCGACGAGGCGAGTGGCGGACGTGCTGATACGCACAAAGCCGTCTTCAATGGTTGCGGGCATTTCTCCGGCGCGGTCGCGCACGTCATCCAGCGAGCCAATCAGGGAGCTGGCGATCACATCGCCGGTAATACGCCCCTCGGTTGCGAGCCCACGTAGCTGGCTCACCGTCACGCCCAGTTGATTCGCCAACGCCTGGGCCACTTCACCGCCATTGGCGAGTACCGTCTCCAGCCCATCTGCCTGTAGCTTGCCAACGGCCATTGCGCGAGACAGGGCATTTTGTACAGACTCCGCTTGCTGCCCCCGTGTAGCAGTCAACACCAGCATGTGGTTGAGCGATTCGGTGTAATCTGCCGTTTCTTCTGCTGTTCGGCCCAGATCTCTCAGCGCCGATACGTTGCTGGCATAGGTACGCGCCGTCAGCTCCAGTGGGGCATACGATGCGTTAGCGATATCAGTGATACGGCGCATCATGTCGCCCGCCTCACTCATATCGCCGATGGCGGCACCGACCACTGACTGCATGTCTGACCAGCCATCGGCAAAACCGGCCACGTGGCGTATTGAGAACGCACCCAAGGCCAGCCCCACCATTGTGCGTAGTGAGCTGAAGTGGCTGGTGGTGGTTTGTGCTTGTTGACCCGTTTGGCTAAGCGCTTGTGTGGCTTCACGCCCGCCTTGGGTGGCTTCGGTGCCAAAGGCGCGCGCTTCGCGCTGGGTAGTGCGTAGGTGTTCGGAGACCGTCTCGGCGCTACGGCTAGGTGCCGTTAGAGCGCTTTCAGCCTTTTTGCTTTCCCGCTCTGTGGTAGTGCTGAACTCCCGCACGTCACCCTGGGCATCTTTTAAGGTGCCCGACAGCTGGCGGTTATCGCCAGTGAGGGTAACGCTTAGCGTTAGATTGTTCGCCACGGTGCTTCCTTCTAACGTTTACGGGCCGGGTTAATGGCGGGGTTGGTTCATTACGCTGAGCGCGCCGCGCTCGATGAGCTGTACTTGATCCAGCCGTTCAAGCTGCTCGGCTGGGGGCAATCGGTAGAGGCTGAGTACGCTGATAACCGCTTGCACATCCAGCCCCACCGGGCCACCCATGCCGCTGAATCGCCACTGGCGGGAACAGCGCTGGAAGGTCTGCACGGCCTCCCAGTTCTCTGGCAGTACCGCGAAGAGATCCAGCTCGGCTTGCGCTGCCTCGGCCTCTTCGGCCAGCTCGCCGCCTAGCGTGATGCCCAAGGCGGCTATGTCATCCTTGACCAAATCGGGCTGGCCATTGCTGGCTTCAGCCCAATGCTTGCCTGCGTCGACTAGATTCGCCCACGGTTCTTTTTTGAAATGCTCTCCTGATAAGCCGTAATCAATGCAGTGCTGATCGCGGGGTCATTCTTCGCGGCCTTCAGCAGGTCGTCGCCTTTCAGCTCGTTACCTTCATCATCGGTCAGGACAATGTCCTCGACGCCCTTGAGCACTTCATCCAGCAGCAATGTATCGGCGGGCATATCGCGCAGCTCGTCCTGAGGTTTCACTTTGAAAGTGGCTTTGAATTTGCCGGTGTTCTCTTTACCGTTTTCGTCATACACGGTGAGGGCAACGGGATATTTGTAGCTTCGGGCTGTATTGACTGTGAACACGGGTATTTCTCCTGGTTTGATCTGATAGCGCAACGCTGTTTAACCGCCGCTTGGGCAGCGGTTAACGGGGTGTTAAGCGGCTTTATTTGACGGTGATGGTGACTTCGTCGTTACCGTCTACCGGCTCAGGCATGTAGTTGATGCTGAGCATCTGCGTGCCGTCTTGGTCGCTATACGATGGCGATTCGATGCCGACCTTGGGCATGCTGATTTCAATGATGTCGCCTGCTGTTTTGCCCTGGGTGAGCATGAGCGGGCCGGTATCGGCGTTCTGCGAGACCTGAAAGTAGTTCATGACGCCAACACCGGGGTCTTCGATGCTCAATTGGCCTGAAGGGGAGCGCCCCGTAATCTGGATATCGTTGGAGCCAACGATTTTGTTGTGCACCACTTGGCCCGACATATCGAGTGAGAACTGGTTGAACGGCACCGTGGCACCCATAAAGGCCAGTGGCTTGGTATTCAGCGTGTTGACCGCTAACGCTTCACGCCACTGGCTGAGGGTGACGTTAGGTAGCTGCTCTTGTGTCACTGGGCTAAGCAAGCCGCGCAGGGTAAAGCGGATCACCGGCATGCTTTCTGCATTGACGGTGAACGCAGCCGTGCCATGTACGCCACGGCCTTTGTGCAGGTTGCCGTCCACATGCGCGAAGAACACGCCGCTGTCTTCGTTCTCGGAAACCGGGCTATAGGTGACGCTTTCGCCGTCCACCACAACTTCAGCAAAGCCGCAGCAGCGCAGCAGCTTGCCCCATGGCGGCGCGGTGCCAGCGGTGCCGCTGGTGTTCAGCTCGACTTCAATAACCGCTTCAACGTGCTTTTCGCCCGCCGCTTTAGGCGAGTTGCCGTAGTAAGGGCGCACAAAGTTACGCTCGATATCGCTACCGCTCAGCGGGGTAACGGTAATCTCTCGGGTTAAAATGGCATCCGTGGCCGCTTCCGGCGTGGTGGTGCCATCGTTGTACTCAGATTCCAGGGCGAACAGCATCGCCCGGCGGTTGGTTCTCATGCTCACGGGGAATTCTCCTCAAGTGGCCACCAGTATTCGGCGGTTAGCACATCGGCCCAAAACAGGGCGTGGCTTTGTAGGGCCAACAGCTGGCCGCGTTGCCATTTCACGGGGATGTCGCAACCAGGCGGCATCCAATTAATTAACTGCGTTAGCGCGGGCTTGCGTAGCCGTGCCAGTTCGTCGTCTCCCGCTGTGGCCACTGGCCCTAGCGGTTGGTTACGGCGACGAATACCCGTTACCAGCAACACCTCCGTTTTCACGCGATGGCGTGACTGGTTGCTCATTGCGCCATGGCTGACGATTTCACGCCCTAACACCAGCATCATGTTGGGAAGCTGTGAGTTGCGCTTGGCGGCTTCAACATCGGCAGCAAGCTGCACCACTGGGCCACCCAGAGCGTTAAGGCGATCAAGCCAGGGCGTGAGCGAGAGCATTACTTAGCCTCTTTGCCTGGTTGCGTTTCTTCCGCTGCTTTGGGCTCAGGTTCTTTCACAGGGGCTGGCGCTGGCTCCATCATCATCGCGGGATCGCGGGCAATGGCTTTGTAGGCGCTGCCTCGGTCGTCCAGCGTGATGTGCTTCCAGGTGTTGTCGAAAATAACCCCGCACACCTGGCGCTTAACGCCGGGTGATTTTGTCTTCACCCGCAGGCTGATTTCCTTGCGAGGCGTCGGCGGGGCTTTTTTAGTGGTCTGTTTGGCACTCATGGCCATCTCCTTAAAAACCGCCGCCGTTAAATGCCCGGCGGCCTGAGTTCATTTGCACGCTGCCTGCGCTGCTTGATGCAGGGCCGGTCGAGATCCCCAGGCGCACTTCGCCACGGGATACGCTCTTTAAGAACTTCACCGCGTCGTCGTAGCGTTTCTGTACCTGATCGCTGGCGTGTTCGTCATAGAGCCGGTACCGGGCAATGTCGCAGGCGTTGGCAATCAGGATGCGCGGCACCGGCGAAAGCGGCACCGGGTAGCCCGCTGCACTGACGTAGCCATCAATCTCGCCGCTGGCGTCTTCACAGGCGCGTTCGACCACGGCGGTGTCGATGGCCATGCCGGTTTCATCGCGAGCGATGGCGAGGATCTCGTCAGCGCCGAAACGCTCGACCAAATCGGCTTGTGTGCAGTAGGGCATGGGTTAACGCTCCGTTTAGCTAGGCTTACGCCGCGCTAGGCAACCATGGGTTCATGATTAGCTGTGAGGTGTTGGCCCATTCGTTGGTCGCGCCCGCTTCGTTCATAGCGTTGGTGAGCACACGCCGTGCCGGGCCTTCCATATTGCTGGGCACCATCGTGTGGCTGTGGCGCAACGCCAATGGACGGTCATGGTCGCCTTTCAGCTCCTGGAGCTTCTTGCGAGCCAGCTCATAGTTCGCTGCGTTGAAGGGTTGGTTAGAACGAACGACCAGTTGCCATAGGCCTGCACCGGCATTTACACGGGCATCCACGCCCATGAGGAAGTTGTCGGTCATAAAGACTTGAGAGTCATCCAGGTTGGTCAGGGCGCGGAAGTCATAGTCACGTCGCTTCTGGAAGACCATCGGCTTGATGGCGCGGGTGAGATCCATCACATACCAAGCAGCGCCATTGCCGCCCATGTCGTTGGAAACGCCGATTTCCTTCTTCTTGGCGTCTAACACTGGGTGGTCATTGGCAAACAGGCGCTTGCCGTCGTAGCAGAGCGGGTTTGCGGCTAACACCTCAACGGCGATTTCGTTGGGATGCTCACGGCTGGAACGGCCAAACTCCTGGTATACCGGGGCATATAGGCCGTAGGTGTCGTCTTCGATGCTGTCGCGGGGAACGCCTGCGGTTAGCTCGAACTTACGGTTTTTGATAGAGAAGTCCGCACCTTCAAGGCCGTGAATGACACGGTCGCCCAGCCATTCGCGCATACGCGGCAAGGCTTTTAGCCAGGGGTACACTTCAACCGCTGTGGTACTGGTGACAATGGTGCAGAACTGCTCATGCACGCTGCCCGCATCGCCGACAGAGTTGAAGCCCTGCTGGAAGTTGGCCTTGTAGGCCTTGAGCAGCGCGTTCAGGTTGGCGTTATTTAAATTCATGGTTGCTATCCTCTTAGGCCAAGCGGGCCGTTAATGGGGCGTTACAGGTAGGCGCCGGAGGTGGGGTCGATCACTACCCACACGCCAAAGTCGTCTACGCCGTCGATGATTCCGGCGATGGAGCGCGCCGCCTCGCCATCGGTTTTGGCCACGGTGTGGTCGTCCACTAGGTAGCAGGGCTTGCCTACGTCGGCAGCGGTGATTTCGTCTGCCGCTGCGGAGTTGTCGAAGGCAAAGCAGCCGACCTTCACGTCGACGTGCTGGTCGCCGTTATCGCCTGTGGTGTTGTCCTGGTAGTGCGTGGCCACACCGACGGCGACTAAGCCGGTAGCAGTTGTTCCAGCAGCTACAAAGCCACTGGCTGCCATGGCGACGATGCCACCAGCAAACACCACCGCCCCAGCGGCAAGCGCGTGGTTACGGCTGGTGTTATGGCGATACGGTGTATTGCGATTTTTGGTAAGTGCCACGGTGTCATCCTCTTGCGTATTGGGTTAGTGCCGCTGATTAGGCTGGGTTAGCGGCGCGGTACTGCTCAGTGCTAATCCCCATGGATTTGCACACCGCCAGTTCAGCCTCGCTGAGCTTTTCGCCGTCGCTAACCGCGCCACCTTCAGGCTGCTTGCCCTGGGTTTGAGTCGCCTTCAACGCAGCGATGCTGGGCGCGCCGTCCAGATGCGCTTTACAGGCAGCAATGCCTTGCACGCGCAGCCAATCCGCCGTCGCCTTGCCGGGAATGCGGCCATCTTCCAAGCCTTCTTTAATCAGGCCGTCCAGCTCAGCGGTGTTGCTGTTGGCTTTCAGTGCCGCCAGCTGGGTGCCTTGCTCGTCGTACACGGCCTTGGGCACGTACTGGCTCATGTCAGGCGCGGCGGTAGCGCTGGAGGCTTTCAGGGCTGCAACGGCTTCCGCTGGCTTCGCGTCGTCTTTGGCACCCAACGCTTGGCGGAACGCCTCGGCATCGGCTTGGGCAGACTTCAGCGCGGCAATCGCGGTGTCGATCTGTTCGTCGGTGGCTTCAGCGGCCAAGCCTAGGGTTTGAATCAGTTGCTCACGTTTCACGGTGTCGATCTCCTGGGCGTCGTTAGTGACGTCGTGGGTAATCGCCATCCGAGCAGCGGCAAGCTGCGCCGCGCCCTCATCAATGGCGGGGGTGTTGGTTAACGCCAGGTGCAACAGGTCTAAAGGCACACCGTTGGCGTCGTAGGGAAATACGGGGGAGAGGTAGAGATATTCAGCAGGCTCGCCGTTTGGCCCAGGCGTGATCGCTGCGCGGGCTTTGGCCGTCCAGGCAATCGCGCCATATAGGCCATCGTCCCGAAACTCAAGCGAGCGCGGGTCGACCCAGCCAGCGGCAGGCGCGGGCTGGCCGTTCTTTTCGGCGTAAAGGGTTTGGTGTTCGTAGTCGATGGCGATATCGGTACTGCGCGCAGCGGCCAAGCGAATAATGGCTTGGGCTTGCTCGGCAGAGAGGTGCCATGGGCCAGAGCCTTCAGCAGCCCCACGCGGAGCATGGAACGTACCGGACGGCATCAGGCGCGTTTTATCGTCAGTGGCTTGCACTCGTAGAGCACAAACGGCGACGCGGGGCTTTGTTTGAAGGCTTTGTGTTTTCATGCCCCCATGATCGGGGGCTTAGGGCGGGGCGTGGATTTAAAGCGCTTTAGGAGTTTTCGGGCTTAAGCTGCCAGCTTGATCGAAATAGGAAGTGAAGATTTAGAAACGCCCAAGTCAAACCGTATTTTTTCAATCAATCGATTGACTGCTTGCCAACGTAGGTCTTCAGCCGTCGTTGAATCTTTAAGAGCGTCGAGTAGCGCCATGAGCGCTACTACAACTTCATTTGATGCAATGATGAAGGACTTATTGGCTGCTGCTGTAAATTTACCCTTAGCCTCATCAACACTCGCAGTTGAATTGATGCCTTCTTGCCACCCCTCATATTTTTCTAAACCAGCAAATATACTAAGTGATGAAGGTGACGGAGAAACACTAGCAAGGAAGAGGTTGAGAGAGTGTATAAGCTCTTTATAGTGCTCCATCTTTTCCTTACGTATTTCAGCTTCTCTTTCCCGCCATTTGGTAAACAGGTAGGTTGATGCCGCTCCAAGAGCTGCAACGGCTATCGCACCGAGAACACTCAAAAACTGAGCCATTAGATATTCCTCTTACTGTTTTGTTTTATCGTAAGCCATTCATGCGGGCCAAAGTAAGGTCTAATCAAAATCTAACGCGGGTCTAACGCGCCTTGCTGGGAAAAGTCAGGCCAACGTAGCGGGGGATGCCTTAGCGGCGCTTACAGGGCCGCGTTGATGAATTCGGGTTATACGCTCAAATGGTCGGCGAGGATGGCTAAAACCTCGTCGTCGTCGTCCTCATTCAGGCCGATGAATTCACGCCCAGGGATATCACCCCACAAGTGCGGGAACTCGGCTTTTGTTCCGCCCCAGTGCATCATAGGCGCGTATACCATCAAGCTGCCCCATTCGACGCTGTCTGACGTGGCGCTATAGCTGAACTGCTTTGATAGCTCATTGCTTTCACCTTCCAGCACACGCCCGTGGCCTTTGCGCTTTTCAGTGACTGGGGAGTTGTCTTGCCAGGCGCTGCCGTCCGGGGCTTCTTTATCGCGGAAGCGTTGCTGGGTGGGGTTGATCATCTCTTCGCCGATCGACTTCATCGGCGCTGTTAGGTCTTCGCCTTTATTGATCAGATCTTGGATGGCGCGTTCGACGGCCTCAGAACTAACGTTGATGGTACCCATGGTTCTCTCCTATACTGTGTTGAGTGCATGAGACCAATATTCGCCTGGTGTACCCTGCGCACGCAGATGAGGTATCTGGGGATGGCGAACCAGCCTTGCACTGTCTTTTTGGTTCAACGCAACCGCTGCATTTTCTGCCTGACTTCCCGCTCGGCCTTTTCGTCACTGACCACAAACAGCGTTAAGAAGTAATTCTTCTTGCCGTCGGCTGTGCGCTTCAATGCGGCTCGATATAAGCGTTCCCCGACACTTAAATAGATCATACGCCCTGGCTCGCCGTAGCGCTGGTACACCTCGCCTTGATCCAATATTTCCTGTATCCGTCGGTAATCCGCTAGCCCCACTTCTGGGTGGCTCACTTTATGGGCCGTCAGGCTTTCTTGTGAGAGCAACACCACAGGGCTTTCCGCGCCTAACACTTGGCGTTCCACCGCTGGCACTACGGCCACGGGATATTCACCGCGCACCTCGCCATTCCAGAAGCGATTGAACAGCGGCGCTTCGACCAATTGCGCAACGTTCTGGCGGGCCACTGTCGCCTCTACACTATCTAGCCGGTTAAGCCTGGCAGCGATCGCACGCTCGGTGGCGGTCTGCCCCGGTGCATAATCCCAGCCGGGTTGCACGCCGTTTGGCACCGTAACCACTTCGCCGGTGGTGTTGTCCACGTTTTCATAGGTGCCGTCGTTGGGCGCTGCATCCGGGCTTTCTTTACCCAGGCGCTTTAAGCCGCGCTCGTTTAACGTCTCGACGCCGCAGTTGCAGCCGAACCCGTTGGGTGGGTAGTGCGCTTGCCACCAGGGATCGTCGGCCCGCAGCACTAGGTTGTTCCAGCGTTGGTGCTGCTGGCGTGGATTCTCGATGGTGTTATGCACGTAGCGCCAGTAGGGGCGCAGGCGCACCACGTCCGGGTCGGTCATCTGGGCCCAGCGCCCAGCGGCGTAACTGGTATCGAGGTTGGTTTTGTAGATCAACCGAGTA
>NZ_JBQDLQ010000017.1:0-49625 GCF_052095695.1 Halomonas sp.
CCATTTCACGGGCGATATCGAGGAGCTCGGGAACGGTTTTTTGCTTGAGTTCAGTAAGATTCATCGGTGTGTTAGAAAATTGCTCATGGAAGCTGGGCGCTAGGCGCCGGGAATAAGACAGGAGGCGTTTAAGTTACGCCGTGTGATGCGTTCAGACCCCGGAGAAGACACGCGCTCGAAAATGAAAGGAACTTGATTGGGCTCAGTTAATAACACTATTGGCTAGCGTTATTAAGGCTCAACTCGAGGGTGCTAACAGTTGTTTAATCCGGTTCGCACAGGAGAGTGGCGAAACCAGTGGGCTATCTGACGACTTGGAAATCTGGCTGACGCTAACGAGATAAACCATGAGTAACGTCTGGGGCGACCAAGATGCCGTACTTGAACGACGAATGTAAACGGTTTGTTACCATAACGCCGCGCTTGTGGACACACTAACAAACTAGGTCATATCAAGCCAGTAGCTCGATGGTAGTCAAGCATCGCGACAAACGCAAGTCTTTGGTAATTGACAACGGATAAAGCTCACCGCAACCTTGGCACAGATCATAAGAAGGATAGCGTATGCCCCAGGACCTTTCGACACCCATTACCGCCACGGCGGAGACAGAAAGCGTTGCGCCGCAGCGGTTTGCCGCGATTGACCTGGGCTCCAACAGCTTCCATCTTTTGGTGGCCAACTATCAGCATGAGCGTCTGCAGGTCGTCGCCCGACTGGGCGAAAAAGTCCAGCTGGCAGCAGGTTTAGATGATGATGGGCTGCTCAATGAAGCAGCCATACAGCGTGCGCTGGACTGCCTGGGCCGCTTCGCGCCGTTTCTTAGCGACATTCCCCATGGCAACTTACGCATCGTCGGCACTAACGCGCTGCGCGACGCGCGTAATAGCCAAGCCTTCATTGAGCGCGCGGAAGCTCAGCTGGGTCACGCTATCGAGATTATTGCCGGTCGCGAAGAAGCCCGCCTCATTTACCTGGGTGCTGCTCACGCGCTGGCCGAAAACGGTCGCCGCTTAATTGTCGATATCGGCGGCGGCTCCACCGAGTTCATCATTGGCGAAGCCTTTGAACCCAAAGCATTGGAAAGCCTGCGCATGGGCTGCGTGACCTTTTCTCGACGCTTTTTCCCCGATGGCGAGTTAAACGAAAAACGCATGCGCCGTGCTGAAATCGCCGCCCTTTCAGAGCTCGCTAATATCCAGCGCCCTTATCAGCGCTTAGGCTGGGACGACCCTGTCGGCTCAAGCGGCACGATCAAAGCTGCCGCTAGCGTGTTGCATGCTTACGGCGATACGCCTCACGAAGGGGTTATTACGCGCAGCGGGTTAAAAAAACTGCGCGAGCGCCTGCTGAAATGCAAGCAGCTGGATAAAGTCGAGCTGGATGGCCTAAAGACTGATCGCGCCAAAGTCTTCCCTGCGGGGGTTGCCATCCTAGGCGCGATTTTTGAAGCCTTCGATCTCACGCAAATGCGTTTTGCGGACGGCGCCCTGCGCGAAGGCGTGCTCTACGATATGGCGGGACGCAATAGTGCTGAAGATTCACGCTCGAAAAGCCTGGAATCGCTGAAGCGAACCTACGATGTAGATACTCGCCAAGGAGCCAATGTCGCCGACACCGCCGAGCGTTTATTTAATCAGGTACGTCATGCCTGGTCGTTAGGCCCTGCCCAGGCGCGCCACTTACAGTGGGCAAGCCATGTGCATGAAATTGGCCTGGCGATTTCCCATAGCCAATTTCACCGCCATGGGGCCTACCTGTTAGAACACTCGGACCTCGCCGGTTTTTCACGCCCGGAACAGCGCCAGCTGGCCTTTCTAGTGCGCGCCCATCGACGTAAATTTCCGCTAAAAGAGTGGCAGGCGCTGCCAGAAACACAGCAGGCAAGCGCTCAAAAGCTTGCCCGGCTGCTGCGCTTGGCGGTTTTATTTAATCATTCTCGACCTGAGGCGACGCCAGCGCTGCCGCTATTAAGCGTCGATAGCGACAGCTTGACGATTACACTGCCAGACAGCGATGAACCCACCCTGCTGAGCACCGACCTCGAACAGGAGCAGGCATTCATGCAAGCCGCGGGGTTTAATTTTGCGGTTAAGCAGGTGAAGGCTGAGGCGTAAACTCGACCCCTGCAGCCTGCCAGAGCAGCCTACCAGGGGGTGCAACCACACCAATACAGGTCTCTGCCTGCATCACCACCACTAGCCGCTCGCGCTCCCAGGGCGGCACGGATGCCTCTTGCAGCAACCGCTTTAAATCGCGCCGACCACGCCCGGACAGTTGGATCACTTCGCCCCCCTTGCGCCAGGCTACTCGCAGCCGTTGTGAGCAAGTCACCTGCCAGCCTAACCACCCCAATGGCGTTTCCAGCGGCGTTTGACCGTCCCAGAAAACATCCCACGGCGGTAGCGATTCAAGCCTTGTCGTCACGTAGAGCCGCTGACGCCATAGCCGCGCCTGACCACCCGACCACTCAACGCAGACCTCTGCATCAGCCCTCGCCGTCAACTGCTCCAATAGGCTTTCTAAGCGTTTTTTCGGCGGCGGCGGCAAGCCTTGTTGTTGGCACAGCGCCCGCACTAGCAGCCGCTGACGCGGGCGTGAGCATCGATTAAGCGCATCGACATCCACCTGACCAGCATTGGTCATAAGGCCCGCTAGCTCTGCTGCAACATATTCGCCCAGCACGGCATCCGACTCATGCGCATGCGCCGCGCTATTCGCTAACGCGTGCGCGGCGCCTGGCCAGCGCTCCTGGATCTCCGGCAGTACGCGATGGCGCAGGCGGTTACGGTCGAGGCTAATATCAGCATTGGTAGGATCTTCACACCACGTTAGCGCTAGCGAACGCGCCGCGGCTTCCAACTCGGCTCGACGTGCGCTCAGCCAGGGGCGCACAAGCGTAATGCCCTGAGATTCACGCCGATAAGGCATGCCCGCCAAGCCACGTAGCCCGCTGCCACGCAGCGCAGCGAGCAGAAACGTTTCGGCCTGATCATCTTGGTGCTGGGCAAGCCATAGTGCATCGCCAGGGGCTAGCGTGGCGTAAAATGCTTCGTAGCGAGCGTTACGGGCCGCCGCTTCGATACCCTGCCCCTGCGCAGCTACCGTGACATTGACTACCGTCAGCGGCACATTCAGGCGCTCACACAGCGCCCGCGAATGCGCCTCAAAGGTCTGGGCAGCCGCCTGAAGGCCGTGATTGATATGAATAGCGCGAACGCAGCGATTAGCCTGCTTGCCTACCATGGCAGCGAGCGCCGCCAGTAGGCTCGAATCTAAACCGCCGGATAGCGCCACCCAAACAGAGCGCCCCGGCGGGGTTTCCGCCAGGGCGTCGTTAAGCAGGCTTTGCAGTGTGCTAAGCGGCTGGGGCGCCATAGCTCATTAAGCGCTTGTAGCGGCGTTCCAGCAGCGCCTCGGTGTCCATCGACTGCAAACGTTCTAAGCTGGCAGACAGCGCCTCTTTAACGCGCTCAGCGGTGGTTAGAGGATGCCGATGCGAGCCGCCTAACGGTTCTTTAATCAATGAATCGACAAACCCTAGCTCTTTTAGACGCTCGGCGGTAATACCCATGGCCTGAGCAGCGTCAGAGGCTTTGGCCGCGCTCTTCCATAGAATCGAGGCGCAGCCTTCCGGCGAGATCACCGAGTAAGTCGAGTACTGCAGCATTTGTAGCTCGTCGCAGACGCCAATAGCCAGCGCGCCACCGGAGCCGCCCTCGCCCACCACGGTAGAAATAATCGGTGTTTTCAGTCGTGACATAACGGCCAGATTGTAGGCAATTGCTTCTGACTGACCGCGCTCTTCGGCATCAATGCCGGGATAAGCGCCAGGCGTATCGATAAAGGTCAGAATCGGCATTTTGAAACGTTCGGCCATCTCCATCAGGCGGCACGCTTTGCGATAACCTTCTGGACGCGGCATACCGAAATTGCGGCGCACTTTCTCTTTCACGTCACGGCCTTTTTGATGGCCAATCACCATCACCGGCGCATCGTTCAACCGCGCAACCCCACCAACAAGAGCGGCATCGTCGGCGAAGTTACGATCGCCGTGCAGCTCATCAAAGTCAGTAAAAATATGCTCAAGATAGTCGAGCGTATAGGGACGCTGCGGGTGACGCGATAGTTGAGAAACCTGCCAGGGAGTTAAATCCTTGAAGATAGATTCCGTCAGCTTGCGACTTTTTTCTTCCAGACGAGCAATCTCATCGGAGAGATTCACTTGATTACTGGAGCTGACTAAACGCAACTCTTCAATTTTTGCCTGAAGCTCGGCAATGGGCTGTTCGAAATCGAGATAATTAGGATTCATCGGCGCTACCTGTAAGAAGCCTGATCAAAATAAGCATTGATAAATAATGAGAGAATAAGAGCATTATCGCACCCTGACTCTGCCACGCAAGGTGAAGAATTCTTTGCCGCTTGGTTAGCGGTAGCGAAGCTGGACGCCCGCCTGGCCCTGCACATCTCTCAGCGCTAGTAATAAATCATCGCTAGGCGCGACCTTCCACTCATCGCCAAGCTCAAGCCAAGCCACTGCTGCCGGATGGCGATACTGCAGCCGCACGGGCAGCCCCGCTTCATCGCGGTATGGCGTAAGGCTATCACGCAGGCTCTCAACTAAACGGCCGTTGATTTGCTCAGCGTCTAGAGCAAGTTCAACCGCCTGACCATAGCGAATCCGGGCCGTCACCATGGGCGTAACGTCTTTACCGCGCAGACGCAAACCGCCAGAAAATTCGTCGCTGGAGACTTCGCCTTCAACAATTAACACCTGATCGGACTCAATCTGCCCGCGCAGTTGCTCGAATAGCTCGCCAAACAGCGAGGCTTCAATGCGGCCGGTGCGGTCATCCAAGGTGATAAACGCCATGGTATCGCCGCGTTTGGACTTCATCGTGCGCATGCCAACCACCAGCCCTGCCACACGCTGAGGATCGCGAGAGGGTTTTAAATCGCTGATGCGAGTGGAAACAAAGCGCTTTAACTCGCGCTCGTACTCGTCAATCGGATGACCGGTTAGGTAAAGCCCTAGGGTATCTTTCTCCCCCGACAGCCTTTCGCGATCAGTCCACTCACGAGCGCTGAGATACTCGGCGTAAACGTTGCTCTCGCTGTCGTCGGCTTCGGCGAATGCATCGCCAAACATATCCAGCATGCCCAGATTCTGATTGGTATGATTCTGCGCAGCGGCTTTTAACGCGTCTTCCATCGCCGCGAACAGCACCGCACGATTAGGCCCTATCGTATCGAGTGCACCGGAACGAATAAGCGCCTCCAGGGTGCGCTTATTCATCCGTTTAGGATCCATACGCCGGCAAAAGTCGAAGATATCCTTAAACGGGCCGTCCGCCTTACGGGCATCAACAATGGCACCAATCGGTCCTTCGCCCACACCTCGGATCGCGCCCAGGCCATAAACAACGCGCGCGTCCGTGTCCACCGTGAATTTGTAGCCCCCCACGTTGACATCTGGGGGCGTCACCGTGAGCTTAAGATTGCGACACTCTTCAATCAGCGGCACCACTTTATCCAGGTTGTCCATTTCGGTGGACATGACGGCCGCCATAAAGGGCCCCGGATAGTGGGCTTTTAACCAAGCGGTTTGATAAGACACCAGCGCGTAGGCTGCCGAGTGCGACTTGTTAAAGCCGTAGCCGGCGAATTTTTCTACTAAGTCAAAAATGTTACCGGCCAGATTTTTATCGATACCGTTGGCAGCGCAACCTTCCATAAAGCCGTCGCGCTGCTTAGCCATTTCTTCGGGCTTTTTCTTACCCATCGCACGGCGCAGCATATCGGCCTGGCCAAGGCTGTATCCGGCCATGACCTGAGCGATCTGCATGACCTGCTCTTGGTAAAGAATGATGCCGTAGGTAGGCGCCAACACCGGCTTAAGCAGTTCATGCTGGTAATCCGGGTGTGGATAAGAAACTTCGGCCCGGCCGTGCTTACGGTTGATAAAGTCGTCGACCATGCCCGACTGGAGAGGCCCGGGACGGAACAGGGCCACCAGGGCAATCATGTCGTCTAGTGAGTCGGGCAGCAGGCGCTTAATCAGTTCCTTCATGCCACGCGACTCAAGCTGGAACACCGCGGTAGTTTCGGCGCGTTTTAGCATTTCAAAGGTCGGCGCATCGTCCAGCGGAATGCTCTCGATATTCAGCGCCCCCTGACCATTAACGCTACGCACCTTATCGACCATCTCCAGCGCCCAGTCGATAATCGTCAGCGTACGCAGACCCAAGAAATCGAATTTGACTAGGCCCGCTTCTTCAATATCGTTTTTATCGAACTGGACGACGAGGCCTGAGCCGTCTTCATCGCACAGCAGTGGTGAGAAATCGGTGAGTTTGGTCGGCGCTATTACCACGCCGCCCGCGTGTTTGCCGGTACCCCGCGTGGTGCCCTCTAGCTTGAGCGCCATCTCCCAGATCTCTTCGGCCTCTTCGTCGTTGCCGATAAACTCTTTAAGCGCTGGTTCTTGCTCAATCGCTTTGGACAACGTCATGCCGACTTCAAAAGGGATCAGCTTAGAGAGCTTGTCGCCCAGCGAATAAGGTCGGCCCTGAGCGCGAGCAACATCCCGCACCACGGCCTTCGCCGCCATGGTGCCGAACGTAACGATCTGCGAGACCGCGTTACGCCCGTAGCGCTCGGCCACGTACTCAATGACTTTGTCGCGTTTTTCCATGCAGAAATCGACGTCGAAGTCGGGCATGGAAACACGCTCAGGATTCAAAAAGCGCTCGAACAGCAGGTCGTAGCCAATTGGATCTAAGTCGGTAATTTTTTGCGCGTAGGCTACCAACGAGCCTGCACCCGAACCACGCCCTGGCCCTACCGGCACACTGTTATCCTTCGCCCACTGGATAAAGTCCATCACGATCAGGAAGTAGCCGGGAAAGCCCATCTGAATAATAACGTTCAGCTCAAATTCAAGCCGATCGCGATAGCGCTGGTCGATCGCTTTGTATTCGTCACTCTCGCGAGGATAGCGCTCAGCGGGAAATAAGAAATCCAAGCGATCCGTCAGGCCATCGTGGGAAACCTTGCGGAAAAATTCGTCCTGCGTCATACCCTCGGGAATTTCGAACTCAGGCAGGAAAATTTCGCCAAGACGCACGTCTACGCTGCAGCGCTGGGCAATCATTACGCTATTTTCTAGCGCTTCGGGAATATCGGAGAACAGCGCCGCCATCTCATCGGGGCTTTTTAGGTATTGCTCTTCGGTATAACGACGCTCGCGGCGCGGGTCGTCCAATGCTTTGCCTTCGCCAATCGCCACCCGGGTTTCATGCGCCCAGTAATCCTCGCGCGCCAAAAAACGTACGTCATTGGTAGCGACTACCGGCGTCCCAGTCTCGATGGCTAACTTGACGCTTGCGTGAACACAGGCCTCTTCCAGGGGGCGCCCGGTACGTACTAGCTCCAGATAAAAACGCTCAGGAAAGGCTGCCTGCCATTCTTTCAACAGCGCTCGCGCGTCATGCTCGTGATCAGATAGCAGGTGGCGGCCAATTTCGCCCTCGCGAGCGCCGGAGAGCGCAATCAACCCCTCGCTCTGCTCCATCACCCACTGCCTGTCAAGAATGGCACGCCCCTGGCGCTGGCCGTGAGTCCAGCCCTTAGAGATCAGCTCGGTGAGGTTACGATAGCCAACGTCGTTCATCGCCAGCAGCGTTATACGGTAAGGATGCGATTCGTCGTGCGGGTTCTGGAGCCATAAATCGCTGCCAATCACGGGCTTTAAACCAGCGCCCTGGGCCGCTTTATAGAACTTTACCAGACCAAATAAATTGGTTTCATCGGTCAAGGCCAGCGCCGGCATCACCCGTTCAGCGGTGGTACTGACCAGCGATTTAAGCTTAACCAAGCCGTCGACCAGGGAGTACTCACTGTGCAAACGCAGATGGACAAACGGTACCGTCATGAAACTCTCGCTAAATAAATAAACAGGCTTAAAGCAGCGCTAGCTGACGCTGAACAGGCGCGAAACTGCGGCGGTGATCTGGCAAGGGCCCATGAGCGGCCAGCGCGGCGAGATGCTCTTTGGTGGGATACCCCTTGTGGCGCGCAAAGCCATACTCAGGATAGCGCATATCCAGCGTCACCATCTGTGAGTCGCGCGCCACTTTAGCCAAAATGGACGCCGCGGCGATAGCCGCATGGCGGGCATCGCCTTTTACCACGGCTTGCCCGGGCAACCGGTGACCGGGCAGCTTGTTACCATCGACGAGCAGATACTCGGCCGAAGGCGTCAGCGCATCAATGGCTCGGCGCATGGCTAAGTGAGTGGCGTGATAAATATTTAGCGCGTCCACTTCGGCGGCACTGGCCTCTGCTACCGCAAACGCAATTGCCCGCGCGCGAATCTGCTCATCCAGCGCTTCACGCCGACGCGCGCTTAATTTTTTTGAGTCAGTCAAACCGTCAATTGGATGGGCAGGATCCAGAATGACCGCAGCGGCCACGACGCTGCCAATCAGTGGCCCGCGCCCCACTTCATCGACCCCGGCAAGCCGCTGGCCGATATAGGCAATCTCTATAGGCGGATAGGCGGCGTAGTTAATCGTCATAAGCCTCCTCCCATGGCTGCCCTGCTGCCAAAGCGCCGAGCGCTTCAGCCGCGCGCCGGCTAGCGTTGCGCTGCAGCGTGGCGTGTATCTGGGCAAAGCGCGCTTCAAGCGCGTAACGGCTCGGTTCATCGGTCAACATAGCGCTGAGCTGGTCAGCAATCGCCTTAGGCGAGGCGGCCTCCTGAATTAGCTCAGGCACCAGCGTTTCTTGCGCAATCAGGTTCGGCAGCGACACCCACTGCGTTTTCACCAACCGCTTCGCCAGCCAATGAGTCGCCGGCGCCATTTTGTAAGCGACCAGCATCGCCCGGTGGCAGAGCATCGCTTCAAGCGCCGCCGTACCGGAGGCGAGCAAAACAATATCGCTTGCCACCATGGCTTCGCGGGCTTGCCCATCTAGCAGGCTGGTGCGTTCGGCGAGCAGCGGATAGTCGGCAAGTAGTGCACTTATTTCACGACGTCGATCAGGCGTAGCGGCGGGAATAACAACGTGCAGCGCGGGATGACGCTGACAAAGCTGCTCGGCAGCGACCAAAAAAGTAGCGCCTAAAAAACGCACTTCGTTAGCGCGCGAGCCCGGCAACAGAGCCAGCACCGGCGCATCAGCAGGCAAGTGGAGCTCACGACGCGTAGCACCACGATCATTTTCAAGCGGTAGCTCATCGGCCAGCGGGTGGCCAACAAACACGACGGGGACTCGATGGGCGCGATAAAAAGCAGCTTCAAAGGGCAGCAGAGTCAGCATACCGTCGACTGATTTAGCGATGCCTGTCACGCGGCCCTGACGCCACGCCCAAACGGAGGGGCTGACGTAATGGGCGGTCGTAATACCCGCCTCGCGGAGCTGTCTTTCTAGCCCCAAGTTGAAATCAGGTGCGTCTATACCCAGCATAATATCCGGCTGCCAGGCCAGCGCTTCTATTTTTAAGGTACGCCGCACACGAATCAGCTCAGGCAGATGCTTGAGCACTTCAACCAGCCCCATGACTGACAGGGTTTCTAATGGAAAACGACTTTCCATACCCTCAGCCTGCATGCGAGGCCCGCCGATACCACGAAACTCAACACCCGGATGACGCGCTTTCAGTTCGCGCATCAATCCTGCGCCCAGAATATCGCCGGAGAGCTCCCCGGCCACGAGATAAACGCGTTGCAGGGTCATAAAATAATTCGCATGGGCTAGCGGGTAATGCCGCGTGTCGAGCGCTCAATAGAGGCGGCAAAATGCTCTACCTCAGGCAAATCAAAGCGGCTGCGCATGTCGGCAAGCGCCTGCTCTGTCGTCAAGCCCTGGCGATACACCATTTTGTAGGCTGCAGTAAGTGCGTTAATCGCTTCGCGACTAAAGCCTCGACGCTTCAAACCTACTAAATTAAGGCCGCGTGCTTCAGCGGGATTCCCATTAATCATGATATACGCGGGCGTATCTTTGGTGATAATCGACCCACCGCCCGCCATGGCATAATCGCCAAAGTGGCAGAACTGATGCACTGCCGACAAACCACCAAGGATGACGTAGTCGCCGACGGTGACATGCCCAGCCAAGGTGACCTGATTAGCTAAGATGCAGTCGTTACCAATAACGCAATCATGCCCAACGTGCACATAGGCCATAAATAAATTGCGCGAACCAATCGTGGTTTCACTGCGATCCTGAACCGTACCGCGATGCAGCGTGGCGCCTTCACGAATTACGTTGTCGTCGCCCATCACCAGGCGCGTTGGCTCGCCTGCGTATTTTTTATCCTGGCAGTCTTCGCCTACAGAGGCGAACTGAAAGATACGCGTACGCTCGCCCAGTGTAGTGGGGCCTTTAACCACCACATGAGGGCCAATGACAGAGCCTGCGCCGATAGTGACGTCTGGCCCAATAACACTAAAAGGACCCACCTCAACGTCATCGGCTAGACGCGCCGCTGGGTCGACCAAGGCAGTAGGATGTATCAAGCAACCTTCCTCTCGGCACAAATAATTTCCGCTTCGCAGGCTAGCTCGCCATCCACAGAAGCGCGACAGGCGAATTTCCAGATACCGCGTTTACCTTTGATAACGTTAGCTTCTAACGTGAGCTTGTCACCGGGCATAACCGGACGTTTGAAGCGCACTTTATCGCTACCTACTAGATAATAGACGTAGCCATCGGCCGGTAGTTTATTAACCGTTTTAAAGCCAAGAATGCCACACACCTGGGCCAGCGCTTCGATAACCAGAACACCGGGCATGATCGGATGGTGCGGAAAATGTCCGTTGAAAAACGGCTCATTGATGCTAACGTTCTTGTACGCAACGATGGACTCACCGATGGTCAATTCCGTTACTCGATCCACCAGCAAAAACGGATAGCGGTGGGGCAAGTATTCGCGAATTTCATTGATATCCATAACCATCGTAGCGACCTCTAAAATGACAAATAAACCTGGAACACCTGAGGGGAGATCAGGTAAATACCAGCACGCCTGCGGGTGAAAAGGATGTGGATTATACCCCGCCGCTATCTAGCCTCAAGCTAATGGCGGATAAAATCATTCAGCACCTGTTAATCTCGCTGCTTTTTTTCCAATCGCGCTAAACGCTTGGCAATATCATCGAGCTGCTTAAAGCGCACCGCGTTTTTCCGCCACTGGTTATTGGCCATGGCACCAGTGCCCGAAGAGTAGACGCCGGGCTCATGAATAGAGTTCGTGACCAGGCTCATTCCTGTCACTTGAACGCCATCACAAATGGTCAAGTGGCCGGACAGCCCGACGCCTCCGCCCAACATGCAGTGCTTGCCGACTTTCGTTGAGCCTGCAATGCCGACACAGCCCGCCAATGCACTGTGGTCGCCAATAATAACGTTATGGGCAATTTGCACCTGGCTATCGATTTTAACGTCATTGCCAATCACCGTATCACCCAGCGCGCCACGATCAATACTCGAGCAACTGCCGACCTCCACATCATCACCCAGCACAACGCCACCCAACTGAACAATTTTATGCCAGCCTGCACCATCGTGAGCAAAGCCAAACCCATCGCCGCCGATGACACAGCCACTTTGCAGGATCACGTTCTTGCCAATAACGACGCTATGACAGACGGTAACGTTAGCATGCAGGCGTGTACCTTCGCCGAGCTGGCTATCTGCCCCGACCATACTACCGGCACCAATAACAACGCGGCTGCCAAGCACCACTCCTGCTTCCACGACTGCGTGCGCCTGAATAGAAACATCGTCACCTAGCTGAACGTCATCGGCCACCACTGCCGTCGGGTGAATACCGATCACGTCGCGCGCCGGCAACGGATCAAACAGCTGAGAGAGCTTGGCATAACCTAAATACGGGTTATCAATTTCCAGACGCGGCACAGGGCAATCTTTGCCATGCTCGGGGTGTAGTAACACCGCCGCTGCCTGGGTCGTTGCCAAATCTTTCAAATAGGCACGGTTCGCCAAAAAGGCCACTTGATCCGGCTGCGCTTCTTTTAGCGTCGCAAGACCTCGTATCGGCTGCTCAGCATTGCCCTTAAAGGCAACGCCTAAGTGGCGAGCAATGTCTGCAAGAGTAAGGTGATGAGAAGCGTGCGTCATGGGAACCCAGAGAAGCTTTGGTGTAGCCAGACCACACCAAACATCGTTTAAGTTTAGTTCAAGCCATCAAAAATCTGAGTGACTTCGTCGGTCAGATTAGGCAGGTCAACACCGGAGTGAAGTACGCCCTGTGGCTCAACCAGCACGTCTATGCCGTGACGCTCCAGCACTCGCTCTACAGCTTGCTCTAGCTTGGATTCAGCGCTTTCTAAAAACTGCTGTTCAGAACGCTGCTGCGCCTGCATCACTTCTTGGCGAAGTTGCTCAAAGCGGCTGCCCTTTTGCTGCAATTCGCCTATCAGCGACTCACGCTGGGACTGCCCCATTGTTTCACCTTCGTTTTGCAAGCGCTGCTGGAGCTGCTGAAGCTCGTTGCCAAGAGACTGCGCTTCCCGCTGCTGGCTGCCGATCTGACCTTCCAGACTACTCAGTGACGCTTGAGCAGATTGGGTATTCATCAACGCTGCTCGCCAATCAAGTACGGCCACTTCCGCCGCATGAGCAGGTAAAATCATCGCGCCCAACAAGCATACAACCGCTGTCAGTTTACGCATTGTGTTAACTCCTTAGGTCACGCTAGTGCGCGCCACCATGGCACGCGACCTAGCAAAATTAAAACGGCTGCCTCTTAGAGCTCTTAGAACGTTTGTCCCAATGAGAACTGGAAGAACTGTGTATCGTCACCGCTCTCATCGTTCAATGGGCGCGCAACACTAAACGTTAGCGGGCCCACCGGTGTCAGCCAAGAAAGGCCAATACCTGTGCTGTAGCGCAGATCACCTAAATCAACGCCCGAGTTACACTGCTGACGGCCGGCATCTTCATCCAGCACATCGTAGCAAGAGCTCAGGAAGGTATTACCACCATCTAAGAACAGCGATGTTTGCAGTGCGCGCTGATCTTCAATAAAGGGCAGCGGGAAAATGATCTCGGCGCTGCCTTCGATTGAAACGTTACCACCCAACGTACGATTACGGCCGCCCTCAGAAGATGGCGTTGTGCGCTGACCTAACGTATTAGAGGTAAAACCACGCACCGAGCCTAGGCCACCGGCGTAAAAGTTTTCATAGAAGGGGAACGGGTCGCTGCCGCCTAGCGTGTCGGCATAGCCGACATTGCCGGTAAATTTGAGCGCGAAGGACTCATCAGCGTTGATCGGGAAAAGCTGCTGGGCACGCGCACGCAGCTTATAGTATTCCGCATCGCTGCCCGGCACACCGGTTTCTACTGAAAGGCGCTGGTAGTTACCAGCCGTCGGCATGATACCGCGGTTAAGGTTGTTACGTGTCCAGCTGGCCGTTAGCTTAAGGCTTTGCGCGTCTTCACCCTGATCTTCCACATAGCGGCGAATTTCAGAGGCCGTATCAAAATAGGTTTTGACCGTTAGGTCTTCAATACTGGCGCCAAAGTTTAGCCGCGATAGCTCGCTGACAGGGTAGCCGAAGTTAATACCCGCACCATAAGCATCCGTCGAGAACGTAGAAATATCGGAGTCGGCATAGTCGGTTTCGCGGTAGAAAACATTGTAACCGCGAGAAATCCCATCAAGCGTCCAATAGGGGTCGGTGAAACCAAAGTTGACACTGGTAAAGGTATCGCTGCGCTGAGCCCCTATGTTGACCCGATTACCCGTGCCAAGGAAGTTGTTCTGCGATAGGCCGACGCCGTAGATAACGCCGGCACTTTGAGAAAAGCCAACGCTCGCCGACACCGAACCTGAAGGCTGCTCTTCAACGTTATAGGTAACATCCAGCAGATCCGGCTCACCAGGAACAGGCTGCGTATCCACTTCTACTTGGCTAAAGAAACCCAGTCGCTCTAGACGCTGACGTGATTGGGTGATGGCATCCGTCGAAGCAGGCGCGCCTTCTAGCTGAATCATCTCGCGACGCAGCACTTCATCTTGAGTGGTGGTATTACCAAAGAACTCAATGCGGCGCACATAGGCACGCTCACCAGAATTAACGGCGATGACCAAATCGACCGTCTCGCCGTCGTCCGATATTTCAGGCACGCCCTGAATATCAGCAAAGGCAAAGCCTTCCGCGCCTAACCGCTGGCGCAGGGCCTCAGTGGAGGCATTGACATCACCACGCGAGAAAATCTCACCTTCGTTAACGGTGAGCAGTTGACGGGCTTCGTTTTCGCTGATCTGTAAATCACCCGCAAAACGAATATTACCAACGCGATACTGTTGACCTTCATCAACGTTTAACGTGATGAAAATCTCCGATTTCTCGGGACCAATCGACACCTGAGTCGAGGTAACGTCAAAGTTGACGTAGCCGCGGTCTAGGTAGTAAGAACGCAGTCGCTCAATATCGCCCGACAATGCTTCGCGGGAGTACTCGTCGCTAGAGAACCAGCCAAAAAACCGCCCTGGCCGATCGTTTAACTCAAATACTTGGCGCAGAGTTTTGTCATCAAAGGCTTCATTACCAATAATATTGATCTGGCTAATTTTAGCAATTTCGCCTTCATTGATGTTGATATTGACCTGAACGCGGCCTTCATCAATTTCTTCAACTTCGGTATCAATGCTGGCGCTGTAGCGACCCTGAGACTGATAAACGCCTTCCAGCTCGCGCTGAATTTCCTCTAGCGTAGAAAGCTCCAGCACCTGCCCCTCAGAAAGACCCGATTGGCGTAAGCCATTACGCAGATCGTCTTCAGATATCTGATCGTTGCCGTTGATCTGTAGCCGTGCAATGGTCGGGCGCTCAACGACCTGAATAACGAGCACATCCCCCTCGCGGGCCAAAGAGACATCGTCAAAAAGTCCCGTTGCAAACAAATCACGAGCAGCGTCAGCCAACTGGGCCTCGCTGACGCGCTCATTGGCACTGACTGGGAATGCATTGAAGACCGAGGCGGCAGATACCCGCTGTAGTCCTTCCACTCGAATGTCTGAAACATCAAAGGATTGTGCTTGGGCGACGCTGGCGCCTGCCAGCAAAAGTGCCGCCATTCCAAGGGTCTTGATTTTCATGCAGTCAATTCGCTCGCGTTGGTCTGCCGATCATTCCAGAAAGGCACCATATACATTTGTGCAGGCAGATGACAAGGCATCTTGCGCGCTACACGCGTCATTACCACAGGCGCATCAGATCAAAATAGAGGGCCATCAACATCAGGATGCCAACCATGGCAAGCCCAATGCGCAATCCTACGGCTTGTGTTCTTTCAGATACTGGCCGTCCACGCACGACCTCCATGAAATAATAAAGCAAATGGCCACCATCAAGCACGGGGATTGGTAGTAAATTAAGCACCCCAAGACTGATAGAAAGATACGCTAGAAAGCCAACAAACGCTTCTATTCCCGCACGCGCTGAATCTCCAGACACCTGTGCGATGGTAATCGGCCCGGATAAATTGGAGGGAGAAATGAGCCCAACCAACATCTTGCGTATGGCATCTACGGTTAATAGCGTCATCTCTCCGGTGCGCGAAAGCGCCTGTCCAACCGCTTCAATAGGGCCATAGCGGATTTCACGCTGGAACTCCGTAGGCCACTCAATCTGCTGTGCGCCGGCACCGATATAACCAATTTCAACCCCCGTATCTAAGCTGTTACGCCCTGGGGTTAAATCTATATTCGACCGTTCGCCGTCTCGTTCGTAAGTGAGTTGCAGCGTTTCACCAGGGCTGCCCCGCACGATATTGACGAAGTGCATCCAATCATCCACCGGCTCGCCATTAATCGCTACCATGGTATCGCCAGTCATAAGGCCCGACTGCTCGGCGGCTTCGCCACTCACGACTTGGCCTAAAATAGCCGGGAACTCTGGCTGCCACGGGGTGATACCCAGCGTTTCCAACGGCTGCGGTGGATCCTGACGCACCAAATAATTTGCCACCGGCAGCATATAGCGCTGGGAATCACTCGCCCCTTCGGGCCGTGCTTCAATACTCAGCTCGCCGTTAAAGCCAATGATAGACACTAGCTTTAGATTAACATCTTCCCAAGAGCGCATTTCGTCGCCCTGAACAGCGACAATTTCATAGCCGCGCGCAAGCCCCGCCTGCTCGGCGGGGGAGTCCGGAATAACGCTCCCCACCATGGGCGCAACAACCGTGGTACCGGCCACAAATAGCCCCCAGTACACAACGATCGCTAGCAAAAAATTAGCGATCGGCCCCGCTGCCACAATAGCAATGCGTTGCCAAACTGTCTTGCGGTTAAACGCCTGGTCTAGCTGATCTTCTGGAACCGGCGCTTCGCGCTCATCAAGCATTTTGACATAGCCGCCGAGCGGAATCGCCGCGATGGCGTACTCAGTGCCTTGACGATCAACCCGGGACCACAAAGGCTTACCAAAACCTACCGAAAAGCGCAGCACTTTGACGCCGCAACGCCGCGCCACCCAAAAGTGGCCAAACTCGTGAAAAGTCACTAACAGACCCAGCACCACAATGACCGCTAAAATATTTTGTATCAGGCCCACACTACACTCCTTTACGCCCCGCTCTTAACGACCAGCTCAGCGGATGCTTAAGCGGACCACCTTGTTGCCAACTCAATTGCCTGATGTCGCGCCCACTGGTCGGCCGCCAATACGCTTTCCACACTATCAACGCAACCTTCAAAGGGGCGCGAAAGAATTTCTTCTACCAGTTGCCCAATCGCAGAAAAGCCCAGCCGACGCTGCAAAAATGCTTCAACCGCTATTTCATTCACTGCATTTAATACGGCCGGTGCTAACCCGCCTTGCTGCATCGCTGCGCGAGCAAGGCCTAAACAGGGAAAACGCGTTTCGTCAGGGGCTTCAAAATCGAGCCGTGCCACCTGAAAAAGATCAAGAGTTTCCACTCCAGCGTTAATACGCTCAGGCCAAGCAAGCCCGTAGGCAATAGGCGTGCGCATATCTGGATTACCCAGTTGGGCAATGACTGACCCGTCATGATACGCCACCATGGAGTGAATCACGCTTTGCGGGTGAACCACCACCTGGATTTGCTCAGGCGTTGCATCAAATAACCAGCAGGCTTCAATCAGCTCTAGCCCCTTATTCATCAACGTTGCGCTGTCGACTGAAATCTTGCGCCCCATCGACCAATTAGGATGGGCACAGGCCTGCTCTGGCGTTGCGCTACTGATCTCGGCCTGACGCCAGGTGCGAAACGGCCCTCCAGAGGCCGTCAACATAAGCTGGGTAATACCGTGTTGTGCTAACCCACCGCGGTGCTCCACGGGTAGACACTGATAGATGGCATTATGTTCGGAATCAATTGGTAATAGCGTTGCGCCCGAGCGGGAAACAGCCTCCATAAACAGCGCGCCGCTCATGACCAGTGCCTCTTTATTGGCCAACAGCACTCGCTTACCCGCCTCCGCCGCCGCCAGTGCTGGCAGCAAGCCTGCGGCGCCCACAATTGCGGCCATAACACAGTCGACACTGGCATCTCGAGCAACGTCACATAGCGCCTGCGGGCCGGCATTGACATCGACCTGCTGCCCAGCTTGTTTAAGTTCGCAACGTAGCCACGCGGCATCAGCGTCGCTATCTAGCACGGCGACCGCGGGTCGATGCACCAAACACTGGGCTAGCAACGCTTCCTTCGAGGTGTGCGCAGTTAGCGCGTGAACTGCATAGCGCTCGGGATGGCGGGCAATCACGTCAAGCGTGCTAGTCCCCACAGAGCCCGTCGATCCTAGCACCGTGACTCGCTGCAACGATGATGGCTTAGCTGACTGAATCATAGCGGCAGCCCTTGGACCAGCACCGGGGCAAACCTTGCGACCAAGACTTCGAGATACAGCAGTGCAAACAGCGGAATAGCGGCTGTCAGGCTGTCAATACGGTCTAAAACTCCGCCGTGACCAGGCAGCAACTGGCTGGAATCCTTAATATTGCGATATCGTTTCAACATGCTTTCTAACAAATCACCAAGCACGGAAATCAGAGTGACCAGAGCAGTGATTATGATCAACGCTAATCCTCCCGCGACGCCCAGCGGTTGCCAAATGGCAAACGCTAGTGCCAGTAGCGAGGTTGCCACCAGCCCTCCAATAACGCCTTCCCAGGATTTACCAGGACTAACGCGGGGCGCAAGCTTGCGCTTACCCCATTGACGGCCGGCAAAATAAGCACCGATATCGGCAGTCCAGACAAGCAGCATCACGAACAATAGCCAAATCGCGCCGCTATCACGCAGTACGTTAAAGCCCACCCAGCAAGGCAGCAGCACCCATAAACCCATTGCTAAGCGGCGCCCTGTGGCTTGCCACTGCGCCCCCGCTGCCGGGTAGCGGACGACCCAGTAAAGATTTACTAACCAGCCCACTGCGGCCAGCCAGAGCGGCCAAACAGCAAATACCGCACCGCTCAGCCACATACCCGCCATCAGTAAGGCTAGAACGGCTACCAGCTGTAAGCGGGCACGCTGGCGAGTAACGCCGGCTAAATTGGCCCACTCCCAAGCGCCAAGCAGAACTATCAAGGCTGTAAACAGCGCAAATGCACCGCCTTGTAATCCGAACAGGCCGATTAGCGTAAGCGGCGCTAACCAAGCCGCGGTGATAATCCGCTGTCTAAGCACCTTGCGCCTCAATTTGTTCGTCTGTCATACCAAAGCGACGACGACGCTGACAGAAGTCGTTTAACGCCAAATCAAAAGCGTCTGCGCCGAAATCAGGCCATAACAGAGGTGAAAAGTGCAGCTCAGCGTAAGCGAGCTGCCAAAGCATGAAATTTGATAGCCGCTGCTCTCCACTCGTCCGTATGCACAGGTCGACCGGCGGCACTCGCTCGCTGCCCATCGCGGCATCGAAGCAATCTTCATCAATGGCGGACGGTGCCAAGTCACCGGCGGCAACCTGCTCGGCTAAAGCCCGCGCCGCGCGGGCGATCTCCCACCGCCCACCATAGTTGGCGGCAATCACTAAATGCATACCCGTGTTGTGCGCCGTTAGCGCCTCAGCACGCTTAATATGCTTTTGAATCGCATGAGAAAAACCACGTTCCTCACCAATAATCGACAGCCGTACATTGCGCTCATTGAGCTTTTTGACCTCACGCTTAAGCGCCATTAAAAACAGCTCCATCAGCGCGTTAACCTCTGCTGCTGGGCGCTTCCAATTTTCGCTGGAGAAAGCGAACAGGCTAAGCGTTTTCACCTCAAGCTCAGCGGCACGCTGAATCACCGCACGAACCGCTTCAACGCCTGCGCGGTGCCCACGCACGCCAGAAAGCCCACGCGCACGCGCCCAGCGGTTATTACCATCCATAATGATGGCAACATGAGACGGCATAGCCTCCCCATCCAGGGAAAGAACGCTGGCATCGTCCGGTTGTTTTTTGGGAAACTGCGGTGACGTCATGGATTCTCGCGCCAAAGTTCAGTCATAAAACACCCGCCAGAGCGTCGAAAAACGGGCAGCTAACGCTGCCCGTCATTGAATAAAACACAGAATTATACCTGCATAAGATCCTGTTCTTTTGCGGCCAACGCTTTATCGACTTCAGCGATATATTTGTCGGTCAATTTCTGAACCTCATCTTCACCTTGACGCTGATCGTCTTCGGTAATGTCTTTCTCTTTTAATAGCGACTTAAAGTCACCGTTGGCATCACGACGCACGTTGCGTACGGCAACACGGGCATTCTCTGCTTCGCTGCGCGCCTGCTTAATGTAAACCTTGCGGGTTTCTTCAGTCAGCATCGGCATCGGAACACGAATGACGTTACCCGCGCTGGCCGGGTTAAGGCCAAGATCAGACGTCATGATGGCTTTTTCGATCTTCTGAATCATGCCCTGCTCCCACGGCGCAATGCTCAGCGTACGCGCATCTTCAACGTTCACAGAGGCTACTTGGGCCAGCGGGACCTGACTACCGTAATAATCAACGGTGACTGCATCCAGAATGCTCGGATGAGCGCGCCCGGTACGAATTTTATTGAAGTTACTATCCAGTGCCTCAACGCTTTTCTTCATGCGCGATTCGGCATCTTTCTTAATATCGTTGATCACGTCATTACCCTCTATATATCAGCGTGCCTTCCTTGCCCCCCACCACCATATTCAGCAGGGCACCAGGCTTGTTCATATCAAACACCCGCACCGGCATATTATGGTCACGTACCAGGCAGATAGCGGTCAAATCCATCACGCCCAGCTTTTGATCTAGGGCGTCGTCGTAAGAAAGCTGGTCATACTTAACAGCGTCCGGGTGTTTTACCGGATCTTTATTGTAGACGCCATCAACTTTGGTCGCCTTGATCACCACGTCAGCGTCCACTTCAATGCCGCGCAAACAGGCAGCTGAATCAGTAGTAAAGAAGGGATTACCCGTTCCCGCCGAGAAAAGCACAACGTCGCCGGAGGTTAAGTAGCGAATAGCAGTACGCCGATCATAATGCTCAACCACACCGCTCATCGGGATAGCCGACATTACGCGCGAACGGATGTTGGAACGCTCGAGTGCATCGCGCATGGCCAGCGCATTCATCACAGTGGCCAACATGCCCATGTGGTCACCGGTCACACGATCCATACCGGCCTCACTGAGCGCGGCGCCGCGGAACAAGTTTCCGCCGCCAATCACAATACCTACTTGCACACCAATACCCACCAGCTGACCGATTTCCAGCGCCAGGCGGTCAAGCACCTTAGGGTCAATACCAAAATCGTGTTCACCCATCAGCGCTTCGCCCGAAAGCTTAAGCAAAATACGTTTGTATTTTGACTTCGAACTCTCAGCGTTGCCTTTGCTGGGTGCGACGTAAGGGGTCGGCTCTTGAACATCACGTGACATGGCATCTCTCCTGAGGCAGGCCTGAACACAAGCAGGCGGGGCAGCCCTGATTTGTACAACCATCCGTTGCACAGGAACCAATTACAAGGGCCGGATACGCAAAGGCGTGCGCTCGCGCGCACGCCATCTTCTTCTTGAAACCTCTGACCCTAGCGACGGCCAGCCTGTTCCATAACTTCTTTAGCAAAATCGACTTCTTCTTTCTCGATACCTTCACCCACTTCAAAGCGCGTGAAGCTAACGACTTCCCCGCCCGCTGCCTTAACGAACTCAGCAACGGTCTGATTAGGATCTTTAACAAAAGGCTGCTCGGTCAGGCTGTTTTCGGCCAGGTACTTTTTCAAGCGACCCTGCACCATTTTCTCAGCGATCTGCTCCGGCTTACCGGCCATATCCGGCTGTGCCAAGATAATAGCCTTTTCTTGATCAAGCTGTTCTTGGGGCATATCAGCAGGTAGCGCAACCGCAGGATTGATAGCAGCCACGTGCATCGCAACGTCTTTCGCGACATCAGCGGTACCGCCAGTCAATACAGTCAGCACACCAATACGGCCACCGTGGACGTATTCGCCAACCAAACCACCGTCTACCGCGTTAACAACGACGGCACGACGCACACCGATATTCTCGCCGATTTTCTGAACCAACTGCTCACGTGCAGTTTCCAGATCGCCCGCCATCACCGCAGCGACATCTTCGTTTTTAGCGGCGAAGAAACCACCAACGATTTTGTCAGCAAACGAAATGAAGTTGTCATCACGCGCAACAAAGTCGGTCTCGGAGTTGATTTCGACCATTACGCCGTAGCTACCGTCTTCCGCTACGCGCGTAACCACCATACCTTCTGCGGCGATACGATCGGCTTTCTTCGCGGCTTTAAGGCCTGAATTTTTGCGCAGGTTCTCGATTGCAACGTCGATATCGCCATCGGTTTCGGTGAGTGCTTTTTTACACTCCATCATGCCGAGACCGGTACGTTCGCGAAGTTCCTTGACCTGAGAGGCGCTAATAGCTGCCATGAGAATTCACCTCTGAAATAGTGCTATTGAAGTAGCACTTGAAAATAGTGCTATGAGAGTTAGACGCAACACAGGCGAGTATAGTCAAAATAGATGACCATAATGTATCACTCTGCGCTACGCGGCCAGCTTCGATGAGCTGGCAAATTCGACTCGCCCAGATTATTCATCTGTAGCGCAACAAAGGGGGCATAGCCCCCTTCATCACGATGCGGCTAAATCCACCGCATCCACAGCAGTGTTACTCAGCAGCCGTGTTGTCTTCAGCTGCAGCGGCCTCTTCGGCCACTTCAACAAACTCTTGAGCATTGCTTTCTTTGGCACGACCACACGCATCCGCAATCGCTTTAACGTATATCTGGATAGCGCGGATAGAGTCATCGTTGCCTGGGATCACGTAATCAACGCCATCGGGGTTGGAGTTAGTATCCACCACGCCGATGACCGGGATGCCAAGCTTGTTGGCTTCGTTGATCGCAATACGCTCATGGTCAACGTCGATGACGAACAGCGCATCCGGAAGGCCGCCCATATTCTTGATGCCGCCGATAGAACGCTCAAGCTTTTCTTGCTCGCGAGTCGCCATCAAGACTTCTTTCTTGGTCAGCTTCTCGAACGTACCGTCTTCACGCATGGTTTCAAGATCACGCAGACGCTTAATAGACTGGCGAATGGTCTTGAAGTTGGTCAGCATGCCGCCCAACCAACGATGGTTGACGAACGGCTGGCCACTGCGGTTGGCTTCTTCTTTAATTACCTTGCTAGCGCTGCGCTTGGTGCCAACAAACAAAATTTTGTTGTTGGATGCCGCCATCTTCTCAACCACATCGACCGCTTCATTCAGAGCTGGCAGAGTGTGCTCAAGGTTGATGATGTGAATCTTGTTGCGCGCGCCGAAGATAAACTTGCTCATCTTCGGGTTCCAGTACTTGGTCTGGTGGCCGAAGTGAGCGCCTGCTTTAAGCAGGTCACGCATATTAACGTGAGACATGGTAAGACTCCTCAAACTCGGGTTAGGCCTCCACGCACCCCATGGATCCGACCGTTGACTGCGTTAGACGCTGCCAGCGGCACCCGGGACCATGTGCCGGTGCATGTGTGTTTTTAAGGCTTGACGTTTTTAGTGATTAAGCAAGCAACGCGCCGCTTCGTGGCACACTGCATATTCATTGCCCCGCCCTTCAATGTGCACCCAGCCAATAAAGAAGCTCGGAATCACGATTGCAGGAAAGCGCGCGGCTTTATACCATAGATCATCGCCAAGATGAAGTCGTGCCCCGTTTGACGGTTTTAAATTGCGCCATCCCATTTGCCCTTTTTACATTCAAATCGAGTATTCATGAACGTTCCTATCAAGACGCCTTCTGAAATCGAACACATGCGCGAAGCCGGACGCCAAGCGGTCAGCGTCATCGAAATGATCACCCCGCATGTGCAGGCGGGCATCAGTACCGGCGAAGTCGACCGCCTTTGCCACGCATACATTGTTAACGAGCTAGGCTCAACACCTGCGCCGCTGAACTACCATGGCTTCCCCAAGGCGACCTGCACCTCGCTGAATCACGTGGTGTGCCACGGCATTCCCGACGATGCTAAGACGCTGAAAAAAGGCGATATCATGAATTTGGATATCACCGTTAAAACACCTGCGGGTTACCACGGCGACTCCAGCGTTATGTTCATTATCGGTGAGAACATTCAGGGCGAACGACTGAGCCGCATCACTCAAGAGTGTCTGTATAAAAGCATCGAATTAGTAAAACCCGGCGTGCGTCTTTCTGAACTCGCCCGCGTGATTCAAAAACACGCTGAAGAAAACGGCTATTCGGTCGTCCGCGATTTCTGCGGCCACGGGCTGGGTGCCGAGTTTCACGAAGAGCCACAGTTTTTACACTACGATGGTTACGCACCGGATGCCGACATCAAACTCGCGGCGGGCATGTGCTTCACGATCGAACCGATGATCAACGTTGGCGGATACAAAACCAAAGTACTGCGCGATGGCTGGACGGCCGTCACCAAAGATCGCAGCCTGTCTGCCCAGTGGGAACATACGCTACTGGTCACTGAATCTGGCGTTGAGGTGCTGACTGCACGTAGCGAAGAAGACTTCAGCTTTTTGCTCAACTGATGCTCCTACACCACTACCGGTTTGAACCGGACACCTCGCTTTACGATCTGCACGCCTTTCGCGCGGAGCTTGCAGGTTCGCGCTCACCGATTGCCCCGTTTAAGGCGGCACTGCGCGAGCTACAGGCACGCCTGGATGACCAGTTTCGTGCCGGTGCGGATATCCGCGACCTGGTGCGCGGCCGCGCCTGGTACCTAGACCAGATGCTGGCAATCGCCTGGGCACTGCAAACGTGGCCCGATGACGGTATCGCGCTGGTCGCGGTAGGTGGCTACGGCCGGGGTGAGCTACACCCTCACTCGGATATCGATCTGCTCCTGCTGCTTGCACAGGACGATGACACCGCTTACCGCGAGCCGCTCACCGCGTTTATCACTTTCTTGTGGGATATCGGCCTTGAAATTGGCCATAGCGTGCGCTCACTCAACGACTGCGAGCGAGAAGCCGAAGCTGATGTCACGGTGATTACTAACCTGCTCGAATCGCGCCTCATCGCAGGCCCCGAAAGCCTGCGTGCCGCCATGCACCAGCGCCTAAGCGCCAGCAACATTTGGCCCGCCGACCGTTTTTTCGAGGCCAAATGGCAGGAGCAAATAGCCCGCCACTATCGCTACAACAACTCTGAATATCACCTGGAGCCCAACCTTAAAAGCTCCCCTGGCGGCCTACGCGACATCCAAATGATCGGCTGGGTCGCTAAGCGCCATTTTAACACTGAGCAGTACACGGACATCGTTGCCAAAGGGTTTATGAACGATGCCGAGCTGCGCATTCTAAGTCAGGGCCAAGCGTTTTTATGGCAGGTGCGCTATGCCCTGCATATGCTTACCGACCGCGCCGAAGACCGCCTGCTGTTTGACCATCAGCGCACTATCGCCGACATGTTTGGCTTTCGCGATACGCCGGAACGCCTGGCGGTTGAGCAATTCATGAAACGCTACTACCGACATGTCACCGCGCTCGCGGGGCTTAACGATATGCTGCTACAGCATTTTGACGAGGTCATTCTGCGCGGCAAAGAGGCCCTGGAAACCGTCAAACTCAACGAGCGCTTTGAGACCAAAGGCGGCTACATTCAAGCGCGCTCGCGCACCCTGTTTCGCGAGCAGCCTGCGGCCATGCTGGAACTGTTTTTGCTCATGGCCCAGCACCCGGAGATTGAAGGGGTTCGCGCGGACACGATCCGGCTGATTCGTGATCACCGCCATCAAATTGACGACCACTATCGCGACGAGCCTCGCCATCAGCGGCTATTCATGGCCATTATGCGCGCCCCCGGCAACGTGCCTCGCCAGTTGCGCCGTATGAATCGCTACGGCATTTTAGGCAAGTATCTGCCTGAATTTGGCCGCGCGGTAGGCCTCATGCAACACGATCTTTTTCATATCTATACCGTCGATGCTCACACGCTGCGGCTGCTTAAATTTCTGCACGGTTTCCGCAAGCCAGAAGCGAAGGACGACTTTCCAGTCGCCGCAGCACTGATGCAGCAACTACCTAAGCTGGACTTGCTGTGGACTGCCGGCCTGTTTCATGACATCGGCAAGGGCCGCGGCGGCGATCACTCAGAAATTGGCGCTCGGGATGTGAAACAGTTTTGCCAACGACATCACGTTTCGCCCCACGACACCAACTTGGTTAGCTGGCTGGTTGAGCACCACCTATTAATGTCGATGACCGCTCAGAAACGCGATATCAGCGATCCTGACGTCATTCGCGACTTTGCCCTGGTGGTGCGCAATGAAACCCGCCTGGACTACCTCTACGTGCTCACCGTAGCCGATATTAACGCCACCAATCCAACGCTGTGGAACGGCTGGCGGGCGTCGCTGCTGCGCCAACTGCACGCCGAGACCAAGCGCGCCCTACGCCGAGGACTGAATAACCCGCCCGACCGCGATGACTGGGTGCGGGAAACGCGAACGGAAGCGCGCTCGCTGCTGCAAACCATTGGCGTCAACCGCGCCCAGATTGACCAGTTATGGGAGTCGCTCGGCGAGGATTACTTCTTGCAGTACGCGCCCAGCGAAATCGTTTGGCAGACTCAGGGGATTTTAGCGCATAACGCCTCGCCCCTTCCGCTGGTGCTGATCAGCGCACCCACCGTCGATATGGCGGAAGGCGGCACCAAAGTGTTTATCCACACCCGCTCGGTAGACGATCTGTTTGCCGCCACAGCCGCCGCAATGGAACAACTGGGGCTGTCGATTCACGACGCACGCATTGCCACCTCCCATAACGACTGGACGCTAAACACCTTCATCGTGCTCGACTATCATGGCCAGCCGATTCGTGATGCGGCGCACATTGAAGAGATGCGTCAGCACTTGGTAGAGGAACTAGACGACCCCGACGACTATCCCGATATCGTCACGCGGCACACGCCCCGCCAGTTGAAGCATTTTAAGGTGCCCACCGAGGTACTGATTGAGCAGGACCCCGCTAACGAACGCACGATGCTCGAACTCACAGCACCCGACCGCCCTGGCCTGCTGGCCCGCGTAGGGCGTATTTTTATGGAACAGGATATCTCGCTCTCGGCAGCGAAAATCGCCACGCTCGGCGAGCGAGTAGAAGACGTCTTTTTCATTACCACAAAGACAGGGGAACCGCTGACCGATCCGCAACGCCAACAGCAACTGCGCGAACGTTTAATTGAGGTACTCGGGGTTTGAACGCTCTCAAACAGGGTAAGCGATAATGCTTTTACTGCTGGCCTGGAGCTTCGTCGTCGCTTACCAAGACGTGCGCCATCGGCGCATTGATAACTGGCTGATATACCCCTACCTACTCCTGGCCATCGCATGGTTGCTGTTTAATGGCGAGAGCCTTGCGGGCGTTTCACCTAGCCAGGCATTAATCGGCCTTGGTGGCGCCCTCGTGCTGAGCGTGCCAGGCCATATTAAAGGCATTTTAGGCGGAGGAGACGTCAAACTGGTGGTCGCGGTTGGCCTTACGCTAGGCGGCATGGCCACCCTGGTGGTGATCGCCATTGCCGCACTGCTGCTGGTAGTTTGGGCCGTTATCGTGACACTACTGCCCACCAGTGCCCTGGGTTGGTTTGGGCGCTGGGCACCGGGCCTGGCAAACCAGCAAGGGCATTTTGCTTATGGGCCTTTCATTTTTTTGGCGCTGGCAGTCCTACAGTTAGTGCTCCTAAATCGCTAGCTAAATGAGCCCCTCTTAGCGCTACTCGTCACTGCTATTCATCACTAAAGCCGCCGCCTACATCGCGCTCGAAGAATTCAGGAATCGGATGAGTAAAGCTATCAAGCCAGCGCTGATTAGCCAGCTCCCGCTCCTGTGACGAGAGCCGTTGAGGCGTCGTTGAGGCCTGACTGCCTTCGCGCTGAACTTGCAGCAGTGCGTCAGTCTCGGTACTGCCCATCGACAACATCCGCGGCTTTTGGCTATTGGCCTCAGAGGGCTGGCTTACCGCTAGCGGCTGACAGCCACCCATTAGCACGGCTACCAACCCACCAGCAAACCACGGCAACACCCTACCATTCACAGCCATCAGCCTATACTCCATGTCAGTTATCACACGCGGGGGTAACCTGCTAGCGCTGCTGGTCTTCCAGCTGTAACTGCCGCGCACGCTCTTCCGCCCGCTGATAGTCTTGCGCCGTCGCTCGCCCTTCTCTAAGTAAGGTGCTCGACTCCTGCCACTTATCTTCGTACATCAGCAGGGTCAGCAGGTTTTCCAGTGGCAGCGTGTCATCCTGGCTAAGCTCAAGCGCGGTCATAAACTCAAAGCGCGCCTTATCAAGCTCACGGCGCTGCAGATGAACAAACCCCAAGTCATTGCGAATCGTAAAGCTGGAAGGATAAAGGTTCGCCGCGGTTTGCATATGCGTTAGCGCTTGCTCGTAATTGCCGTTAATAGCCGCGATCTGACCAAGGCCGTGATACGCCTCGGCCGATACGCAGCTATTCAGCAGCGACTCATATAGCGCCGTCGCCTGTGGGTCCCCCAGCTTGCGCAAAACCGTGGCTTTGCGTAACCGTACCTCGGGCAGTTTTTCCGGCAACTGCTCCAAGTGGGCAAGCGCAGCATGCAGCCGACCCTGGTCCGCCATATCGCCAGCCAGCTGAATGGCTAACTGCTGCTCCTGCTCCATCGGGCCGCATTGATTATTCTGCCGCGCAGAGTTGCCGCCCATGGAAGCGCAACCGGCCAGCACAAAGCTTGCGCCTAACACCATGACACCGAGGGTATATTTCATTATTGATTCATTCCTGACAATGCCCCAAAAATAGCCACAAAACCTGGCCCCGCTAAGATAATAAGCAAGGCAGGAAAAAGGAAGGCCACCATAGTGCCAGACATTTTGGCTGACAGCTTCGACACTTTCTCCTGAAGACTCGTCATTCGGCGATCATCAAACAGTTCTTTGAGCGATACCAGCGAGGCGACGGCCCCGCCCCCTTGACGGATTAATTGCTCAAGAATGACCACACAGTCGTTCAACTGATCGATATCCAGGCGTTCAGCCAAGCTATTTAACTCGCTGGCCAAATCCAAGCCGGCATCGACACGTGCCAGCACGCGCTTAAACTCAATTGAGAGTTCTGGCAGAATTTTCTGCCCTTCTTGAGAAAGCGCGCGCAGCGATTGCTCTACCGTCATGCCCACTTCAAACAGCATGCGCAACAACGGCAGCATGGCTGAAACTTCTTCAGATATTTTTTCACGGCGCTTGGCAACGGCACCTTTTAACCAGCGTTTAGGCAGTAAAAACCCAACCCCAGCAGAGGCAAAAATAGCCAACAAAGAGGGGCCGTTACCGGTTAAAAATGCCGTAATACCCGCGGCGCTCAACCCGGCGGCTACAGGCACGCCAATTTGCAGTGCATAATAGCGCGCTCGCTGTTCGGTACTGCGCCAGCCTAACTGGTCAAGCAAGCGCGGCACTTCCGCATCCAGCTTGCCATCTAACTCCCCCAGGCCAGCAAACAGCGACCGGTGCCTGGTCGCCGCCATGCCCGTGCCATCGGGTAGCGCAATACGCTGTGCGATGATTGAGGCATCACGTTTGTGCCTTAAAAAGGCGTAAGCGATCACCCCCGCCGCCGCCAACAAACATAGCGCACTCAGTATGAGCAGCAACATAATTAGATACTCTTTAACATACGCCACAAGATGAAGCAGCCTGTCAGCTGCAGCGCCAACGACAGCAGCAGCATTATTTTACCCGCTGACGTAACCCACATTCCCATTAAGAAGTCCGGATTACTAATCAAGATATAGCCGCCTAACGCCAACGGCAAACCCGCCAACACTATCGCGCTGATACGCGTCTCACCCGTCATAGCGCTTAGCTGACGGCTTGCCCGTTCGCGGTCACGAATCATCAAAATCAAACTCTTCAACATATCCGCCGAGTTACCGCCGTAGCGTTGATTAATCCGCACGCCCAAGGCCAGGACATGAAACTCTTCGCGCTTATAGAGGGTAGCAAACTCATTGATAGCCTCCACCATTGGCACGCCGAGTTCGATATCACGACGCACCGGCGTCATCGCCTGATGAAGCGGATCAGAACAGCGCTTCATCGCCAGTAACATCGCATCGCCCATGGTTCTTCCCGACTTTATACTGCGCACCATATGGTCTAAAAAACCCGGCATTTGCGAAATCATCCGCTCTACCCGCTTATGGGCACGCCACTGGCCTACCAGATAAACGAGCAGCGCCATTCCACCCACCACCAACACGGGCATGAACCAGCTCACTTGCATGAACAGCAGCGCAACCAATAACACCAACGCCACCAACAAAGCCGTCAACCAACCAGGCAGCTGAATACCGGCTTGCATCAGCCATAGTGAAAAGCCGCTCTTTTTTTTCTGCTTTGGCACCACCAAGTCGCCATCGCTGTTGAGCCGCTGATAAATACGCTCGCCCACGGCCTGTCGCTTACCGGCCAACATCATTAATACCGAGGTCAGTAGCAGCGCCGCGCTAATGCCCAGCAGTACGATAGATAGATAACTCATGGCTCAACGTCCCTCACCGCGTCTAGCGCGCCCTCAAGCTTTTCATTGAGGGCGTGAAAGCTCTCTTGCACAAACGTCTCGCTCAAACGGTCATAGCGGAACAAAACGTTTGTGGTGTATTCATCTTGGCTCATCTCACCTAACTCAATCACCTCGCTGATACAGCGATGCCCGCTGGGTAACCGCACGAGCTGAATAATGACTTCAAGCGCAGACGAGATAGACTGGCGCATGGTTTTTTCAGGCACCTGCACGCCCGAAAGACCCACCAACGTCTCCATCCGCAGCAGTGAATCCATCGCGCTATTGGCATGGATAGAGGTCATTGAACCCTCGTGCCCGGTGTTCATGGCGGAGAGCACGTCCAACACCTCTGCCCCCCGGGTCTCGCCTAAAATAATCCGATCAGGGCGCATGCGCAGCGCATTGCGGACAAGATTGCGTGCCGTTATTTCGCCATGCCCATCCGCATTGGGAGGCCGCGTTTCCAAACGAACCACGTGGCCATGTTTTAGCTGCAGCTCGGCGGTATCCTCAATAGTCACCAGCCGCTCGCGATGATCGATCATGCTGCTTAGCAAATTGAGCATTGTCGTTTTACCCGTGCCCGTGCCCCCGCTAATAATAATGTTGCAGCGTTGGTGCACAGCGTGCTCTAAAAACGCCAAGATATCGGCATTTAACGAGCCTGCCTCAATCAGCTCCTGGCTTTTAAGCATATCCTTTCTGAACTTACGCACAGACAAACAGGCGCCGTCTAATGCAATCGGCGGAATAACCGCGTTCACTCGACTGCCGTCGGGCAAGCGCGCATCAACCATTGGAGAAGATTCATCTAAGCGGCGCCCCAATGGCGCGATAATGCGTTGTATAACCCGCTGCAGGTGGTGATCGTCGACAAAGTGCAAATCACTCAACGACAGCACGCCACGCCGCTCAACGAAGATACGAGAGCTGCCGTTAACCAATATTTCAGTCACCGTCGGGTCGCTTAGCAGCACCTCAAGCGGACCAAACCCGGTAAGTTCATCAAGCATCTCTTCCGTTAAGCGATCAATTTCATAGCCGGAAATAGCAAGCTGATGCAGCCGAGTGAAGGTCTGAATATGCGAGGCAATAAATCGCTTCAGCTCAGGGCGACTGCCCTCGATTAGATTCGAGGTCTCCTCACCCAATTGATCAATTAGGTATCGATGCAAACGCTCCTTAAGGTGACTGAGCTGTGTTAGACCATTACGATCCATACAGCCTCCTTTAGCGTAATAAGCGTTTTATAAACCCTTCACGTTTACCTGACGCTGGTGGCTTAGGCAGAACTTCATCGGCTAAATGCTGCAATGCCCGCGTTAACTCATCTTTTGGCGCAAGTTTAAACAGCGACACGCCCTGATTTAAGCTATTAAGTCGTTGTTCGTGATGGGCAGGCAATGCCGCCGTCACCGTTAACCCAAAGGTATTGGCCAGTACTTTCGGCTCTGGTGAAAGCCGAGCCACGCAGCGGTCAACTAACAGCCCTACATTGTTCAAGGTAACGCCTTCACTGCGCCAACGCTGCAAACAGTGCAAATTGCGTCGGCTGCTGGGCACACTCTGATTTAGGTACCACAGCACTTGGTCGGCCGAGCTTACTAACGCGCGCACAAAGCCGCTGTCAGCCTGACCGCAGGCATTCACGATCACCCAGGAAAAGTGCTGACGCAGCACGCCCAATAGCAGCACCGCCTCAGCATAACTATAGCCTTCCGGGTAGCGGTCATCCTGTACTAAAGGCAGCACCAACAGCCCGCTTTCATGCTTAGCAAAGGCACTGGAGATAACAGAGCTATCGATGCGCTGGGCAGAGCGCATCGCGTCTTCAACGCCAAACGCACATTTCAGGCTAAGAATCGCATCCACCTCGCCCAGCCCTGGCGCCATATCCATGTACAGCACCTGCGACTGCTTACTGGCAAGCGACAACGCCACATGACTGGCGATCAACGTTGTGTCTGAGGCGACATCCGTACCGTAAAACACCACCATACGGGCGCGCTGGCCGTTTTCCACACCGCTGATAAGCGGCTGCTTGCGGCCCAAACGGCGAATCAAGCTTTGCACGTCGCTGCCGCGCTGCCCCACCGACAGGTAATCTTTCGCCCCCGCCCGCATCGCACCTAACACTAGATCGCTTTCTGCGCTCTCACCGATAGCCACCACAGCCACCTGAGGCCGCGACTCGTCTAACCCTTCAATCACCGCCAGCGCGTCATGACGGTTTTGCTGATTGACGCAGATAAACACAATCCCCACCGACATCTGGTCGGCAAGGCCGATAATCGCCTCCAGCTTATTACTCACCGGCACCAGACGCCCGTGGTCACCAAGCGTAGACTCCAGCCAGCCGACCTCAATATCAGTACAGCCGCTTACCAAAAATGTTTGCATGCCACCCCCTACCTAGACAGCCCAGAGGCGCGGCGATTAAAAGAGCCATCCTCAAATAACAGTAGCTCATGCACACTAGGGTCGTAGTTTCGCAGCTCCTCACCCGGCATCGATGGCAGCACTGCATCCGATGCAATGGGCTGCACCAAATGAGGCGTCACAATCATCAGCAGCTCGCGCTCTTCGGTGCGCGTTTGGCTATTGCGAAAAAACGCCCCAATTATCGGCAAGCTGCCCAGCCCTGGCAGCTGATTGACCTGGGCGCTGCGGCTAGTACTGATAAGGCCGCTAATGATGAAGCTCTCACCACTGGCCAGCGAAACACTGGTATCAGAGCGGCGCACCGACAGCGAGGGCACGGTAGTCCCCTCAATGGTGATCCCGTTGACAAAGTCCAGCTCGCTCACCTCTGGCGCCACTTTCAGCGTAATACGCTGATCATCAACCACCGTTGGGGTCAGCGTTAAGCGCACCCCAAACTCTTTGTACTCAATGGAAACACTGTCGCTGCCGGAACTCGGCACAGGAATCGGAAACTCGCCGCCAGCCAAAAAACTCGCGCTCTGGCCGCTTAAAGCAACCAAGCTAGGGCGCGCCAGGGTGTAGGCAAACCCGCTGGATTCCAACGCACTCAGCGCCGCCATCACGCGGCTACTGCCCCCACCAATCACCAAATTAAACCCGCTACTGGAGAGCGGCACGTTAGCACCAGGCGTTAAGCTGCCAATATCACCGACACCCACCGACCCTGGCCCCACGCCGGGCGAGGTAATCAAATTATTATTGGAACTACCAAACAGCGACACCCCCACTTCACGCAAGCGAGTGCGATTAACTTCAATAAAGCGGATATCTGTTTGTACCTGAGCGGGAACGGCAGGGGCGCTTGGTGCTATGTGGCCTAGCGCCTGGCTGGCCTGCCCCGTTACCATCAGAGTAATTTCTCTAGGCTGCTCTGAGCAGCGGGTCCAGACCGTTACATTGGTCGCGCCGCCCTGGGCGGTGGAGATTAAAAATGCCTGATCAGAGGTTAGCTGAACGTTGGCCACCTCCGGATTACCAACCGCCAGGCGCTCAATAGTGACCGGCAGTTGTATTTCCCGATGGATACCCGGCGCAAGCTCTAGCGCGCGGGGCACGTTATTGAGCTGGCTACACGCCTGCTGTGCAGCCGCAGGGGGTGCCAACATACCTCCTGCCAGCAGCACTCCACTGCCGAGCAATACACTTGCCAGCATTCGCGTTATTGATTTCATTCCCCTGATTCCCCTGCCCAAACATAGTTTTTTTTTAATAACCGCTTTAGTAACGGCTCTACGGCGTTTCCAAGCTGCTCACAGCACCGCGAATAACGGGTACCGGCGGTGGCCCAGCGTTTTGGGCCTGTTGCGGTGAAGATGACCTGGGTGCCGCTGGCTGCTGGCGAGCCGAGGCCTCCACCAAGCCAGGTTGTGGTCGTTCCGCCTGGCTTAACGCAAATTTTTCAAACTGGAACAATTGCTGGTTGAGTTCTTCGGTAACGGATGTTTCACCGCGATAGAAATCATTCAGTAGCCCCTCTTCTGCGGCCCTCACCGCCAAGCGCAAATTGCCAACCTCCGCGGCCAAGGCAAAACGTGTCAGTAACGCTACAGGAATGGCGAGCACAGCGGTTTCAGGGCGAGACTGATTTCGTGCTGACGCTTGCTGGCTGGCCTCATCTTCGTCGCTGATCAATACAGGCGGGGTAAGCGGCTCGCCAGTAGCAGCCAAGCCCAGCTCATCACCCACGCTTAATACGCGCAGCGCAGGCACGGCCACTTGCACCGTACGGTCCGTGTTGAGCTCGTTCTCTTGCAAGAACAGCAGCACGTCAACGTAATCACCCGGCGCAAGGTGGCCGCCCGCCCCCATCAGTTGATCAAATTGAATGGCCAATGCCCGTTCACCGGGGCGGATCATACGGGCTAAGGGGCCGCCGCTCATAAAGTGGCTTTCGTTAAGTACGCTGCCAGCAGGCACATCGCGCCATACCTTACGGCCCACCAGTGCTTCTGTGTTGTCAAAGCTGCCCGGTGGTTTTAGGTGTAGCTGTTCCACCTGAAGGTCTTCTTCGCGCAGGGTGTGGTAGGCCGGTAAGCTTTGCGCCAGCACTACGACGTCTAGGCGTGGCTCCTGCGGCGCTTCGACCAGCAGGTCAGGCAATGAACGGACCCACCCTTGCTCCCCATCACTCTCAGGTGCCGACTCCTCGACCACTGGCGCAGGCTCATTGCGCCCCAGGGATATCCCCAAATATCCCACCACCACGGCAGCAACGACCAATACGGCAGCCACGCCCATTAACACTCGACTGTTCAAAAATACACGCCCCCAGCGCCCGCAATGCCTTTTAAAACTGCAATTTAACGTACGAAAGTAGCTTTATCAGGCCAGTTAAGTTAACTCGCACTACAACACCTGATTTTATTAATATAATGGCCGACCACTTATAGACAAACTCATACCCATACACAAGAAACCGTTATCAAGCGCTAACTCAACGAACGTCTAAGAAACAATAATCAATGCCATTTAAAAATCTAATCAACGCTATAAATTAACTTAAACTCACCCATTAACTACACTCAGAAACATAAAATTACTTAAATAAATTACGGTACTCACCATATAAACCACCTCGCAGGCCACGCCACATGGGGCCATCAAGCCTCCACGGCGCCCCTCTCACTAATATTAGAAACAATAAATTCAATGTATTACAATTACCAGCCCTGTTTACGAAAAAAACACTTAATTAATACTAGGCAAGGTCTATTTTTAGGATTAAATTAATATTGACCGCGCTAACCACGTCAGCAACTCTCACAGAGTAAGAATGGTTAGCAAGCTTAATGCTACTCTTCATCTCTCGCAGGGGATACCACCATGAAACTGATCACTTTTTTATATACTTATGTAACAAGCCTTCACCGTGATACTAAAGGCGCTACGGCTATTGAGTATGCAGTTATTGCAGGGATTATGGCGATTGCACTTATCGCAGCACTGACTATTTTCTCAGGAGATGATGGCGCGTTCGCAACGTTTTTCAATAGCATTGCAGACCAGTTAAGCTCAGCAGGGGATGGTGAATAAATTACAACTCTGCTCACTATTTTTCCTTTAACTTACAAGGGCTTTTAAGAAGCAGAAGTTTTCAGCATGTCTGCTTTATTTCAATTACAGCTACTGATCAAATCCTGACGATGCAAATGCTAACTTATCAAAAAGGTTCAGCGAGTATAGAATTTGCCTTTAGTTTTGTGATGTTAATGGCTCTCTTGTACGGCATCGTAGGCTATACGATGCCGCTTTTAATGAGCGCCAGTTATCAGCAATTGGCTTCGGATACATTGCGAGAAGGGTTGGTGTGGCAGCGTTATCGCCAGGCAAGTGATGTACAAACACAAGCCTATGTGGCCACTCAAATTGGTGAGGCATGGATGCCCACTAACTGGGCACAACCTTGTTTAGATACGGAGCAGTTTTTAACCATTGATCCTACTAACGGGGTTTGGGAAGTCTGTGTGCGCCATCCGGCGCCCAGCAGTATTTTGCCACCCATTAAAGTAATGGGTTGGGAGTTTCCTACCCTACCCGAACAGATTGTGGGCTTTGCCACAATGCACACCCGCGAAGTGACCGCTGCTCCTTAAGTCTTAAGTCACCCATTTATTGCCACAGGCGTTTGCGATATAAAGGTACTCCCATGCCCCCCTCTTTAAGCGGCTCTTATGGCCCTGCTCGCCAACGGGGCGTTATTAGTATTCTCACCGCCTCTTTGCTGGTGATACTTCTCACCTTAATGGCGTTGGTGGTGGATACCGGGCGGCTTTACATGGAAAAGCGCAATCTGCAAAAAGTCGCGGATATGGCGGCCCTTGATGCCAGCGCCCGCTTGCCACAGGGCAACTGCGCCGCTAACCCTCCTCTTGCCAATACATTTGCTACGCAGTCCGCTAGCTTGCATGGGTTTGATGGTGCATTGTCTACTGATTGCGTGACCGTTACCAGCGAAGCTGGCCTACGCGAGGTGCTAGACATACCCGGCCCCGGTGTAAAGGTAACGGCAAGCAGGACCACCCCCGCTAGTATTTTGCTACGTGGCGGTGCGCTATTTAGTGATGCATTCGATGGAGATATCAATCTCTCCGCTACCGCCTTTGCCCAGCGCAATAGCGAATCCGTGGCTACGTTCTCTGTTGGCGGCCAGCTATTGAACCTGAATGAAAACCAGTTGGCAGGCCAACTACTCCAAGGGATAGGGCTTAATGTTTCCGATCTTACTATTTTGGATTCTCAAGGCTTAGCCAATGTCAGTATCACCCCTGCTGGGCTTTTAAAAGCACTTGGGGTTGATGTGGGCATTAATGAGCTGGCACTGCTCACCCCTGAAGGGCTCCTCAACTTGGTCGACACGCAAGTTGGTTTACTAGGTATTGATGACCTGATTAATGCTAGTTTGGAATTGATTGGTGATAGTGCTCTCGCAGTTGAACTTTCGGCACTACGAACCACTATCCTTAACAACGCCACCCTGAGCACTGCTGATTTACACTTACTGGGCGAAGGAGGATTGATTAATCTGGCAACGGGTAGCTCTGGTAGCTTGCGCCCTGCTCTGGAAGGCAATATTAATCTGGGCGGGTTGTTGTCGGCAGCGATCCTGGCCGGGACGCGCGGCCATTCCGTCGCTATTGATGGACTTGACCTACTGGGCATAGAAGTCACTGCCAGTATCACCGAACCACCCTCATGGGCCACCGGGCCTCTTGGAACTACCGCCTATAGCGGGCAGGTTCGTGCGCATGTGGATATCGACACTAATCGCCTCCCCATTGTGGGTTTTTTGACCGGCTTGCTGGGGATTCGTATTCACTTACCCCTAACAATTGATGTCACCAACGCCCATGGGGAGCTGACGGGCATGCAATGTGGAGGGAGTGAGTCAACCGCAGATATCCACGTTACGTCGACTCTACTCAATGTTTGCATTGGCGACATTGATGAAGATGACCGATGGTCAGGCACTGAGAGTTGTTCCGCTTACGTTCAAGAAACCGAGCTCATCACTCTTTTCTACGCTCCCATTTTATCCGGTCGCTCAATTATCCCAGGGCTGGTAAGTGAAGAAACCCTCAGCGGCATGGCGGTTGGTGAAACACGCCTCACACAACCGAACGAGCTCGCACTCGGAGGGACCCTTGATAATATTGTGGCAGGCTTGCTCGACCTTCTAGCTGGCTTATTCCGCCCACCTGTGCGTGATCATGGCGGCGAATTGGACTCCGATATAGACCGGGATAGGCAGATTGAGTATCTAGCAGAGCACTACCTTGAAACGACCAAAAATAGTGCCGGCTTTTACAATGTAGGCAATGTGACATCACTGATACTGAATGGCGGGAGTGACGGTGGACAAGTGCTGCCACCGCTTACTGACGACTGGTTCATCCCCAGATCCATACCGACGAGCTGCTTGATCGTTCTGTGCCCCCAAAGCTCATGGAGGGACGGAACGTTCTCCCAAGCCTTTGTCGCTTACTCTGGCCAGCCTGGCAGCCTACTGGACCTCTTAGGCATCTCAACCCTCAGTAATGGCTATCGGTCATGTTCAGGCTTGCTAAGCTCACTGTTAAATTGGAATGGCTGTGTAAAACATAACTTAACCCGCTTTCTGAAGAGCAGCCCAAATATTGAGAATTCAGATGCATTTCAAAATGTAGCAAATAGCATAACCAACCCGAATACGGATACTGTGAGCTGCTCTGGTGGGCTGTGCATCTTGCTTCGCCCTGTGCTAAACCTGCTTAAGCCGATTCTCAATGGTGTAGGAGGCATACTCAACACACTACTCGCTGATATGCTGGGGTTAGAAGCAGGCCGGAGTGAGGCATATGTAGACGCTATTAGTTGTGGGGTACCTACCCTTGTTGAAACTAGTGATTGATCCTTCTCTGAGTCAACACAAGCAACGCGGCGCAGTGGCGATTGAGTTCGCCGCTATTTTTTTACTGTTCTTTGCTCTCGTGTATGGAAGCATTGCGTTTGGCCTCCCTGCCGTTGCAAGGCTGGGCTTCCAACATTATTCCGTTGAAGCCTCGCGTGCAGCGCTACAAGTGGATACTAATGCCCCATATTTTGAAGATGAGGCAGCGATGCTTAGGCGGGTCGGGGAGCAGATAGATAGCCTCATCATCGATGAAAGTTGGCTACCAGCAACATGGCGGAATGGTTGTACAGACTTAGGGGAAGGTGAAAGCGAAGATGAACCCGCAGAATGGACCGCTCTACCTGACACTGTTTATGGTTACTGGCGACCAGAACCCAACGCACTGCCCAATGCTAACCCACGCTATCAGGTGAATGTTTGCATTCAAGCGAGCGACCCTATCGTGCCGCAGTTGGTGCTAGGAGATGACCTCCGCTTTCCCCCATATGCGGATAATACCGGGCGATCATGGGTTCGCGGTTATACAATCATCACGCTATAAGGCAATATGCCCCTTTGACCTCCGTCAACTGCTTGGAAAATGATAAGCTTGCGGCCGTTTGCACACCTACGGGCATACTATTGAAAGAAACGGATAATAACTGCTATGACTGCAACTCCTGCTGCATCGCCTGAGCCTCAACACTTTCTACTCAAGCGCTTTATTTTACGCTGCGCGACCCAACGGTGGCTGCGGCGCCCGCTACCCTGGCTGGTGGCAGGCATTGGCGCTGCTAGCCTGGCGACGCCGGCCTTAGCCTCCTCATTAGAGGAATCATTATCGCAAATTCAACCTGGCCAGTGCTGGGCCGTGGGGGCCGTTAATCCTCGCCCTCAGCGCGAAATGGTCGAGATCCAGATCAAGGATCAGCAGGCCACTATCGATGTCACTCCCGCGGAAATAGAGCAAGGCTTTAAACGCGTTGAAACTCGCGAAGGCACGCTCACTTACCGCATTGAACCGGCCACCTACCGCACGGTTGAAGAGCGTGTGATGACCCGCCCGCCCGTGGAACGGTTCGAAGTCGTGCCCGCCGTCTTTGAAGAACAAACGCGGACAGTCGTAGTAGAAGGGGAGCGCCGTTCATTGGAATCGTGCAGCGCCGGCGGCGGCTCCGCCAGCATGAGCTTTTGCATGCAAGAGCACCCGGCCCGCGAAGAACGTGTTTCCGTGCAGGTCATGGTAAGCCCTGAAACGACGCAAGTGGTCGTTGAACCTGCGGAATACACCATGGTGACCCGCCAGGTGGTGGATCAGCCCGCGCGGGTTATTGAGATGTGGAATGAGCCTAGCGAAGAGCTGGTACGCACTCAGGACATTGCATCGCCTGCACGCACCTCGCAAACCATCGTGCCGCGCCAAACACGCCTGATGGACCGCATTGACTACCGCGGCGAACCCAAGTTGGAAATGCGCCAGGCGATATGCGGCAACGACATCACCCCTGGGCTTGTGGAAGATTTACAAAACGCCTTGCGCCAATATGGCTTTCATACGGGCGCCATTGATGGCCATTTGGGCCCTAGAACGCTTGATGCGCTGGGGCAGTTCCAAAACCAGCGCGGCCTTGTTCAGGCAGGCGTGACCTTTGAAAGCCTTGAAAGCCTTTCGATTCGCGTCCCTTAATCGACGGTCTAGCTCGCTTTAATCGCCCGATTAGCCCCAGTGTGTTTGAGCCAACACTGGGGCTTGCTTATAATTGTCGGTCTACGCCCGCCACGCCATCAACGGACACATCATGAACGCCGACCTTGACGCCCTGCATCCCTACCCGTTTGAAAAGCTGGCCGCGCTCAAGGCGGCGCTCACTCCGCCAGCGGAGATCGCACCTATCTCGCTAACGATTGGCGAACCCCAGCACGCTCCCTACCCCGCAGCGCTTGAAGCCATGGTGGCGCATCAGCTAGAAATGGCTCACTATCCGGCCACTAACGGCCTGCCTGCACTGCGCCAAACGATTGCTGCCTGGGCAACCCAGCGTTTTCAATTGCGCGAGCTGGATAGCGAGCGACACGTAGTGCCGGTTAACGGCACGCGAGAAGCTATCTTCGCCTTTGTTCAGGCGGCGCTGGACCGCACCCGCCCGGCCAAAGTTGCCGTACCCAATCCGTTTTATCAGATTTACGAAGGCGCGACGCTGTTAGCCGGCGGCGAGCCGCTTTATCTAGACTGCACCGCTGAGAATGGCTTTCGACCCGACATTAGCGCGGTGCCCGCCGCCACGTGGCGCGAGGTACAGATCGTCTTTATCTGCTCGCCGGGCAACCCTACCGGTGCAGTAACGCCCCTTGATGAGTTCAAGCAACTGATTGCGCTGGCTGATGAGCATGATTTTATTATCGCCTCCGATGAATGCTACTCGGAGCTGTATCTTGACGAGGCCGCCCCACCGCCCGGCCTACTGCAGGCCTGCGCTGAGCTTGGGCGCGACGATTACCGGCGCTGCGTCGTTTTCCATTCGCTTTCCAAACGCTCCAACTTGCCAGGGCTGCGCTCCGGCTTTGTGGCGGGCGATGCGGCGCTACTGACGCCCTTTAAGCGCTACCGCACCTATCACGGCTGCGCCATGTCGCTACCACTGCAACATGCCTCTATCGCCGCCTGGCAGGATGAACACCACGTGCGCGCGAATCGCGACGCCTATCGCGAGAAGTTTAGCGCCGTTACCGATGTACTCGCGCCGGTGATGGACTTTCCGACACCAGAGGCTAGCTTTTACCTATGGCCTGCGGTTCCCGGCGGTGACGACATCGCCTTTACCCAACGACTATTCGCTGAGCAGCACGTGAGCGTTTTACCCGGCAGCCTAATGGGCCGTACCGGCAGAAGTGGCAAAAATCCCGGAGCCGGTCGCTTGCGATTAGCGCTGGTCGCTGAGTTAGCGCCCACGCTTGAAGCGGCCCAGCGAATTCGCCAGTTGATAGAGCGCGGTTAACAGCGATGACTCACCGCGCCCTTATTTAACGTTCAATGGAGGTCGTATGCGAACGCTCTACATTATCAATAATTGCGATACCTGCCGTAAGGCACAAAAAGATTTAGAAGCGAAAGGCATTGCCTTTAAAACCTATGATTTACGCAAAGATGGCCTTTCCGCGAGCCTGCTTGAGCACATTCTTGAGCGCGTAGCGCTAGTGGAGGCGATTAATAAGCGCAGCAAAACCTGGCGCGAGCTTTCCGATGAAGAGAAAGACTACGACGCCAACTCGGCTCGCCAACTGCTGATCAAACATCCGACGCTGCTTAAGCGGCCGCTGCTTGAGGTAGACGACGCCACCATTTTAGTCGGCTACCGCGAGGGCGATTACGACCAGCTTCGCGGCTAGCCGCGGCGACACACTGTTCATTTTTACGACCCCTTTTTCCCTAACCACAGGACGATGACTTATGCTGAGCTTTGCGCTTGGAATCGGCACTCAAAACACTCAGGGCAATTGGCTGGAAATTTATTACCCGGCGCCACTGCTCAATCCAGAAGCGAGTCTGGTGGAGGCCGCGCAACAAGCGCTAGATGCGCCCAAGGGCAATGCCGCCATCAGCTTTCTACCCGAAGACTGCACGCGGTTGGCTAAAGCGTTAGAAGCCGCCGGCCATTCTGCCCAAGCGAAGCTTGCTGAAGCGCTTTCGGCCAGCCAGCGCCCGCTGGTAGCCATGTTCCTGGACACCGACCAAGCTCCGCAAAGCGTTCCAGAAGTGTATTTAAAGCTGCACCTACTGTCGCACCGCCTAGTCAAACCTCACGGCCTCGATCTCACCGGTATGTTTGGCCTGCTGCGCAATATCGCCTGGACCAACGAAGGCGCGATTGATATTGAAGAGCTACCAACGCGCCGCCTGAAGGCGCGCATGGCGGGACGTGCGCTGTCCGTTGACTGCGTTGACAAGTTCCCCAAAATGACCGACTACGTGGTGCCTACCGGCATTCGCATTGCCGACACCGCCCGCGTGCGCCTGGGCGCTTATTTGGGTGAAGGCACCACCGTCATGCACGAAGGCTTCGTCAACTTCAATGCCGGCACTGAAGGCCCTGGCATGGTTGAAGGCCGTATTTCAGCAGGCGTCATGGTCGGCAAAGGCTCAGACCTTGGCGGCGGCTGCTCAACCATGGGCACGCTCTCCGGCGGCGGCAATATGGTTATTAAGGTCGGCGAAGGCTGCCTGATCGGCGCCAACGCAGGCATCGGCATTCCGCTAGGCGACCGCTGCACGGTGGAAGCCGGCCTTTACATCACCGCTGGGTCTAAAATTACGCTGCTGGATGAGCAAGGCCAAGAAGTGAATACCATCGCTGCGCGTGAATTAGCCGGGCAAGATGACCTGCTATGGCGTCGCAATTCGCAAAGTGGCCGTATTGAGTGCCTGACCAATAAAAGTGCGATCGCCCTAAACGAGGCGCTGCATGCCCATAACTGAGCCTGAATCGCCGACACTCACGCTCGCCTTTGAACTGCTGCGCCGTGCGTCGGTCACGCCAGACGACGAAGGCTGCCAACCCCTGATGATCGAGCGCTTGGAGGCGCTCGGTTTTCATATTGAGCGCCTGCCGTTTGGTGATGTGCAAAACTTTTGGGCAATACGCGGCCATCACGGCCCCGTCATAGCGTTCGCGGGGCATACCGATGTGGTTCCCAGCGGCCCCCACACCAATTGGCAGCATCCGCCGTTTGAGCCCTGCATTGACGACGAGGGCATGCTCTGCGGCCGTGGCGCTGCCGATATGAAAGGCAGCTTGGCCTCAATGCTGACAGCGGTGGAGCGGTTTGTTACCCGCCACCCTCAGCACGATGGGCGAATTGCCTTTTTGATTACCTCCGACGAAGAGGGCCCGGCAGTGGATGGTACCCGTGCGGTGGTTGAGCATTTACGCGAGCGCAATGAACGCCTTGATTACTGCATCGTCGGCGAGCCCTCCTCAACCGAGCGCCTGGGTGATGTGATTAAAAACGGGCGCCGCGGTTCGCTCGGCGGCGTGCTGCACATCAAAGGCATTCAAGGCCACGTGGCTTATCCGCATTTAGCGCGCAATCCTATTCATCAAGCAATGCCTGCGTTGACGGCGCTCACTAACGAGCACTGGGACGCTGGCAACGATTTCTTCCCGGCCACCAGCTTTCAAATATCTAACCTGCGGGCGGGCACCGGCGCCACCAACGTGATTCCTGGCGACGTGGAAGTGGTATTTAATTTCCGCTTTTCCACCGAGGTGACGCATGAAGAGCTCAAAGCGCGCACACACGCGATTTTGGACCAGCATGCGCTTGAGTATCAGGTAGACTGGACACTCAATGGCGAGCCATTTTTGACGGCAGAAGGCGAACTTGTCGATGCGGCCATTAAAGGTGTTGAAGCGGTGACCGGCCTGCGGCCAACGCTTTCAACCAGCGGCGGCACGTCTGATGGCCGCTTTATTGCCACCCTGGGCGCGCAAGTGGTCGAGCTAGGACCGCTTAACGACACCATCCACAAGGTCAATGAGCGCGTTCGCGCCAGCGACCTAGACGATTTAAGCCGGATTTACGAAGCCACGCTACAGGCGCTGCTCACACCCGGCGAGGCAAACGTATGATGGAGCGTTACCCCGATATAGAAATTTACCTGAAGAGCGTTTCGCTTGACGCACTCAATGCGTGGCTTAAAAGCTCGCTGATAGCACCGCCGCTTAGCCCAGTCGGCAAAGGCCAGTGGAAAACCCGCGGCCAATATCAGGGCGACTGTGTACCGGTTTTATTGGTTGATAGAGCTGCAGATGGGTTTGCGAGCCTCTGGTTTGATAGCAACCACACCCCCTGGCTAACCGACCAAGACTGCGCCCAGCAGGCAGCCGAGGCGCTGCAAATCGAGGTGCGCTGCTCGCTAGGCGGCTGGCACCCTGGCGATGATCCTGATCGCTTTTGGCAAGTATTCCCGGGCGGCAAAGAAGGTGAAATTGCGTGGCCAGATTCGGGCCGCTGATATCAGGCTAACTAAACCATCCAACGAGCTAAACGCAAACGACCCCGCCAAGGCGGGGTCGTTTACTATCAAATAAGTGGTTAAACCTACTCGATAATACTTACATCGTCAGCTTGCAGGCCACGCTCATTTTTTATCACGTGGTAACGCACAATTTGACCTTCGGCCAACATACGCGGGCCACGACCACGAATGGCGCGAAAATGTACAAATACGTCTTCGCCATTGTCGCGGGTAATAAAACCGTAACCTTTGTTAGTGTTGAACCACTTTACATCACCTTCTTCACGGCCGTCATTGGGGTCGATGATATCTTCTTCCTCATCATCTTCCAAAGGAGCCGCCTGGGATGGACGCGACGCTGACGTGGAGCGTGCCATAGCGTCTGATGCCACCATTGAAGGTGCAAACGCAGCTGATGCCAAGGTGCCGAGGAACAAAACAATAAAACACCCTATAGCAACGGCAATATACACACCGCTCATACCACTGATGGCTAACTCGGCCAACCATAGCTCAGCGAGCGCACTATCGGTTAAATGAACAATCCCCGCCAGCAGAAGTGGCGTGGGGGCGGACAGTAATACACTGATTAAGAAACAGCGAAACACAACTTTTGGGTTCATAGAAAAAGAAAGCTCTCTTGTTGTATGGGTAACAGACGAAGGACAATAGCCGAACTATCAGGCCCACTCCCAATAGCACCGGCATACTACTACATAAGGTTGCAATGTTATCATGACCCACGAATTAACGCCTGCTGAGCTAACCCAACTTTTGGAATCTTTAGAGAGTCGTCTAGCGTATCAAGAGCACTGGCTGGACACGCTAGACCAAGCGGTCGTGCAACAAGAGCGGCGCCTGGAGAAATTGGAGCAGCTCAGTGGGCTAATGCGCGAACGCCTGCGCGAGCAGCATCAGGCACTTCAAGATAGCGAGCCCCAGGGCGGCCGGCGCCCTGAGGATGAGCTGCCGCCGCACTATTAAACCGACGGCCAGCGGATGGGCGGTTTAGCTGCCGCTGATGACGCTGGCGGGGTCAACACCATCAAGACCAAACGCTTGCGCCACCGCAGGGTACGTCACTCGCCCGGCATGGACATTAAGGCCCGGCAGAAAATGTGGGTCATCACGCAGTGCCTGCTGCCAGCCTTTATCAGCCAGCGCAATCACAAACGGCAGCGTTGCATTGGTTAGCCCCTGGGTAGAGGTCCGCGCCACCGCACCGGGCATATTGGCCACGCAGTAGTGCACAATACCATCAACGATATAGGTTGGCTCGGCGTGGGTCGTGGGCTTGCTGGTTTCAAAACAGCCGCCCTGGTCAATCGCGACATCGACCAATACGCTGCCGGGTTTCATATAAGCCAGCATGTTCCGAGTGATTAATTTGGGCGCAGCGGCACCGGGCACCAGCACTGCGCCAATGATCATATCGGACTCACGCGCAGCGCTTTCTAATGCGTCGGTAGTTGAATAAACCGTTTTAATGCGCCCCTGATAACGATCGTCCAGCACTTCCAGCCGGGCCAGCGATTTATCCAAGATGGTGACATCAGCACCTAGCCCCAGCGCCATACGGGCCGCGTTTTCGCCGACCACGCCTCCTCCAATCACGGTCACTTTACCCGGCGCAACGCCAGGGACACCGGGCAACAGCACGCCGGCGCCCCCCTGGGCTTTTTCCAGGCTGTGGGCACCGGCCTGAACAGCCATTCGACCGGCCACCGTGCTCATCGGCGCCAGCAGCGGTAAGCCGCCACGCGCGTCGGTAATGGTTTCATAGGCGATACAGGTCGCGCCGCTTTCCATCAGCCCACGGGTCAGCGTTTGTTCAGCGGCAAGGTGAAGGTAGGTGAACAGCGTATGCTTCGCGGTGAGCCGTGCCACCTCCTCCGGCTGAGGCTCTTTAACCTTAAGAATCAGCTCAGCGCCGCGCCACAGCGCCTCGACATCGGCCTCTATCTGCGCACCGGCAGCCTGATAGTCATCATCCTTAAACCCCGCACCTTCACCGGCACCGGCCTGAACGCTGACATGATGGCCACGCCCGACTAATTCACGTGCGCCAGCGGGCGTTAAGGCCACTCGATATTCATGGTTTTTAATTTCTTTAGGGATAGCGATGTTCATTGGCGACTTCCTTTTTATTTAACGTCGGCACTCAGCAAAAAATGAGCTCTGTTAGGCAAACTACATCACCCCTAACGTTGACCACCAGTCCAGAAAATAAAAACAAAAAAAACGCCGGTTAAGGCGTTTCTTAGGAGAAAAATCTAGCGAATGCTGTTTCTACACGAAAAAATCAACTCTCCTCTGCGTCATTCCACCACTACCGCGCCGCCATAGATACGCCGGTACTCATCGGGCAGGCGCTTGGGGCGCCCCGTACTAAGCGCGACACAGGCAAAACGCGTGCGTGCGTTTAGCAACGTTTTGCCATCCCGCGGTCGCTTAAGCTGAAACCGCCGGGTCAAACTGAACCGCTCATCACAATCGACAATCCAGGTCGCCAACAGCAGCTCTTCGCCTGCAAAGGCGGGCGCGAGATAGTCCAGCTCATGGCGATGAACCACCATGGCGCGATCAAGCTCGCGATAACGCTCAAGCGACAGTCCGAGCGCCTTTGAGTGCGCCCAGCTGACCTGCTCAACCCAGCGCAGGTACTCGCTGTTGTTGGCGTGCTGATAGGCGTCAATCGCCTCATCAGCCACGCGGATATCGATCATGAAGGGATCAGGCAGCGCCCACTCCATTATCTTTTCCTTTCAATTAATCGCGGAACACACGAACGCCGAGTGCTTTTAGGTAAGACGTTTCGGGAATAGCCGGGTGTACCGGGTGATCAGGCCCTTGATGGCCCTGGAAAATCACCTGACCTTGACGGTCTTGATGGCGTACCGCGCCGCGCACGACATCCATTAGCCGATCATTCGCCAGGTGCATAGAGCACGAGGCGGACATCAGCAGGCCATCGCGCCCCAGTAGGCGCATAGCTTCGCGGTTTAAGCGGGCATAGGCACGCTCGCCGTTGGGAATATCTTTGCGCTTTTTGATAAACGCAGGCGGATCAAGCACGATGACGTCGAATTGCTCACCGTCTGCTTTCAAAGCCGCCAGGGCTTCAAAAGCATCGCCCTCGCCCACGGCAACCTGCTCCTGCACACCGTTCAGCTCGGCGTTGCGAGCCACTTGCTCAAGCGCTGTCTTGGAAGAGTCTAAGCACAGCACATCTTTGGCACCGTGAACCGCGGCCTGAACACCCCAGCCGCCCACGTAGCTGAACACGTCCAGTACGCGCTTACCCGACACCTGGCGATTGAGCCACTCGCGGTTCACCCGGTGGTCAAAGAACCAGCCGGTTTTCTGGCCGTTAATAACCGGCACAGCAAAGCGCGCGCCGTTCTCTTCAAGCAAGACTTCGTCAGGCAAGACGCCTTTGATCACTTCAACGTGAGCCTCTAGCCCTTCTTGACGACGACCGCCGGTGTCGTTACGGAAGACGATCACCTCAGGCTTGATGACTTTTTCCAGCGCATCAACGATCTCATCTGCCAATGCCTGCATGCCGGCAGTATTGAGCTGAACGACGACCACATCGCCAAAGCGATCAACCACCAAACCTGGCAGCAGATCCCCTTCGCCGTGGATCAAGCGGTAGTAGGGCTGGTCATACAAGCGCTGGCGCAGGGCAAGCGCTTGGTTAAAGCGGTGCACAAACAGCGAGCGGTCCAAGCGCATCTCGGGATCGCGTGACATGACCCGCGCGGCAATAAGCGAATGAGGATTCACATACGCCACCGCCATGACTTTGCCGTTGGAAGCTTCTACCAGAGCAGTTTCGCCTGCCGCAAAGTTTTTCAGCGGCGTCTCTTTAATATCGACCTCGTTGGAGTAGATCCAAAGATGTCCCGCTTTAAGGCGGCGGTCAGCGTGTTTATTTAGGCGCAGGCGTTGGGTCACAGCAATCTCCAAAAACTTAAGCGTTTCAATTCACATCAATAGGGCAAGTTCTACAAACTGCCATCAGCGCTGGCAGCCGGGACAGAACACGCTGGCGCGCTGGCCAAGGGTAATGCGGCGAAGCTCCGTGCCACAGCGTAAACAGGGCTGGCCGTGGCGGCCGTAAACATTCAGACGCTGGGCGAAGTAACCGGGCTCGCCCTGACCACTGACAAAATCTCGCAGCGTGGTGCCACCCTGGGTAATCGCCGCTGCCAGCACCTCTTTGACCGCTACCGCCAACTGCTGATAACGCGCGAGGGACACGCGCCCAGCTGCGCGCCGTGGATCAATACCGGCCATAAATAATGCCTCGGCCGCGTAAATATTTCCGGCGCCAACCACTACCTGGTTATCCATCAAAAACGGCTTAACCGCCACCCGCTTGTTGCGCGAGAGCGTGTATAGCCATTTACCGTTAAACGCATCAGACAGCGGTTCTGGGCCTAAGTGCGCCAGGCGCTTATCCAGCGCTGCATCCTCTTGCTGCCAATCCACAAAGCCAAAACGGCGAGGATCATGGTAGCGCAATACATAGCCGCTGGCGGTCACCACATCGACATGGTCATGCTTTTTAGGTAAGTCCCCCACCCTAGCAATACGCAGGCTACCCGACATACCCAGATGCCATAGCAGCGTTGCATCCGCGTGTTGCGCGGTATCACATTCGCCTTCTGGCGCTTGGGCTGCGTGAATGGGGATCTGCAAATATTTAGCACGTCGCGTCAACACGCCAATCCGCGCGCCCACCAGCCTCTCAGCAAGATCCTCTGGCACCGGCACACGCAGCCGTGGCTGCCGCACCAACACCTCGGTAACTTCCTGGCCCTCAATATAGGGGGCTATCCCGCGTCGGGTCGTTTCAACTTCGGGGAGTTCGGGCATATTTGGACACTGTACCGGCCTATTGATGACAGCCTTGTGAAAGTGGCAAAGAGACGCATGTAACATGAAAGACATGCATGCAAAAACCCGGCTTGGGGCCGGGTTTTTGAACAGGCGCTAGCCTGCAGTGAAAACCGATCTTCATCGCAACAGCGATTACTTGATCTTAGCTTCCTTGTACATAACGTGCTTACGGACGACCGGGTCGAATTTTTTGAATTCGAACTTGTCCGGCGTGTTCCGCTTGTTTTTATCAGTGGTGTAGAAGTGACCTGTACCGGCACTAGAC
>NZ_JBQDLQ010000018.1:0-49563 GCF_052095695.1 Halomonas sp.
GCGCTGCCTTCGGGAGGCAGAGGTCGTAGGTTCGAATCCTGCTATTCCGACCAAAGAATTCAGTAAAAACGGCCACTTAGCTAACACAGCAATTGGCCGTTTTTTGTTGGATAATCATTGAGCCTTCAGCCATGACGGCTAGCCTTTACACCTTGATGCCGGGTTCACCCCAGGCGATAACTAGCCTGCTAATAAACATGCTAAGATCAGCGCTTCGCTTTAAACGCTCTTCCCTCTCTTGATGTGGAAAAAGACTATTAGCTCCTTAACGCATATTAAAGCCGTGCTGCTGTTTGCCAGCACCATGACGGTGATGTCGGGCGCAATCATTGCACCAGCACTACCGGGAATCAGCCGTCATTTTCCTGACCAGCCTCAGGTGTTGATCCAGCTAATTCTGACTATTCCAGCGCTGATGATTACGCTGTTTAGCCCGCTCATGGGCTATCTTGCCGATCGGTTTGGGCGCAAGAAACTGCTGCTGATGATGCTGTTTATCTATGGTTTTGCAGGGGTTGCGGGCTTTTTTATCGATCGCGTAGATTTACTCTTAAGTTCACGGGCCTTAATGGGCATAGCGGTAGCAGGCATTCTCAGTATCAGCACCACCCTGGTGGGCGATTATTTTGATGGCCACGAGCGCGTGCGCTTTCTGGGGCTGCAGAGTAGCTGCATGGCGCTGGGCGGGGTAGTTTTCATTAATCTGGGTGGAATACTTTCCGATTGGAGCTGGCGCGGGCCGTTTCTACTTTATCTAACCGGGGTTCTGCTGCTGCCATACGCATTGGCGGTTCTACAGGAGCCCAAAAATGCGGGCATCACCCGCAGTGGTATAAGCGATGCGCCTGTCACCGTGGACTATTGGCGTACTGGGCTGGCTTATTTTATCGCCATGATAAGTATGATGATGTTTTACATGTTTCCCGCCCAGTTGCCCTTTTTGCTTTCTCAGTCAGGCGAAACCAGCGGTTTACTAATTGGTATTGCGCTTTCCACGGCCGCTCTTACGGCCAGTATCGTTGCCTTTGGCTATGGTTACTACAAGCCCTTCTTATCGGTCATGACGATTTATATCTTAGGCTTCTTGCTGGCAGCCGCCGGATTTTTGGTGGTGGGATTAACCACAAGCTATGCCCTGGCGATCGTCGGTGCGGCTATTTCCGGCCTGGGGCTGGGCGCTTTTATGCCCAATACCACCACCTGGCTAATGCGCATTACGCCTCAGCGGGTGCGCGGCCGAGTGTTTGGCGGCTTTACCTCGACCTTCTTTTTCGGACAGTTTGTGTCGCCGGTCGTGGTCGCCCTCGCGTTGATTTGGCTCGATTCCTTGCGCAATGTTTACACCGCCATGGCGGTACTTTGCTGCCTGTTCGCAGTCGCCCTGCTGATACTCAGCAACACCTATTTACGCGCCGACAGCCAGCTTTAGGCAGCGGCGCTTAAAGGCCTAGGCTACGCTGGCGGATGTACCAGCCCCACCACGCTAACCAGCAGTAATACCCCACCCAGAATGCGAAAGAACAGGCCCGTATCCGCTTTAAGCATATAGCGATGGGCCTTCTCGCCCAGAAGATGGCCAAGAAAAGCGCAGGGCAGCAGCCACAGCTGATGGATTAGCTGAAGGTCTACGCCTGCAATCAGGAACGAGACCATCTTGATGACTACCAGGATAAACCACAGCACAAACATGGTATCCCGTAGCTGCTCTTTGGCCACATGAGTGGCAAACACCGCCACAATCAGCGGTGCACCAATCAACGAGGTGCCGCTAACGTACCCGCCGAGCGCCAGCAGTACGTAATCAACGTATTTATTTTTGCTTTTGAACGGTTTGTTTAGCAAATAGCCAATGGCATAGATAATCACAATGCCGAAAATAATACTGGTCATCACCTTAGCGGGTAGCGTCAGCAGCCCTATCACGCCAATGAGTTTAGGGATGATCATGATTTTCAAGGCTTTGAAAAGATAGCCCCAGTCAATATTGCTTTCTGCGCTTGAGGCCCCCAGCCCTTCTTTTTGCAGTTGGCGATGCCCGTTCCACGCAATCCAGCTGGAAAAAATCATCAGATGAATAGCGATAATCGGCAGAAAGACGAGCGGCTCGTTCACCACTAATAGCAGAAAGGGCAGCGCCAGCACCGCGCCGCCAAAGCCTAGGCTGGTTCTCACAAAACCGCTCCAGGCGAAAACCAACCCGATAAGAAAATACTGGTACCAGAATAAATCGGTCATTGGCTCGCTTACTGGTCTTTATAAGTGAAAGTAATTGCTCAACGCACACGCTTTTCAGTGTTGCCTTAGTAGGGCCTTTCCTGAGGAGTCTCAGGCCATAAAGCAGCCCAATCCTCAGCCCTTTAAAGATTAAAGAAAACAAAACAAAAATAACAACTCTTATCGTCACATCCTTTGCTATCTTGAAAATGTATGAGGGCGTCAATAGGATCAACCACGAATACGGCTTATTTCAACGGAAGACGAGTCGCCGCCCACAAGCGCCGACTTACTGAAGGGCACCTTAGTAAGTGCTCGATAAAAGGAGTAGACCATGTCAGAAACCACTATTGGATCGTTTCGCGAGTCAATCGACCGCGTGTCATAGGGAAGCGTCATTGCTGGTGTGGTGACCGTCCTTGCCCTTTCTGCTCTGCTATCACTCCTTGGGACGGCGATCGGTTCTAGCGTGATTGACCCGATGTCCGACAACCCCTTTGATGGGCTGGGTACTGCCTTTGGCATCTCTTCTGCCGCTTTCTTGATCGCAAGCTTTGCCGCAGGTGGTTTTGTGGCTGGCCGCTTGGCCAATAGTAACGGTTTCATACACGGATTTTTGAGCTGGGCAACCGCAACCATTCTGTCTTTTGCGCTGATAGGCTTCGCTGCTGGTCAAGTAGCATCGAGTGGCGCTAGCGCTATTGGCTCGATTTTATCAGGTGCCGGTCAGGTAACGAGGAGCGTTGCGCAAGGCATCGGCAGTGCAACATCGTCACTTGGCGCACAGTTGAGCGAGAATTTCGACTTCGATCCAGGCACTGACTCACCGCTGGATGACCAGAACATTCGTAATCAGGTTAACCAGATACTGCGCGACACCGGCGCTGAGTCACTGCAGCCAGAGCACCTACGTAACCAAGCTCAAGATGCCGTCGGCGATATTCAAACAGCCGTTAGGAGCCTTGCCAATAACCCTATGGAGTACGAAGCCATTCTCAATGAGCTGCTTGAAAAACAGCGCACTCGGCTTGAAAACATCCAGCAGGACGTAGACCGCGATGCACTGGTCAATGCCTTAACAAACAATACGGATATGACCCAGCCCGAAGCTGAAAACTTCGTTGATGAGTCCATGGCGCGCCTTGATTCAGGTATTAATGAGCTTGAGCGTCAAATCGACCGCTTAGAATCCCGCATTCAGCAGGCTCAAGAAGAACTTGCCCAGGCAGAGCAATCGCTGCGTGAAACCGCCGAGAACGCCACCGAGAGCATCCGCAACTCGGCTCTGATGATCTTCATTGCCATGGTTATCGCGGCACTGATCAGCAGCGCTGCCGGTTTTGCGGGTAGCAAAACGCAAACTAAACGCCGCATCGCTTAAGCTAAGCAAAACGCCCGGCGATTGGGGTTAGTGCCAATCGCCGGGCGCTTCAATGTCATCCCGCCTTCTGCTAGTGCTTAGTCGTTCAATGCGAGTGCCTGGAAGGCCTTATAGGCCGCCACAACCGTTGCCATTTGGGCGGTATGCGCTTGCACAAACGCATCGCCGGTTACGGTCTCGTCAGGATATTCGGTAATCAGCATTAATGGTGTTAACTGATCAGCATCTTCCGACATGAGATAAGGAAAGCCATTCAGCACCGGAAACGTGAGCGCGCCCGCATGGGTTTCAAACAGCGCGATTTGCGTGGCATTAAGCTCGACAAGCCCCGGCACTTGCGCAAGCGCCTGAGTAACGGCTTCGACTAATTGCATCGCTGCCATTTCCCACCCTGGCTGGTGGCGAAGAATCAAAAAGAATCCCTTAGGAATCGTCCACATTTCAAAGCCACGGGGCACGTAGCCCGTTAATGGTCGCGTCCATTCATGAGCAGGATAGCCATGCAGATTAACATGCAGCCCGGCACTGCTGGCCGCAAAAGCCTGTTCGCGAATGGCATGTTCGAAAGGCTGGCCTAGCGGCTGACTCTGCAGATCATTACCGAAAGCGGTATAGCGCGCGGCATGATGCATATGACGCGGCTGCGTAGCGATGAGTCGATTCTGTAGAGCGTAGCCGTCGGGATTCTCTAAAGGAGAAATAACAAAGTGTGCCTGCGGTTGCGCGCCAAGCTGCTCAGCCGCACGCAATGCCCCGACAACACCCGATGTTTCGTTGGCGTGCTGCCCAGCACTGATCATCACAGCACGGTCGCTGCCGACGACATAGCGCGCTTCTACCGCTCTGCCCGCACGAGTACTTGCATACAGCGCTTGGCCGCTCAGCGCAGCCAATGTCTGCTTGACCTGCTCAGTGCTAATAGCCTGCGAAGCCGTATCTAGCGCCACGGCAGCACGTGGCGATGGCGATGAGTCCAAGGGCCGTAAGCTCACTCGCAAGTAGGCAGTTTCACCTTGGGTCGACACTTCCGGCACAATCTGGCCCGGTTGAATCGAACGATCTCCCAATGCTAAGCCCGCTTGACGCTGAAAATACTCCAAAGTAGAAAAATACAGCTCTTCGTGGAGCGCTTCGCTGAGGCTAATATGCTCATCGTCCCACGCCAAGCGGCGGTCGCTGCTGGGTAAATGCACCGTGAAATTGAGCTCTTCGAAGTACGGCGATGCGCTCTGCCACCGCGCTGACGCTAGCGTCGACATCGCCGCCAGATAGAGCGCTTCGTAATCTGTCTCAATCACCGATTCGCTCATTTCGCCCTGAGGCGAGGTTAGCCGCAGCCAACCGCAGGGTGAATACTGGTCCTCGCCAACATGATCTTGATGATATCGGTTGGGCGCGGCAACATGATACGTTTCCTGATTACCTGAGCTGCGTTCCACCTTAACGCTGTAGTGGGCCGCCGGTGTCTCAACGCCCTCCCAGCGTAACGTAACGTCTTGTGGAAGCAGTGCGGCAAGCGGATAAGCTTCTAGCAGAAACCGACGCGGCAAGTGCTCCAACACCGGATACTCAATCACCAGTGACGTCAGTGACACCCAGCTAAGCTCTTCCAAAAAGAAATGCGCTAGCGGCTTGTAGGCACTGCGTAGACAAGCGCTGACCCCGGCCGCTTTGAAAGCAGCCTGTGTACGTTGGCGCTCGGCTTCATCATCAAACACCCAGGCCTCTAGGCGATATCCTTGATAGGCTGGCGTGGCGTATGTTTCCAGCAAGGTACGCGTGGTGCGTGGAAAAGAGCGCTCAAGTAGCGTCGTTACCTGGGTGCTATTGGTCTTATTCATAAAGAGGTGCGTCCGGTGGGATCAAGCGCATCGCGCAGCCAGTCGCCGAGCAAGTTAAGCCCTAGCACGGTTAACAAAATCGCTAGGCCAGGAAACACGCTAACCCACCACGCCGTTTGCAGATAAGTCCGCCCTTCCGCCAACATGCCGCCCCAGCTAGGAATGACGGGGTCTACGCCTAGTCCTAAAAAGGTCAGGCTGCTTTCCAACAAAATGTTATTCGCCACGTTGAGGGTCATCAGCACGATGACGGGGCCAATCAAATTGGGCAGCAAATGTTGGAAGAGAATGCGGATATCTTTTACCCCGATCGCTTTGGCCGCCAGGATAAACTCGCGATCTCGTAGCGAAAGTACCGACCCCCGAACTAGACGCGCGTACTGCACCCACTGGGAAATAATCAGCAAGATGATCATGTTGGCCAGGCCACCACCAATCACCGCAATAAAGGTAATCGCCAATAGAATGAAAGGCAGCGCGAGCTGTACATCGGCAAAGCGCATGACAATCATGTCTATAAATCCGCCATAGTAGCCGGATATTAAGCCCATAATAATGCCGATAACTACCGCACCGAGTGCAGAGTACACACCGACTTTCAGCGAGATTTCTCCGCCGATAATGACCCGAGCCAGTACATCCCGACCTAGCGGGTCCGTGCCGAAGGGAAAGCCAGCTTCTGTTAACGGCGGCGTTAAGCGATAGGCTAAATTTAACTCCGAGCCGCCGCCCGGAAACAACCAGCCAGAGAAAATAACCGCCAAGCCAATACCACCAAATAGCAGCACACCGAGAATAAACTCTAGGTTTTTAAAACGTCTTAATTTATCGGTTTTGAGAGCAGCCATCATGGTTATTCCTTACGTACCCTAGGGTCGACCAAGCCATAAGCGATATCAACGATTAGGTTGATAGAGATGATCATTAACGAGAGCACCGTAATAACGCCTTGTAAGACGGGATAGTCACGCGACGACACCGCTTCGAATGCTAGCGTGCCCAGCCCCGGCCAGTTAAAGACTCGCTCGACCACGACAATACCGCCCAGCAGCCCGCCAAACTGCAAACCGAAATAAGTAATCAACGGGATAGAGCAGTTGCGTAGCGCATGCTTGTAGAGCACCACGTTATTAGAAAGCCCTTTGGCACGCGCCACCATAATGTATTGTGAGCGCAGCGTATCCAGCATGGTCGTTCGCACTAGTCGTACGTTAGTAGCGGTCAAAATGATCGCCATAGTGGCAGCGGGCATAATAAAGCTAGCGATCCCCTCCATACCGCTGGGCGGCAGTAGATTGAAGGTAATCGAGAAGAGCAGCACAAGCATGATAGCTAGCCAAAAGTTAGGAAAAGAGAGCCCTATCAGGGAAAGAATCCTAATCATTTGATCCGGCCACTTGCCTCGCGATACTGCCGCTTTAATGCCTAACGGAATAGAGATCACTATAGACAACAGCAGTGAAACGAAGGCTAACGCGAGGGTCGCAGGTAAAGCACGCCCAATGAGGTCACTTACCGGGGCACCACCCATAAAGCTGCGGCCAAAATCGCCCACTAATAAGCCACGCAAGAACTCCAGATACTGCGCCAGGAAAGATTGATTCAAGCCTAATGCTTCACGAATTCTTACCAGGTCTGCCTCGGTGATACTGCCCGCGCCTTGCGCTAGCATCACCGCCGGGTCGCCGGTAAGCCGAATCGCAAAAGACACGATTAGCGTAACGGCAATCACCACGAAAATAGCCTGCAGTATTCGATATAAAAGAAACTTTGCCACTATGACCTCTTTGCTCTTAAGCGCGTATCGCCGTTAGATGAAGTGCCTGCTGTCACGCACCTGGCCGCTCTTTCAAGCGGCCAGGTTGCGTCACATTTCAGTCAGCGACGTCGACATCGGTCAGGCGCATACGGTTATCCGGAGCAGGCTCAAAGTTCTCGACGCGATCGTTCACACCGTACAAGGCATTAATACTGTAAAGCGGCATTTCCAGAGCGCGATCTTGGGTATAGCGTGCAATCGCCTGAAGCAGCGCTTCACGCTCATCCTTGTCTGAAATACTGCGCTGTGCTTCTAGCATTTCATCTAATTCAGGGTCGCTGTCGTAAGGATTCCAGCGCTCGCCGCTGTGGTACATCAAGTAAGCAGTGTTATCGAAATCGAACGTCCAACCACCCCACTTTTGCTGGAACATCTCGCCCGTACGCCCTGCGGGGATAATGTCGTTCAGCAGCACATTGGTTTCATAAGGCTGGATTGAAGCGGTTACGCCTACGGCCTGCAGATAGGAAGCGACGACTTGAGCCACCTCGCCAAAGGTCGCGTCGTTACCTCGCACATCAATCTGCACGGTAGCGCCAGGCTCGATGCCGGCATCATCCAACAGCTGGCGAGCCTGCTGTGGATCATAGGGCAGCGGTTTCATTTCAGGATCATGACCAAACGACTGAGCGCCCTGGAAGCTGGCAATCATCTCGCCTTCGCCAGCTAAAATTGCGTCAATAATAGCCTGGCGGTCGACGGCCATGATTAACGCTTTACGCACGCGCTCATCGGCGGTAATACCTGACTGGGTGTTAAAACGAATCGCTTCCACGGTCGGTGAAGATACGCTGACAATGCTCACACCGTCGTGATTTTGGATCGTATCAATCATACCGATAGGAATAGTCGGAGGGATGACGATATCAACACGCCCTGCCTGCAGCTCAGCGACAGCGGTGGAGGGCTCAGAAATAAAGCGATAGGTTACGTTTTCCAGCTTCGGAGCGCCGCCCCAATGGCCGGCAAAAGCTTCCAGCTGGATATCCTCACGAGGGTTGTACGCCACCACCTTGAAGGGGCCAGTGCCAACGGGATGAGTATTGAAATACTCGTCGCCATGTTCTTCCAGGTAAGCAGGCGGTACGATCATTGCACCGTAACCAGCAAGCTTGGTCAATAACACCGGATCCAGCTCATTGAGATGGAAGTCTACGGTGTAATCATCAATGACTTCTACGCTTTCAATCGCCGTATAGTTAGAACGCTGCGGCCCCCGCGAACCCTCCTCGCCCAGCAAACGATCAAAGGTGAACTTTACCGCCTGCGCATTGAAGGTTTCGCCGTTATGGAAAGTGACGCCTTCGCGCAGCGTGAAACGAATACGGGTGCCGTCATCCAGTTCCTCCCACTTGGTAGCCAAGCCGGGCACCAGCTCCAAATCAGGACCGCGATACGTTAAGCCATCGAAAACATTGGTGGCAACCGATGCCCAATTGACTAGAAAAGTATCGATAGGATCCCAGGTACCAGGGTCTTGGGGTGATGCGATAGTTAACGAACCCGCTTGTGCCGATGCTGAAAAGGCAACGCCTAATGCCAGGCTCGCGATCACGCTATTGAGCACCGTTTTAGTTTTTAGCATGTTAGGTTTTTGCATGAGATTCACTCCTGTTTTTTGTCACCAACCTTGCTAGAAAATGACCAGCAAGGTGCTTTTTTTAGAGCACTATCTGCCGGGCGGTTGCTCAACAGGCAACTAAGATGCCAAACGCGCGTCAGCGTCGGTTTCCTGAGCAACAAAATGACCGGTGCTCACCTGCACTAACGGCACATGCTCAGGCTCATCACCGACCTTGCGGATGGGGCTGAGAATATCGCCTTGTAGCAACACTCGCTCTCGCCGATGGGCAGGGTCCGCCACTGGCACGGCGTTCAAAAGTTTGCGGGTGTAAGAGTGCTGAGGTGTATCGAATACCGCTTGACGCTCACCCAGCTCGACAACTTGGCCTAGGTGCAGAACTGCAACGCGATGGCTCATTTTTTCCACCACCGCCATGTCATGGCTAATGAATAGATAGGCCAAGCCTTCGTCTTGCTGCAACTCCATGAGCAGATGAATAATCTGCGCCTGAATTGACACATCTAGTGCAGACAGCGCTTCGTCCGCAATAATCAGCTTAGGCTTGGATGCCAGCGCGCGCGCGATACAGACTCGCTGCCGCTGGCCACCCGAAAACTCGTGAGGATAGCGATCAGCCTGCTCTGCGCTTAGCCCAACGCGCTCTAACAGTTGATCGACCCGCTGGCGTATCGCTTTTGTACCGTGCAGCAAACCATGGGTGCGGATCGGCTCAGCAATCGAAAAGCCCACCGTTTTGCGTGGATCTAAGGAGGCGAACGGGTCTTGGAAGATGTACTGCACCTCCTGGCGTAGGCGCATTTTTTCGGCGCGCGACATGTCTGCTACCGCCTGACCGTTAAAGCGTATCGTGCCGCTGGTACTTTCTTGCAATTGCTGAATAGTGCGGCCGATAGTCGATTTTCCAGAACCTGACTCACCGACTAGCGCCAGGGTTTCACCAGGGAAAATAGTGAAGCTGACATTTTCTACCGCATGTACTCGATGGCTAATGCCGCCAAAGAAACCCTTACGGATATCAAAGCGAGTCACTAGGTTTTCCACCTCTACCACCGGAGTGGCATCGGTTTTAGCGGTATCCTGCGTTTTGCTTTCACCTCGCGTCACCGCCGCATTCGCCTTAAATTCAACCAAAGGATCCATTCGTGGCAGCGGCTCGCCTCGCATACTCCCCAGCGTTGGCACTGCGGCGAGCAAAGCTTGAGTGTAAGGATGCTGTGGATTGGCAAATATCTCCTCCACTGAGGCTTCCTCGACCTTCTCGCCATGGCGCATGACCACTACTTGATCGGCCATCTCCGCGACTACGCCCATGTCATGCGTAATAAAGATAACCGCCATCCCCAGCTCCTGCTGAAGGTCGCGCATGATGGTAAGAATCTGGGCCTGAATCGTCACGTCCAGTGCCGTGGTAGGCTCATCGGCTACCAGCACCTTGGGTCGGCAAGCTAAAGCCATGGCGATCATTACCCGCTGACGCATGCCGCCCGATAGCTGATGAGGGTAGCGCTTCAGCAGTGCTTCTGCATCGGCCAAACGCACCAACTTAAGCAGCTTGACCGCCTCAGCTTGTGCCGTGGCCTTGGTATGCTTTTCATGTAGGACGAGCACTTCGGTAATTTGGTCACCGATAGTGTAAACCGGGTTCAGCGACGTCATCGGCTCTTGAAAGATCATGGCGATTTCCTTGCCACGTATCTTGCGCATCGCCTTATCGGAAAGCTGCGCGAGGTCTTGCGTTTGATGCCCCTCGGCATCGCGACAAAAATGTATCGAGCCTTGGGTAATCTCAGCGTTCATGTATTCAACTAAACGCATGACGGCAAGTGACGTCACCGACTTTCCTGAACCTGACTCACCGACGATGGCGGTTGTCTTGCCAGGATAAACATCAAAACTTAGATTATTAACAACGCAGTTAGAACCAAAATTCACGCTCAAGGAGCGAACCGATAGCGCGGGTGTCGTTATCACAAGATGCCATGCTCCCTGCTCGTGGGCAGCGTTTTCTTTTGATCAGCGTCAATGTAGGCTGCCCAGAGCGTTCGTAAACCATTAGTCGTATGTAGTAATTACTTCAAACTACTTATATTGTTAAATTTTTGTCAATCTATAATCGTATAGCACGCGCCTATTTATCCCGCCGTTAACACATGGAGATTTCAGTACACGCACAAAAAAACTCCCACTTTGGGAGCTTTAAAGCTGCGTGCCTATACACTTGCATGCACACGAAATTATCCCACCCGGTGCTGCTTGAGAACGCTGAGGCTGCGTTCTTCTTCATTTTGGGGCTGGGAAGGTGCTTGGCGGGTGCCGACCAGCACGTACCATTCCGCTTCGGAAAGGTACGTTTCGCACCAGCGCCCCAGGATAAAGGCGCTCTCTTCGCGGGAGCGCTGGCCACTGCGGTAATCATGGGCCAACAGTAATAAATTCTGCCGGGCAGTGCGTGCGCGGGCATTACCACCGTGTACTTTTATCAGCGGGCAGCGACGATCATAGGCGGCGTTGGTCAAGGCATTGAGCCAACGTTCCAATTCGTGCGCCTGAATTCCACCATACACTGCCACGCTTGAGCTCCCTGCCCCGTTGAAAGGGGCATAGCCTGCCCCATATAAGGCACGCTGTCACTGGTTAACCTTTACCCTTGTTTAGAGGTTGTTACAGACTTTTGTTTAGCGCCTGCTCAAAACCTTGTAACACGTTGACTACATTGACACCGATTGCGTCTACCGCATAGCCCCCTTCCATCAGAAACACGCTGGGTAGGCCTGCTTGAGCTAAGCGTTCACCTAGCAGGGTGAAGTCTGCGCTGCTAAAGGTGAAGGCACTGATCGGGTCACCCTCAAAGATATCGACCCCCAGCGATACGATCAGGCACTCACACTCGGCGGCTTTAATCTGCACTAACGCGTGTTCAAGGGTGGCCATCCAAGTAGCCACACTGGTGCCCGGTGGCAACGGGTAATTGACGTTAAATCCCTCACCCTTACCTTCCCCCTTCTCATCAGCGTAGCCCAAGTAATAGGGGAAGGTGACCTCGGGATCGCCATGCAGCGATATAAACAGCACATCGTCACGGCTATAGAATATCTGCTGGGTGCCGTTGCCGTGGTGAAAATCAACGTCCAGGACCGCAACGCGGCGTTTGCCTGCATCTAGCGCTCGCTGGGCAGCAACCGCGGCATTATTGAAAAAGCAGTAGCCGCCGAACTGATCATAAGCAGCGTGATGGCCGGGCGGTCGACATAGCCCGAAGCTTGGTTCACCGGTTTGCAGGGTATGCTCCACCGCGCCAAGTGCCACATCTTTGCTCGCCATGGCGGCTTCAAAGGTGCCTTCAGAAATCGACGTTTCTGCCGCCAGCGCGTAGTAACCTAGCTGACCACTAATAGAGCGAGGAATGCGATCACCGCGCATGCTGCGCGCCGGCCAGATGTTGGGAATCGCCTCACCTTCGTGTCCTGCCGCTGCCCACTCTTTCCAACAGTTAGCTAAAAACGTGACGTAGTGCTCGTCATGCACTGCCAGTACCGGCGCCAGGCCATAATCGTTGGGCGTGCAAATATCGCCAAGGCCAGATTGACGGAGTTGTTTAAGCACTAGATCAAGGCGTTCAGGGCACTCAAATGGTGTGACCAACGCGCCATCATGTAACTCGGTACGCGCTTGGCGCAAACGGCTTTTTTCTGAGTAAAACGTCAGCATGCAGGCTCCTTAATCGGCATCTAACTGGCACGGCCACTGTTTGGCCCAGCGGCGTTTCTGGCTCGCTGTTTGCTGCTTTAACTGGTATTCAGCCCGGCTGGCGGCGGCGCGATCCTCAAACGGCTCGGCGCCCAATAGCGCAACGGGTGGGTTCGCCCGCGTGTAACGCGCCCCTTTACCCAGGCAATGCGCCCGATAACGCTTCTCTAGGTTATTGGTAATCCCAGTATAGGTGCCTCGCTGGCACTCAAGTAAGTACAGATACCATTGAGTACCGGCTTGCTGAGGCTCAACGATGCCACTATTCACCGCAACACACCTTTAATTTACGCCCGCTACCACATAGACACGGATCATTACGGCGCGGCTTTAAACGCGTTAGCGTGGGCGTGCCATCCACATACCACCAGCGCTGTTCTTCATGCGTAAAGCGAGACACTTCATCAAGCACATGCCAACGGCCATGCTCTCGCCTTTGTTCACAAAAAAAGGCGCGAAAGTGTACGTAACCGACATTCGCAAGCGGCGGCTCGGCGGCCACAATAGTGAGCCCTTTCCACTCGGTATCGGGGTCAGGCGGCAGGCTGCTGGGTCGCGTTGATATGTGCCATGTCGCGAGTAAATAGTCGTTAAGACCTAGCGCAAAGGCGGCATAGCGAGAACGCATCAGTGCTTCAGGCGTAGGCGCCACCTCACCTTGATGATAGCGACCACAGCAGCTATCCAACGTTAAATCGTTACTACAGGGGCACGCTTTAGGGGTCGTTAAGGTCATAACAGGAGCTCTTTCACAACATCACTCATAGCCTAACCGAAAGGTGCTATGCGCGTCGCCCGGCATGTATACGTTTTGTGTCGATATTTCCGCTGGGTTGGGTATATAGTGGTAACGCAAAATATTTAAACGACGGAGTACGAATAACGACCAATCATTCTTTCCAAAATTTTGGAGGTTCTCCCTATGAAGGTCTACAAACCGGAATGGCAGTGCACGTTTAGCGTAAACGAAGGCGCGGAAGAATCAGCCTCTTGGAAAGAGAGAGTCGCATGGCGGCTCAGGGGTGTTGCGGATCGACTGGAAGGCGGTGGGCGCACGGTAAAAATTGACTACCGCGTGACGCCAATGGTTAGCTCCCAAGAAGTAGACACGTGTTTAGGTAAAGGCTTTGAAGTCACTCAGCGTCTGCTAACGCAGTTAGCCCAGCAGCAGGCGTGCGAAGATGTGATGCGTCATGCCAAAGCCGAGCTTTATGAGCAACACTCTCAGCACTGATGCGCTATAAAGATTTTATTTCATGTGTGCTTGAAAACAATCCCACCCCTTTAACAGGGTGGGATTTTTATTATCAGGCAGCGCGCTTGTTAAGCCGGCTGCTCCAGCGCCGTACCCATCTTGGTTAGAAAATCATCGCAGGCTTGCAGCTGTTCTATCTCGACATACTCATCGGGCTGGTGCGCTTGGGCGATGCTGCCAGGGCCGAGGATAATGGTTTGCAAGCCTTGGCCCTGGAACTGCCCGGCCTCGGTGGCGTAAGCCACTGCGTGGTTGCAGCAGGCGGTGGGCAAATGATCTTTCGCCAGACGAAGCACCTGGTCGTTATCGCGATCGGCAAGCCCCGGCACGGTGACGTTAAGGGGCTCGGTGGTAATCTCAACGTGCTTGCCTTTAGCCTGTAGCTCAGCGGTTAACTGTGCACAAAATGTATCGAAACGCTCATAGACCGACTCAAACGTTTCGGTGGGCAAATGGCGGATTTCCCAATCAAACTGGCACTCTCGCGCCATAATATTGATCGCCGTGCCGCCTTTAATTTTTCCTACATGCAGGCTGGTATGCGGCACGTTAAAGGCCTCATCGACGCGTCCTTCTTCGACTAAGGCTGCCATTGTGTCTTCAATAAAGGTGACCAAGCGCGCGGCAACATGAATGGCCGAAGTGCCCTGATTGACCTGACTGCTGTGAGCTTCGCGGCCAATCACCGTGGTGCGTAGGTTGGTAGCGCCCTTCTGTGCCACCACCGGCTGCATGCTGGTGGGCTCGCCAACAATCACGTGGGCCGTAGTGGAGTAGTGCTCGTAGAATCGCTTGATCAGGCTCGGCGCACCCACGCAGCCGATCTCTTCGTCGTAAGAGAACCCCAGATAAATCGGCTGCTGCAACGGCGCTTTCGTCCAAGAGGGCACCATCGACAATACGCAGGCGATAAAGCCTTTCATATCGCAGGTGCCGCGCCCATAAAGGCGCCCATCGCCGCCATCGCGCAGCGTGAACGGGTCACTCGACCACGGCTGTCCGGCTACCGGCACCACGTCAGTGTGTCCAGAAAGCATGACGCCACCCGGTGCATCAGGGCCAATTCTGGCGACCAGGTTAGCTTTGGTGCCACAAGGGCTCAACACGCGCTCAGCGCTAACGCCGTACTCAGCCAAGTAACCTTCAACGTACTCAATTAGCGCTAAATTGGATTCGCTAGAGGTGGTATCAAAGGCGACCAGTTTTTCCAAAAGCGCAATGGTGTCAGACATGAGGTTCTCTTTCTCAAGTGATATGGCGCTAACCCTACCACTCCCACCTTATGAAACCTACTCTGCTTATCTGATGCTGAATTTCATTTCGTATTCACCTCGCATTCATCAAAACGTCATCGTCACTTTCTATTGTTCAGTGCATTCAAAAACCCTAAAAAACGTACTGCACTGCCTGATGAAATTCAGGCTCACAAGGAGCTGTTATGTCTCGTCTTACGTTGCACGCCCTCTCAGTAGGTATCGCAGCGGCAAGCCTTAGCTTGTCGGCTCACGCAGCGACCGAAATAACTTGGTGGCATTCCATGGGCGGCGAACTGGGCGATCGTTTGAGCACGCTGGCCGAGGACTTCAACGCCACCCAGGATGAGTACCGTGTCACGCCCTCCTACCGGGGCGAATACGAACAGACCATGGTCAACACCATTGCCGCCTTCCGCGCAGGCGAGCAGCCGCACCTCGTGCAGATTTACGAGGTAGGCACCGGCACTATGATGGCCGCCCAGGGCGCCATCTACCCGGTGTATGAGCTGATGGAAGAGCATGGCAATACTTTTGACCCGGCCGACTATCTGCCCGTGGTAACCGGTTACTACACCGATACCAACGGCAACATGCTCTCCATGCCGTTCAATTCGTCAACGCCGATTCTTTACTACAACAAAGACGTCTTCGAAGCCGCCGGCCTCGATCCTGAAACGCCGCCTACCACTTGGCAAGAAATGGGTGAGATGGGTCAGCAAATCGTCGATGAGGGCGCAGCGTCCTGTGGCTTCACCATGGCTTACGCGGCCAACTGGGTCGGCCTTGAGAACTTCTCGGCACTGCACAATCAGCCGATTGGCACCCTGGAAAACGGCTTCGGCGGCCTTGAGACCGAGTTTGCCTTTAACGGCGACGTGCAGGCGCGCTTCTGGGATCAGTTGAAAGAGTGGAGCGACAGCGGCGTTTACAGCTATGCAGGTCCAGCGAACGGCCCCGATGCGGCGCCCTCGTTCTACTCCAGCGACTGCGCGATGTACATGAACTCGTCAGCGTCGCGGGCCGACGTGCTGGCCAACTCCGACTTCGACGTGGGTTTTGGCATGCTGCCCTACTATGACGACGTGGACGGTGCGCCGCAGAACTCGATCATCGGCGGCGCGACGCTTTGGGTACTCGCCGGTCATGAAGAAAGCGAGTACACCGGCGTTGCCGAATTCCTTGAGTATCTCTCCTTGCCTGAAGTTCAGGCCGAGTGGCACCAGGGCACCGGCTACCTGCCGATTACTACCGCCGCTTACGAGCTAAGCCAGGAGCAGGGTTACTACGACGAGAACCCGGGCGCGGATATCGCCATCGAGCAGATCAACTTAAACGAGCCGACGGAGAATTCCAAAGGCCTGCGCTTTGGCAACTACCCGCAGGTACGCATGGTTCTGGACGAAGAATTCCAGGCCGTACTGGCAGGCACCAAGAGCGGTCAGCAAGCGTTGGATGATGCGGCACGTCGCGGCAATCAGATCCTGCGCGACTTTGAGTCGGCGAACAAATAACCCCACGTTGCACGCACTAGAAACCCCGGCTTTTATAGCCGGGGTTTGTTATAGGAGCCATCCCATACGCACTGATCACCGGAGCCTATGGGATGGCTTACTTCCTGGCCGCTGTCCACAGCGGCCAGCCGCACCAACGATAGCAAGACAGGATGTGCCATGCAGACCAAACGCTCCACCTATCAAAATCGGTGGCTCCCTTTTTTACTCTTGGCACCGCAATTAGCGATCACGCTGGTGTTTTTTATCTGGCCGGCAAGCCAGGCGGTCAAATCAAGCTTTGAGCGTACTGATGCGTTCGGTTTCAAGACAACGTTTGTCGGCTTGGAGAACTACGCGCGCATCCTGGCGGATCCCAGCTATCTGAATGCGCTGGGGCGCACTGCAATATTTGCCGCCTCGGTTACCGTTCTCTCCATGGGGCTGGCGCTGTTACTCGCCGTTTGTGTCAACCGCGTGCTGAAAAGCGCCAAGTTCTACACCACGCTGCTGGTCTGGCCTTACGCCGTCGCCCCGGTGGTTGCCGGGGTGCTGTGGTGGTTTCTATTCAACCCCACCATCGGCCTTTTACCGCATCTGCTCGACTGGTTCGGTATCAGCTGGAACCACCGTGTTTCGGGCACTCAGGCGATGATATTGATCACTATCGCCGCCGCCTGGAAGCAGATCTCCTACAACTTTCTGTTTTTCCTGGCCGGACTGCAATCGGTGCCGCAGTCGCTGATGGAGGCAGCGGCCATTGACGGCGCGGGGCCCTTCAAGCGCTTCTGGACCATCGTGCTCCCGCTGCTCTCGCCCACTACCTTCTTTTTGCTGATCATCAACATCAACTACGTGATGTTCGATACCTTCGGCGTGATCGATGCCACCACTGCCGGCGGGCCAGGCCAAGCCACCATGACGCTGGTCTACAAGGTCTACACCGACGGTGTGGCGGGGCTGAATATCGGTTCTTCCTCCGCGCAGTCGGTGCTGCTGATGGGCATCGTGATCATTCTGACGTTTATCCAGTTCCGGTACGTCGAACGCCGGGTCAACTACTAGCACTTACGTCTATTTACTTGGTCGAGCATGCACATGGCTGGATATAAATATGGTTGAAAACAGACCCTTTCTGAATATTTTGACCCACCTGGTGCTGATCGCTGGCGTGTTGGTCGTGGCGTTTCCGGTGTACGTGGCGTTTATTGCCTCAACTCACGAATCCAGCGCCTTCGTGCGCGGCGTGCTGCCGCTACTGCCCGGTGACAATATGTGGGCCTCCTATAAACAGATGCTGGGTTCGGGCTGGCAGGTGGGCGGCACGCCGCCGGTCTGGCTGATGCTGGGCAACTCGCTGATCATGGCGCTGACGATTGCGATCGGCAAGATCAGTATTTCGATTCTCTCTGCCTTTGCGATCGTCTATTTCCGCTTTAGGTTTCGCATGCTGGCATTCTGGATCATTTTCATCACGCTGATGCTGCCGGTGGAGGTGCGCATTATTCCCACCTACGCCGTGGTGGCTAACCTGGGCATGCTCAACTCCTACGCGGGCTTGACGCTGCCACTGATTGCCTCGGCAACGGCCACCTTCCTGTTCCGCCAGTTCTTCATGACCGTGCCTGAAGAGCTGATGGAAGCCAGCCGGGTGGACGGCGCCGGGCCGATGAAATTCTTCAAGGACATTCTGCTTCCGGTATCGATCACCAATATCGCCGCGTTGTTCGTGATCATGTTCATCTACGGCTGGGTGCAGTACCTGTGGCCACTGCTGGTCACCACCGATGAAGACTTCTACACCATCGTATTGGGTATCAAGCGCCTGATGGCCTCGTCCGACCGGGTGCCCGCCTGGAACCTGATCATGGCAACGCTCACGCTTGCCATGCTGCCACCGGTATTAGTGGTGCTGTTTATGCAAAAAATGTTCGTGAAAGGCCTGACCGAGACGGAGAAATAACATGGCTAGCATTACCTTGGAAGGGCTCAAAAAGACTTACGCCGGTAACGTGCAAGCAGTAAAAGGCATCGACCTTGCGATCGAAGACGGCGAGTTCGTGGTGCTGGTAGGGCCGTCAGGCTGCGGTAAATCTACGCTGTTACGTATGGTGGCCGGGCTTGAAACGATTACCGACGGCACGCTCAAGATTGGCGAGCGTGTGGTCAACACGTTAGAGCCCGCCGAGCGGGATATCGCCATGGTGTTCCAGAACTACGCGCTCTACCCGCATATGACGGTATACAACAACCTCGCTTATGGTCTGAAAAACCGCGGCTTTAAAAAAGACGAGATTGATCAGCGCGTGCGTGTTGCCGCTAAGATGCTCGAGATCGAAGATTTTCTGGAGCGCAAGCCGCGCAAGCTCTCCGGCGGCCAGCGTCAGCGGGTAGCCATGGGCCGGGCGCTGGTGCGCGAACCGTCGGCGTTTCTATTCGATGAGCCACTCTCCAATCTGGATGCCAAACTGCGCGTGCAGATGCGTGTGGAAATCAAGCAGCTACAGCGGCGCTTGAAAACCACCAGCCTCTACGTGACCCACGACCAGTTGGAAGCCATGACGCTAGGTGACCGTTTAGTCGTTTTGAATGCCGGGCGGATTGAGCAAGTCGGCACGCCAATGGAAATTTATGTGAGACCGGCGACCCTATTCGTTGCGGGATTTATCGGCTCCCCCGCCATGAACATGCTGCCGGTGAACTATCTAATGGAAAAGGGCGCCAGCGGCCTGCTTGATGACCTGCCAGAGGGCACCGATATCGTCGGCATTCGTCCTGATGATATGCACTTAATACCCCCTGCCACGCCCCACTTAATCGTCGAATCAACCCTTGCGCTATTTGAAGCCGCCGGTGCCGAAAGCCACCTGTACGTGACGCTTGCCGGAAGCGACCAGCCCATCGTCATTCGCGTTTCAGGCCAGCCGCCGGTCGCCGAAGGTGAGACACTGCGATTTTTTGTAATCCGCGACGCCCTGCATCCTTTCAACAGCGAAACCGGCCTGCGCACGGGATAGTGCGGCTGCTCGCCTACTGGCGGGCGATATCCACAATGCGCCCTTCCACCGCAGGCGCGAGTTCCTGCTGCGTCACCATATAGTCACGTAGCATCTCCCAGTCGGTATTACCAACGATGGTGCTGCGTTCGTCATCATAGGCGGCCTCGAGCGCAACATGGTTATCGCCGCCGGCGGCGGTGAAGTTGTTGGTGGCGATGGTGTAGATACGCGCCGGGTCAACGTCTTGAAGTTCGCCATTTTCAGTCACTTTCAGGCTCACCACGCGCTCGCCAAAGGGTTCGCGGCTGTCATATTCCACCTGGGTGCCGCGGGATATCTGCAAGAAGGCGCCGCTCTCCTCAGGCGCGCCCGCCAAGGCTATCTCAAAGGTTTCCAGAAGCTCGGCGCCGGTCACGTTCATCAGGGTCAATCGGTTACCGAAAGGCTGTACTGCGATCAGCGCGCCGACGGCGATGTCGCCCTCGGCAATCGGTTCGCGAATACCGCCGCCGTTTTGCAGCGCCAGCACGGTATCCGGATTCACCCGGCGGGCGGCCGCAAGCTGGCCATCGGCAATCAGGTTACCCAGCGCGGTTTCATTGGCACGCACGCTCGTTTCATCGCCATTGCCGTGGCGCGGGTTGGGAAGCGGTGTATTCAGATGAGCGCCCACTTGGGTATCGCGCACTTCTTCGATTCGAGCGGTGTAAGGCTCGAGCATCTCAAGCGCTTGAACGTCAGGCTCGAAATTCTCTGCCGCCAGCAGTTCACCGCTGGCATCGAGCACCACGCCGCCGTCATCGAAGGTAACCTGCATCACGCCCAAGTACTTGCCGTACTCGTTCGCCTGGCCGATCACCGTGGGCGCTTTAGGCTCGCCCAGGGCGTTCTCGGCCACCGTGACGGGCGATTCCAGGCGCGTATGGCTGTGCCCACCGATGATCACGTCCACGCCTTCCACGTGCTGGGCGAGCAACAGGTCGTTACCCACGCTGGGGTCGCTGTCATAGCCTAGGTGGGTCAACGCGACGATCTTGTTCACGCCTTGGGCTTCAAATGCCGCCACCATCGTCTCGGCCGCTTCGCGGTAGTCGCCAATGGTGACGTTACCGGGGCTCGAAACGGTCTCGCTTGACTGCGTGCTCAGCCCGAAGATACCGATGCGCTCGCCGCCCTGCTCGACCACGATGCCGTCATACAGATGCCCCGGCTTAGGTTTAAGTTCAGGCTCGACGCTGATCGACTCCCCCAGCAGCTCGGCAAATTCCGGTGCGGCGGAGAAATCCAGGTTCGCGCCCACAATCGGGAAGTCGGCGGCTTCGAACAGCGCCGCCAGCGCCTGGTGGCCCTGCTCGGGATCGTTCAGGTCGAACTCATGGTTGCCAGGCACAAAGGCGTCATAGCCCATCAGGTTCATGAACGCGACGGCGTCCTGGCCCCGGTATTCGTTAAAATAGAGCGTGCCGGAGAAGATATCCCCGGCGTCCAGCAAGAGCCCGTCACCGAAGCGTTCGCGGGCTTCAGCTAGGGCGGTGATCAGTTGAGGGTAGCTGTCGGTACGCCCGTGAAGGTCGTTGGTGTGAAAGATCGTCAGTGTATAGCTATCGGCAAAGACGGGGGCCGCGGTAATAAACAGCGCTGTCCCTAGCGTAAAACGATATCGACAAAAATTCATGTCTGCGGGCTCCTGTTATTTAAAATTTTTTATATATTAGCAAAGAAATAGCGCTTCCTTTAAATAAATATTCGGACATACTAAAAACCGGTGTGAAAGCATCCACACCGGTAAAGATCGAAACATGCGAGCTAACTACGAGCAAAGAACTTAAGCAACACTAGTGCAAAAAAACCCTACTATTAAAAGTGATAGCGGGCACCCAACGCAAAGTACATGTCTTCTTCGAAATCATTAACAGCATCTAGATTACGATCATTAAGTTCAAGGAACATATCAAAATTGCTAGATAGCTTGTACATTGACCCTAATGCCCAAGCGTTGCGATCACTGCTAGCGCCGCCTACCTCGATGTTGTAGTAATCGGCAAAGAACTTCCATGAATCAATCGCGAAAGTAGCACCAACACCGATTTTATCGAAACCGCCACCGTAAACATCATCATCGCCACGAGTTTCATAACCAACACGAGCAGAAACACCATCGGTAATGGCAAACTCGCCTGTAGCACCATATCGCATATCGCCGTTACCGCCACCACGCACAGTGTCTTCAACGTAGCCTAGCGCTAAACGAGCTGGCCCCGTTTCATAAACCACGCCACCTTGTGTGGCTATAACGCTACCTTCACCGGTTTTCTCAGCGTCGGTTAAGCCGCGTTCAGAGAAGTGCTTGGCAGAAATAACGGCTTGAAAGCCGTTGATCTCAGGCGTTTTATACCCGATTGAATCGCCTCGGGCCTGTATCCCGCCACCCGCGAATTCATAACCGCGTTCAACATACACATCGAACGGGGTCATCACATAATCATCGTAATAGCTGTTGTAGTTACCGGCCATAAAGGTACCGAACTGCTTACTTTCTAAGCCAAGGTAGCTGTTGCGGACTTCATCAAAACCGGGGCTGCTTCGCTCATCGGCTCTAAAGCGCCACTCAACGCGAGCAAAAGCGCGCAGGTCGCTAGAGACCTGATGGCCAGCGGTAATGCGTAGGCGTGAGCCAAAGTTCCGGAACTCCTCACCGTTGTCTATCCCGTTCTTAATACCACCGCCTTCAAAACCCATCGCGATACGACCATAGATTTCCAGATCAGTACCGTCTTGGTCATAAACGGTGGCTGCTTGTGCTGCAGTGGCTCCTAGTAAGCTGCTAACGGCTAGGGCCAGAGTCATTTTTTTAAACATGCGTGTTCCCATTGAAGTAGTCAATACTTGAGCATTGCTAGGCACGGTGAAGAACAAATAACGCCTTAGCGATGGGAACCTTAAAGCAGTTATATTTCATTAATCTTAATGTTTTAATTTTTTTGAACTTAATTTTATTTATAAGCAATAAATAAAATTGCCACCAAACGTTAATATTTAGGTGTTAATTAATATTCAGATTAACGTTATTTAACCATACGTTCACTCCGCATTCTTCCTGGTCAAGCAACCCTGTTTCTCCTGAGCGGATGCCCGCGTGTCATCGCTTATTCATCGGTTTGACTCAGCAGTGTCATTGTCCTCTCCCACACTGCATATAAACGAGATAAAGGGATGAATCGCTCATGCGGCTCTGCATCGTTAGTGAAACATGGTCACCGGACATTAACGGCGTTGCCCATACGCTGAGCCGGCTAAGCTGTGAGCTCAATCGGCAAGGAGTGCCGGTTGACGTTATTCGCCCCCGCCCGCGCGTGGCTGGAAATACTACGCGCATTAACCACGAGTTACAGGTTTCACGCGTTCCACTCCCCGGCTATGCCGATGTCCAGGTGGGCTTGGCAACACCGGCCGCGCTGCGACGCTTTTGGCGAACGCATCGCCCCGATGTGATCTATTTAGCCACTCAAGGCCCTCTTGGCTGGGCGGCGCGCCAAGCGGCAAAGCGGCTCAACATTCCCCTGGTAGCCGGCTGGCACACTAATTTCGACCACTACTGTAAAGATTACGGGGTCACATGGCTGGCGCCGACGGCCCTTCGCTATCTTCGCTACTTTCATAACGGCTGCGCCTCAACATTGGTGCCTACTCACGCGCAGGCTGCTGCGTTAACGCACAAAGGCATACGAGACGTTCACGTGCTCTCACGGGGGTTAGACGGCGAACGCTTTTCGCCCGCGCACCGTGACACACAGTTGCGAAAGCGCTGGGGCGTTAGCGAGCACCAGCCAGTCGCGCTGTACGTTGGCCGATTAGCCGCCGAAAAAAATCTCACTTTATTGCAGGAAAGCTTTCACGCTATGCGTGAGGTGCGCCCCGACATGGCCCAGGTAATCGTGGGCAATGGCCCCGCTAGGGCACAATTACAGAGGGCTCTACCCGATGTGCATTTCACTGATTTCATTAACCAGAATGACCTCGCCCGCCACTATGCCAGTGCCGACATATTTATTTTTCCCTCCCTTTCAGAAACCTGGGGGAACGTGGTGGGGGAAGCCATGGCCAGCGGCTTGGCAGTGGTGGCCTATGATCACGCCGCCAGCGCGGAACTCATCAATAGTGGCCACAATGGCGTCACCGTCAGCGCGGGTGATAGCGCTGCGTTTCGCCGGGCAGCGGTAGACCTTTGCCAGCATCCCGCTGACTACGCACGCCTAGGTCGCGTGGCACGCTTACGCGCGCTTGAGCAAAGTTGGTCAGGTATTACCGAGCAGTTTCTGCGTTATTTACACCAAGCCCAGGAGGCACACCATGCGCCCGCGTCCGCTTGTAGTATTCGATCGTCTTGACCTGCTGGAGTGGCAGTTTTGCCAGCGTATCTCACGCCTATCGCTGTACTCGCCGTGGCGTTTCACGCTGCAGGTCGCCAGCCGTTTAGGCGACTGGCCCGCCTGGGCGCTACTCATCATGGCCCAACCCTGGCTTCAACCGAATGGCGCTTGGCGAGTCATGCAGTACAGCGTCGTCGCGCTGTTTGCCATGGCCGTTTATCGACTGGTGAAAACACAGTTATGCCGCGAGCGACCGTTTATTACCTACGGTGAGGATATTCAGTGCTGCGAACCCGCGCGTGATCGCTACAGCTTCCCTAGCGGCCATACCATGCATGCAGTCATGTTTAGCGTATTAGTCGCCGCTCACACTCCCTGGCTGCTGCCATTGATTGTGCCTTTAACTCTGCTAATTGCGATTTCGCGGGTGGGCTTGGGATTGCACTACGTAAGCGATGTGCTGGCAGGCGCCGCCTTGGGCTACGCATTTGCGCTGATCAGCCTTTATTGGATGGGCTGAACGCAAAAACGCCCGCTTAGCGGGCGTTTTTCATATGCCTCAAAATACGGGCAAATTATCAGTAGACACGAGCCATGCTGGAACAGTGGTGGATTACATACCGGGTGGCATGTCGTCGCTCTCATCCAACCTTGCCATAAACGATGTTTTAAACATCATATATAGTCCAACGCCCGAAAATCCTAAGAACAAAAAAAACATGCACAACATCAATGCAATGGCCATAGTCTTGTCCCTGTCAGTGTGCGGCTGTGACGTTGACGTCTTCTAACCGCAACATATTTACACCTGCTAAAAGGATAGACCAAAATATGGCGTTAATCTGTACAAAAATTTTTACTTATGCAGAACCTATGCATAAAAAGCATAAAGAGCAGTATTTATTTACCCTAGTAAACGCCAGACGCAAAAAAACCACCTCATTTTTATGAGATGGTCGTTCTGCATCGATTCCGATCCCTGGCGTTGATGAACAGCGCCTCTTTGCGCTGCAACCAATGAGCGGGTGGGTTGTCCTTTCACTCCCTGTACGTTTGCTCTGCTTCCTGCCTTCCTTCCTTATCTACTCGGCCCACTCACTCAGTTTTTAAATTCTTGGTTTCTAAGTTGATTAGTTTCTAAGTTCTTAATTTCTAAAAATCTAGCCACCCACCAAAAGGTCGACTTAGGCATGACTGGTTAAAATGAAAATTACCATCGGTGACTGCGCTTATCGCTATACCTTACGTTACTGCACACGCTGGGCCAACTCATCGAATTAAAAAATAAAACATTTAAAAACAAATGCTTAAAAAATAATCCGCACTAAAAACCGTCTTTTAATATACCTAATCAATGTATAGAACTGACACATGCGACATATGCACACGACATAAGTGCGCATTTCTTTCACTCAGACGTAGCTAAACGTCGCGACAGAGATTAGTTTATTATCTGATGGTGAAAAGCCCTCGCCCAGGGATGCCAGCCGTTATCGCTCAGTCTAAACTATTAGCAAACTATGCCTTCAAGGAGGCCGCCATGAAATCAGCTGTTGCTATTGGTATTCTCATCATCACCGCGCTGCTACTCAGCGGCTGCAATACTATTCGCGGCGCAGGGGAAGACATTGAACAGGGTGGCCAGGCTATCCAACGCTCAGCGGAGTAACGATGATGATGACGGTTTACTTGTCTCACGGCTTGGCGAGCGGGCCGGGTGCACTGAAAACTCAAGCACTGAAGAGCGTCGCCGAAAAGCTGGACGACTGCGAACCCGTCGTCATGGACTACCGGGGTATGGCAGAACCACAGCAACGCCTTACGCACCTTCTGGCGGTGTTGGCCGAACGTGGAGATGACCCCGCCGGCTGCGTGCTAGCAGGCTCAAGCTTAGGTGGCTGGCTAAGTGCGACGGTCAGCGCCCAGCAGCCGGTGCTGGGCTGTTTTCTCTTGGCCCCGGCTCTAGGTTTGATTGATTACCCTGAAACGTCCCCCTACATTCAAGCATGCCATACTCACATTATTCACGGCTGGCGTGATGATGTGATTGCTCCGGGGCCAGTGATCGAACGCGCCCGCCTTCAGCGGCTGTCGCTACGCATGGTCGATGACGATCATCGTCTGCATGCCTGCCTCGATACGATATTGCTCGATTTCGAACGCTTCTTACATCAGTGCGGTGCCGATGCCCGTCAAGCCATTGCCGGCTAAACTACAACAAACCGAGGCCATTCGGGCCGAGATCCTGCGTATACAAGCGCAAGAATAGCGCTCACTCATCTACCAGCGCCGGTAATAGCGTTTTCAATTTACGGGTCAGCGTATTGCGGCCCCAGCCAAGTAGCTCCGCTGCTTCCCCTTTACGACCGCCGGTATGTTTCAACGCCGTCTCAATTAAAATTCGTTCGAAATCTGGCACCGCTTCTTCCAGCAAATGCGTGTGGCCCTCTGCCAGCGCATGGTCGGTCCAATCGCGAAACGCCGTGCGCCAGTCGCCGTGAACACGGCTATCCGTGGCGTTGGGCGAACGCAGCTCGGGAGGCAGATCCTCAACAAGGATTTCACGCCCTGAGGCCATGACGGTCAGCCAGCGGCAGATGTTTTCTAGCTGACGCACGTTGCCAGGCCACGGCAAATGCGTCAGATGCGTTTCTGCTTCACTGGTGAGCACCTTAATATCGGTGGTTAGCTCTTTTGCCGCTTCGGCTAAAAAATGCCGCGTTAGCCGGGGAATGTCTTCGCGCCGCTCGGCAAGCTTGGGCAGATGAATGCGAATCACGTTCAGGCGATGAAATAGATCTTCGCGAAAGCGACCATCGTCCACCAGTACCTCTAAATTTTGATGGGTAGCGGCGATAATGCGCACATCGACCCTGACCGGCGTATGCCCCCCAACGCGATAAAACTCACCGTCGGCCAGCACGCGTAGCAGACGCGTTTGGGTTTCAGCGGGCATGTCGCCAATTTCATCTAGAAACAGCGTGCCGCCGTTGGCCTGTTCAAAGCGCCCTTGGCGCTGCTGCGCGGCCCCCGTAAAGGCGCCTTTCTCATGGCCAAACAGCTCCGATTCAATCAAGTCGCGTGGAATGGCCGCCATGTTTAAGGCGATAAACGGCTTTCCTGATCGCGGGCTATGCTGATGAAGCGCCTGAGCGACACGCTCTTTACCGGTGCCAGACTCACCGTTAATCAGCACCGTGATATGCGAGTGCGAAAGCCTGCCAATCGCGCGAAATACCTCCTGCATCGCCGGGGCTTCACCAATAATTTCGGTATTTAAGCCTTCCGGCACAGTGGCCGGGCGCTGACGTTCGCGCTCACGGGCATGCGCCACCGCGCGACGAACTAACGCCAGCGCTTCATCAACGTCAAACGGCTTGGGCAGGTACTCAAACGCGCCGCCTTGATAAGACGCAACGGCGCTGTCTAAATCGGAGTGCGCCGTCATCACAATGACCGGCAGGTCAGGATGCGCCTCGCGGACTCGCGACATTAAATCCAACCCATCGATACCCGGCATACGAATGTCGGTCACCAGCACATCCGGCGGGTTTTCCAGCACGCGGGACAACGCGATATCCGCACGCTCGATGCACTCAACGTCAAGATCGGGTTGCGCTAATGCGCGTTCAAGTACCCAGCGGATAGCGCGGTCGTCATCGACAATCACCACCCGCGCAACATCAGTACGTGTCGCCTCAGTCATGACGTTTCTCCGGTGAAATTAAGACCAATGGAATCAGTAAGCGAAATTCGGTATGTCCGACTCGGGAATCGCATTCAATCAATCCTTGATGTTGGTGCAATATCGACTGGGCAATAGATAGCCCAAGGCCGCTGCCTTCAGCACGCCCCGATACCATAGGGTAAAAAAGCGTTTCGTGGAGCGCATCGGGAATGCCAGGGCCATTATCAATAACTGCAACTTCACTGACCAAGCGGTGACGCTCAGCGCCGAGGGTAAACTGGCGCCGGGCACGGGTACGCAGTGTTAGGGTGGGCTCAGGCGTTTGGGCATCACTCATGGCCTGCACCGCATTACGCGCCACGTTGAGCACGGCTTGAATTACCTGCGATTCATCGCCGGAGAGATCGGGCAAACTCGGGTCATAATCGCGGTTAATAGCCACATCGGGATGCTCAGCCATTAATAGTGTGCGTACGCGCTCCAGCACCCGGTGAATATTCACCGGCTCATGCTTAAGAATCCGGTTGGGGCCCAGCATGGAGTCGACCAGGTCGCGCAACCGATCCACTTCTTCCACAATGATGTGGGTATATTCGCGCAGCGCCGGGTCGTCTAAGTCTCGCTCTAGCAGCTGTGCGGCACCACGGATGCCGCCTAGCGGGTTTTTAACTTCGTGGGCAAGCCCTCGGGCTAATATCTTGATGGTTTCTTGACGCGTGGTCAGCGCCTCTTCTCGGGAGATCTGCATCAATCGATCGCGAGGCTCTACTTCCAGCAGCAGCTCATTGTCTGATAGCGGCGTGACCGTATAGTCGACCGTCAGTGGATCGCTATTCAGCGGCGTAATACGCGCCTCGCGCTGGGTATAAGGGTGAAAGGCATCGCGGGCCTTGGCCAACACCTCATCGATGCTTTCATCACCGCCTAGTAACGTATCCAGGCTGCTCCCACACACACGGCTCAGGCTAACCGCCAGCAGCGCCTCGGCCGCAGGATTCATCCAGCGCACGCTTAGCTCGCCATCTAGCAGCAACACTGCCGTGGTGAGATGTTCGAGCAAGCGCTGATGCATTGCATGTTCTGAGAAACCGTCCTGAGAAATCGCGTCTTCCATCGCCATTACAGACCTACAGGTGGATGATGAATGAGAGACTGCAATAAGCGCGCCAATTACGCACCTATGCCCGGTTGCACGGCCTGCGAGCAAAGTAACACCAAGAGTCGAACGCTTTTAGCGCATCGCACTGCACTAACGTTTTTATTATTGCACCACATTGGTGCCCGCCATAAAAAAACCCCGCCGAAGCGGGGTTTATCACTGCTATTAACATCTCGACAGCAACAGTAGACGGCTAATGCGCTGATTAGCAGCTGTAGTACATATCAAACTCAATCGGGTGAGTCGTCATGCGGATACGATTAACCTCTTCCATCTTAAGTTCAATGTAAGCATCGATCATATCGTCAGTGAACACGCCACCTTCGGTCAAGAACGCACGGTCAGCGTCGAGCGCTTCCAATGCTTGATCCAGGCTGTTCGCGACCGTAGGAATCGCTTTGCCTTCTTCTGGCGGCAGGTCGTACAAGTTCTTATCCATGGCATCGCCAGGGTGAATCTTGTTTTTAATGCCGTCGATACCAGCCATCAACATGGCAGAGAACGCCAGGTATGGGTTAGCGGTCGGATCAGGGAAGCGAGCTTCTACACGCTTGCCTTTCGGGCTAGCGGTATAAGGAATACGAATAGAAGCAGAGCGGTTACGCGCGCTGTAGGCCAGCATTACCGGCGCCTCAAAGCCAGGCACCAGACGCTTGTACGAGTTGGTAGAAGCGTTGGTGAACGCATTCAACGCACGAGCGTGCTTGATGATGCCGCCAATGTAGTAAAGCGCCATTTCAGACAGGCCAGCGTACTCATCACCAGCGAACTGGTTGTTACCGTCTTTCCAGAACGACTGGTGAACGTGCATACCAGAACCGTTGTCGCCTACCAGCGGCTTGGGCATGAAGGTGGCCGTTTTGCCGTAAGCGTGCGCCACATTGTGGATCACGTACTTCATTTCCTGAACTTCGTCAGCTTTCTTCACCAGCGTGTTGAATTTAACGCCGATTTCGTTCTGACCTGCATTGGCAACTTCGTGGTGATGAACTTCCACGGTCTGGCCAATCGCTTCCAACGTGTTACACATAGCGCCACGAATATCGTGGAAGCTATCAACCGGTGGAACCGGGAAGTAGCCGCCTTTCAGGCGCGGACGGTGGCCCAAGTTACCACCTTCTACGACGCTGTCAGTCGCCCAAGCGCCTTCATCAGAAGAGATTTTGTACATGGAACCCTGCATATCGGTTTTCCAATGTACTTCATCAAAGATAAAGAATTCAGGTTCAGGACCAAAGAAGGCGGTGTCGCCAAGGCCTGTAGACTGCAGAAACGCTTCTGCACGCTTAGCGATGGAGCGCGGGTCACGATCATAGCCTTGCATCGTCGCAGGCTCGATGATGTCGCAACGCAGCACCAGCGTAGCGTCTTCAGTGAAAGGATCGAGGTAGGCAGAGCCGTCCTCTGGGCTCAGAATCATGTCAGATTCGTTGATGCCCTTCCAGCCGACGATGGAAGAACCATCAAACATCTGGCCATTTTCAAAAAACTCTTCGGTCACGTCGCGAGCAGGCACGGTGACATGGTGTTCTTTACCGAGCGTATCAGTGAAACGCAGGTCTACCCACTTAACATCATGTTCTTCAATTAGTGCGATGGTCTTGGCTGACATAGTGTCCTCCGGTATGAGCGTGGCTTAAAGCTAACGACAGTAAGCTACCGATAAAAGTGTTGTGCGACAAAATACGTGCAAAAACGCATGCCTGTCATTTTTTTGCCCCCCAGTACTTGCTGAAAAATATAAACAAAGCGCTGAGCGAGCCTTTCAGGCCGGCTATCGTTTTATCATGCCGCAAGGCTTCTGCCTACGACCTGTAGCCGCTGTAAAACCTACTCCACAGGAGGTAGCATAGATCATGCCAACACTGCACCATTATGGTATTAAAAAACAACAACCATTTGTTTTTTAAGCATTAAAAAATACACTTTGGTGCCTCGTGATGGCGCATAACGCGCTCACTGCAGCCAAGCAGGCGCTAAAAACACACCTAATGCACCAAAATAGAACAAAAATACTCACCGATGCCCCAAAATGGATCATCGAGCATGATGGTGCTCTTGTTTGGCTCGCAAACTTTTTCCCGGCACCTAAAAAAATAATACGATACAATAATTTACATCATGGTGAATTAACACACGGAGCCGGCAATGGGATCGGTCTGTTTTATCGTTGGTGACAGGGGCAATACTGCCACGTCATTTAAGATCCATCCGCGCATCGGGTGTTGCCGACCACTTACTGCCTATTCTCGTGACCAGCAATTGTACGCATGCTCGCCTGCCCCATCCGCCTAAAAACCTACTGCGGCCAGCTCATCCGCAAGCTAAGCGAACCAGGTATGGTTGCGCCCAGCATGCTTAGTGCCACTTACACACCGCGCCTTAATCTGTTTGCATCTTCCGCACTTAAGCCACTTTCAACTGTTTACCAAACAACATCGCCCCCAGCGTAAAGGTATTCGCCAATTTATTAAGCGCTACCGACCCCACGATGCCCACTACGATAAGCACCAAGGCATATACCACAACCGGCAGCGCCAGCGGCGCAACGGCCAAATCAGCAAGCACAAAAAACATGGGGTGCGCTAAGTAAATACCAAACGAATGCACATTCACATGACGGACCCACACCGGCACCGTACATCCGGCTAAGTAGCGCATCGCGCAAAGCGTAAACAGTACAAAGAAAGGAATCACCCATACTTCTTTAGATGAAAAGGCCAGCTGGCCCGCGAAAGTGCCCGCAATGACCAACGCGACGAGTAGCACAAGCCAAACGGGCTGAGCCAGCTGCTGCATCCAAGCCGGCCGCTGGGCAAGCACGCTCTCTGGCGCTAGCGGGTAATAACGCACCAGCACCAGCGCCAGGAAGAACACATAGATCCACCCTAGCGGTGCGATCCAAAGCAAGTAACCGGGCAGATCAATACCCAACCAATAAGCAAGCCCCCAGTAGGCCATACTGATCACACAGGCGCCCCACAGCCATGGCACCGGGTTTAAGCGCCACAGCTGCCAGCGTGTAAACAGCCAGTACGCCACATAAAATTGCATCGCAATGATTAAGAAATAGCCGTGCCAGCCCGCGTAGACAAAATACTCAATGGCATTGGCGACAAACCCCACCGGCTCATCCGAGCCTTGTAAGCTCACCCACTCGGCCGTGGAGTAGATAAAACCATACACAAAATATGGCACCATCACATATTTCACGCGCTGGGTGAGAAAACCTTCTGGCACCGATTTGTCATAGCGCACGGCAAAAACAAACACCGAAATAAACAGAAAAATGGGCGTACCCAACACAAGCGGCAGGCGCAGGAGGTCAGTGGCAACATTATCAACGCGTTGATTTACATGGTCTAACAGGTGAAATAAAAAAACGGCTATACAGCCGTAAGCACGCAGCCAATAAATCTCGTCAACTTTCCGCATTGGGCCTCCCGCCGCTAAATAATACCATCCTTACTATAATGAACATCTAACGCCGTCCCGTTGTCCGACCTTATTGAATCGTTTTAATTCCCGGAGGAAAGGTGCTCAAACTTAAGCGGCCGCTTTGCTCGTATCGATCTCAAGCCCTTTTAACAGCGCTAATTGGGTGGCTAACGTTTAGCGGCCACAGTTTGGCCAGCGAGGTTGAGCACCATCAATTCTTTTCACCCACGCTCGGCTATGACTACCCTTATAGCGTTTATTTACCCGATCATTATGACGCTCAAGCAACAGATGCGTATCCGGTCATTTATATGCTGCACGGCTCGTTTGGAACTGATCGCGACTGGGTATCACGCGGCAACCTTCAGCAAGTCGCCGACAGATTAATTAGCGCAGGGCATATCCCTTCTGCCGTCTATATTATGCCCGGCAGCCGCAGCTGGTGGGTAGATGGCTATAACGAGCCCGCTCGCAGCGCGTTTTTTAACGATTTAATGCCCCACGTGGAAGCTACCTACCGCGTAGGCCAAGAGCGCCGCCTACGTGGCGTGGCCGGCCTTTCAGCCGGTGGCTATGGCGCGCTCAACTTCGCGCTGGAACGGCCTGACTTATTCGCCGCTGTTGCAGCGTTAAGCCCCGCCAGCTACTCACCGCAGCCACCGCGCAACTCATCGGCTCACCGTCATCCTGCCTTTCTCGACGAGCAGGGCCGGTTTGATCCTGACCTGTGGGAATCGCTCAATTATACCGCTCATCTTGAGGAATACCGGCTACGCGTAACACCTCGCGGCGCTGCACAAGAGGCCGAGACTCCACCCGTGCCGCTGTATATCAGCGCGGGGCGCAGTGACGTTTACGATGCAGAGTTTCATGCCCGCCTAATGCGCCAAGCCATAGAGCGCATTCAGCCCAACGACGTGCGTCTCGACCTTTACCCCGGCGGCCACACTTGGCACGTCTGGCGCGCCAGTTTACCGGCCGCGCTCAACTTCTTATTTCAGTACGTTGGGCAAGAAAACAACGTAGAAACAACAGAAAAATCAACGGAGGAGCAAAGCACAAAGGAAGAGAGTGGTTGAACGCACTACACTGCAGAAACACCCAACACGATAAGGAAAACAGCGATGCATCAACATATCGAATGGGACGCCCCTGGCAGCGCCAGCGTATCTGAGTACTTTAAGAACGACCCTGACCATCACGCCCCCAACCCGGGCGATATTATTTCCGCGCGCTACCAAGGCGCGATGGTACGCGTCAAAGTAGAAGCCTATCGAGAAGATGACGCGGTGAGCATCGGCGAAGTTGCCGCCATCATTGACGCCAACGGCGGCCGCCACCAGCGCCATGAAAAATTAGAAGTCGGCAACATGGTCAGAGTGCCCGACGACAAACGCGCCATGGAAACATCACCGAAAGAAAGTTAAACGCACTAGCGTTGATAACGCAGCACTGACAGCCACCTTATGGGGTGGCTTTTTGTGGGTGGTGTTGCCATATCGGCAGAGCACGATTAAATGGGTATAGCCTTTCATTCCTGTCTGCGCGGGGATCGGTATTAACAACAACCTCAGCTCTCTTAGCTACACGGTTCAGCCCCGCTCGTGCGGGGATCGGAAATAGGCCAAGAGTTTTGGCAATGGCAAACGCGGTTCAGCCCCGCTCGTGCGGGGATCGGCCTAACGCCGCATCGTGCAGCCCCCTGTACTCCGGTTCAGCCCCGCTCGTGCGGGGATCGGGCGATGCGCAACGTGCAGTTCCAGGTGAGCGCCGGTTCAGCCCCGCTCGTGCGGGGATCGGGTGGTGGTGCGGGTGGTGCTTATTAATAGCGGCGGTTCAGCCCCGCTCGTGCGGGGATCGGCACGATGCCGCCGATGCGTAGCGCTTCTGACCCGGTTCAGCCCCGCTCGTGCGGGGATCGGGCCGCAACTGACGAGCGGCGGCAGCGTGACGCCGGTTCAGCCCCGCTCGTGCGGGGATCGGTCGATTAGAAACCACTACAGCAGGAGCCTAACCGGTTCAGCCCCGCTCGTGCGGGGATCGGTGCGTAGGAACCACTGGCACCGCTAGCAAGATCGGTTCAGCCCCGCTCGTGCGGGGATCGGTCTGCTAAGCTTAGCTGCTTGAGCAACAATGGCGGTTCAGCCCCGCTCGTGCGGGGATCGGTACCGCGAACCGGACAATGAAAACCCGCTAGCCGGTTCAGCCCCGCTCGTGCGGGGATCGGGGGTTGCCGGTGGTGCCGATAAAGATTGGGCGCGGTTCAGCCCCGCTCGTGCGGGGATCGGCTGGCAAGTCACCGTTAGCCGCTGGCGTTGGCCGGTTCAGCCCCGCTCGTGCGGGGATCGGTAGCTGGCCCAAGCCCTGAGTAGCTGTATCTACGGTTCAGCCCCGCTCGTGCGGGGATCGGACTGCTGCTGAAAGCAGGAGCGCTATCGTTGCCGGTTCAGCCCCGCTCGTGCGGGGATCGGGCCCTAGCAAGATCGTGCGCAGCCGGTGCGGCCGGTTCAGCCCCGCTCGTGCGGGGATCGGGTTAGTAGGGGCAGCTTTTCTAACGGGGGGTGCGGTTCAGCCCCGCTCGTGCGGGGATCGGTGATGGCGTTTGGGACGGTAGTTTTAAGTGGTCGGTTCAGCCCCGCTCGTGCGGGGATCGGGGGAAAGAGATGCCAGAGATATCAGCAGTTGCCGGTTCAGCCCCGCTCGTGCGGGGATCGGTCCGGTAAAGGCGTCGGGATAGTAATACCCAACGGTTCAGCCCCGCTCGTGCGGGGATCGGCATGTCGGTATTCCCCTGTGGTTTGAACATTGCGGTTCAGCCCCGCTCGTGCGGGGATCGGAGGTAAACCGCTACAACCTCCCGAAATACGACCGGTTCAGCCCCGCTCGTGCGGGGATCGGTGCATTGGCCTTAGCAGAAACAGGAGAAATGTCGGTTCAGCCCCGCTCGTGCGGGGATCGGTTATCATTGATCAAGCATTGTTTGCTTAATAACGGTTCAGCCCCGCTCGTGCGGGGATCGGTTGGGATTATTTGATCCCAACTCGTAATCACATGGTTCAGCCCCGCTCGTGCGGGGATCGGCAATTCACAAGCTAGATCGAGTAAATAGAGAACGGTTCAGCCCCGCTCGTGCGGGGATCGGTAAGCAAAGATTTTCCCATTCGTGAGAAATGTCGGTTCAGCCCCGCTCGTGCGGGGATCGGAGTGAGCAAGTGCCAAACATGTAACGAATTTGCGGTTCAGCCCCGCTCGTGCGGGGATCGGGTTGGGTGTTTGTCTATTCTTGCTTCTTTATTCGGTTCAGCCCCGCTCGTGCGGGGATCGGGCTAGCGGGCTTGATTCCGCTCTCTTTCAATACGGTTCAGCCCCGCTCGTGCGGGGATCGGAGAGTTATCCACAATTGTGGATAAGATGATAACGGTTCAGCCCCGCTCGTGCGGGGATCGGACGCTGTTATCTGTTTCCATAACCCTACTCTCCGGTTCAGCCCCGCTCGTGCGGGGATCGGTAGAGTTTGATGGCGTCGGTTGGTTCTACAAACGGTTCAGCCCCGCTCGTGCGGGGATCGGAAATTGTGTTATTCAGGCACAAGCTCACGGTACGGTTCAGCCCCGCTCGTGCGGGGATCGGCGCAGCTAACCAACGATCTTTGAACAAGTAATCGGTTCAGCCCCGCTCGTGCGGGGATCGGAGTAGGGTAGCCTAGGGCAGAGCATTAAAACCCGGTTCAGCCCCGCTCGTGCGGGGATCGGTAATGTTGTCCAATCTTACCAATTTGATAATCAGGTTCAGCCCCGCTCGTGCGGGGATCGGTTCTACATTGTAGGCCGTATGCCATGCTACCACGGTTCAGCCCCGCTCGTGCGGGGATCGGGACTATTATTTAGGTATCGGAGGAGAAGGGAACGGTTCAGCCCCGCTCGTGCGGGGATCGGTAAGTTGAGTAGTGGCACGGCTTACCGTCCCACGGTTCAGCCCCGCTCGTGCGGGGATCGGCGTCGATAATTTGCTCTAGCAGGGCAGGCCAGCGGTTCAGCCCCGCTCGTGCGGGGATCGGCTTCTGCAGCTTGCTCCTGGGCGACTAGCTTCGCGGTTCAGCCCCGCTCGTGCGGGGATCGGTTAACTGTGCCTTTTCGTGCAGATCGTAGTTACGGTTCAGCCCCGCTCGTGCGGGGATCGGCGCTTCGATCCTGTCTCTGCTGTACGGCGGCACGGTTCAGCCCCGCTCGTGCGGGGATCGGTTATGTATCCGGTTCCGAAACCCACGGTCGCGCGGTTCAGCCCCGCTCGTGCGGGGATCGGTAGTATTAAGCTGCTGCGTGGCAAGCACTTCACGGTTCAGCCCCGCTCGTGCGGGGATCGGCGGTTAAACATATAATATGCACAGAAAAACGCCGGTTCAGCCCCGCTCGTGCGGGGATCGGGTTAGTCAGTAACCGGGCAAGCCGATCATCATGCGGTTCAGCCCCGCTCGTGCGGGGATCGGACTAGTTGTAGACACTTGATCTACAAGAAGAAAATAGCAGATAAAAAATCTACCAGCTATTTTGCTTACTTTTTCATCACATTAAATTATTAAAGATCTAGTTAAATCAGCTAGTTAACTTGTGGCGGCAAAAAGCGCACCAGACGTAATCCGTCATGGTCGACGGGTTCTCGGCGATTTTCACCATAGGTTTGAAATTCAAATCCGGATTCATGGTTGCTGGCCCAGGCCATTGCTACATTGCCGTCTTCAGCTAGCGCTTCGACATGCTCCCAAATCATTTCGCGGATACGCCTACTTACATCACCAACATAAACACCGGCTCTAATTTCTAAAAGCCACACTGCTAGCCTGCCGCGTAGGCGTGGCGGCACGGCTTCGGTAATTACTACGAGCATCGCCATTTATCCGCTCCTATGCCCGGCATCGCCAACCGAAGGTGGTTCTGGAATAGCGGGTGGTACCGCATCGGGGGCTGGCGGTGGCGGCTGTATGTCACCAGCGGCAAGCACATCTTCGATCATGGGAATTAAGCGCTGGAGTATCCGGGATTGCTTGAATGCATCGCGGCAGGCGATACGAACTTCGCGTTCAGGCATGGGTGGGTTACGCGCCGCTACTCGAAAGGCCGCAGGCACTACGGTTTCAAACTTCACGATATCGGCAATATCGTACACAAAGCTCAACGGTTTGCCGGTGTGCAGATAGCCAATCGCGGGGGCGTAGCCTGCCGCCAAAATAGCCGCTTCGGTGATGCCATAGAGACAAGCCGTGGCAGCAGACAAGCACTGATTTGCAACATCAGAAGCCTCCCATTGTTTTGGGTCATAACGGCGCCCGTTCCATTTAACACCATACTGTTTGGCTAAAAGTTGGTAGGTTTTTCGAACTCTCGCGCCCTCCATGCCGCGCAGCTGCTCAATGCTTCGACGCGAGGGCGGTTCTTCACCAAACCGGAGCTCAAACATCTTGCGTACCACTTTAAGACGCAGCTTTTCATCCAGCGCCAGCTGCGCTTGATAGAGTAATTTATCTGACCTAGCGCCACCAGGTTGTCCAGCGCTATAAAGCCTTACTCCAGCATCCCCCACCCAAATCAGTAGCGTGCCTACCGTAGCAGCCAGCTTAATGGCGGCATGAGATACTCGAGTGCCCGGTTCAAGCAACAGACAAGCCACCGAACCCACCGGAATATGCATACGCTCGCCATTAACTTCATCAATGACGACGAAAGCGCCGTCGCGTACATCTATCTGCCCCATCCCGATAAAGATCATCGACATACGGTCTTTTTCGGGAATGGGCTTTAGTGGAATAAAGCCCATGTTGTTCTCCTAAGGTCGACGCAGTAACAGCAAACCACCACCAAACGCCTTGGCCCGCCCCATGCCGTGGGCCATTGTTTCGATCAGCCTTCCTGGATTGGTAACTTCCAGCAGGCCTTCGTAATCCACCGTAGAGAACTGAACCGGCTTGCCGCTCCCTTTATTCAGCACATGCTGGCGGTAGGCTCCCAGTTCTGGTGTCACCGGCAAGCTAAAGCCCCATGTTTCAGCACGACTTTCGAGCCATTCACGGGCCTTGCCATTCATCGCATCAACACAAGCTTGGCTGGTGCGCTGCCCCGGCGGGAATGGCTTTTTGGCCGCCATCAACACATCGGCACGCTGGCCACGCTGCCCTTGCACGGGAACCGCCATAGTCGGATTAGCGCGCAGGCGAAATGCAAGCCTCTCACCCACTTTTAACTCTGGTGCGTAGGGTTTGCTCTCTGCGGTCAGCAAGCCTGGCACTGATGAGGGTTCACGGTCTGAAAGAAGGTAAAATAGCGGTAGCCCTTTGGGGCCTCTACTCTCTTCAGCTTCTTCCAGCTCTTGCCGAAAAATAAAGGGCCTTGGCCCTTCGTAGCCGGGGAATAGCTGCCATAAAAGCTGGTGAGCCGTATAGGCTTCCGCATTCATTACATCAAACAGCTTTTCGCGAGAGAGCCCGTTCAGGTCAACACGTACGCGTGAGAGATACATTAGCGCGCCTCCTCTGCTGCTATGGCCCGACGAAACTCTAACCGGGGGCCAAACTGCCAGCGGCGTCGATTTAGCGGCAAATCCCACACATCGTTGTACTCTGCCGTTTGATCATTGCCATCTAACTTACTGGCTTCACCCTCCCAGGCATATAAAGCTTCATCAGGAAAGCGAAGTACCGTTTTGTCTTCTTGACCGTTAAACGCCAGCTTAGGGAACGCCATATCAAGCGCTTCTTTAAGCATGCTGCACTGCCGCCGCTGGGGGGCAAGCGGCGCAGCGGGCGGGCAGGATTTGCGCCCTAGATAAAGCGGGTAATAGGGCGTTTTGAGCGCTTGCTCAAGCTCAGACAGCGTTAGGGTTGCCGCTGGCGTTAGCCAGACGGCCACTGTCCATAGACCATCACAGCGATAATCCCGGCTGGAAAGGATCGTTTTCAGCGCATCGCGCGGCCCGCTTAGCTCTTCTTTGCGGGTGTGATAGCTCACTTTTGACTGCGTGGCGGGCATCTGCACGGTGTGGTAGTCGCGCATTAGCATACCGGGAGTGTACTGTTTTACGCCCATGGCAATGCTTTCACGCAGTTGCTTTTGGCCTGCATCGTCATCCCGGCGAACACCTAGTGCGGCCCCAAGCAAACCAAGCACGGCACCTTTACCTGGGTAAGTCGCTGTAGGACGCGTTTCACCAACTGCGGCTTCTCCCCAACTGGCAAGCGGCGCATAGAGCCGAAAAATAAGATAGTCGGTCATGCCGCCCCCTTACTGGTCGGTTTTTAAGAAAGCGATCAGTTCCGTAAGGCTGCCTTTTCTAACATTGCCCTTTAGCTGTGGTTCTTTATAGGCAGGCTCGGCACTGGTGACAAAGCGACTGTCAGCACCTGCGTCATAGGCGCTATCAAACGCGTTTGCTTGCTCTTCAATACGCTTAATAGCGTCAAGTGCTTGATCTTGCCCCGTAATAGGTCGCAGATAAGCGGTAGAGAGTGAGCGCGGCTGCTGGTTGCCTTTTTCCGCCAGTACGTAGCTCGCGTGGGCGCGGGAACCGAAGCTATTTTGCTTGCCCTTGGGGGAGGTTTTCACGGCGGCTTCCACTAGCGCAGCAATCGCTTGGTCGGCTAGTCCACTGTTGCCCTGCAGGTTCTCAACCAACTGCTGGCGGTCAATGCAGATATACAGGTAGAACAGCCCGGCACCAAAGCCAGATTCACCAATATGCGCCGCGCCACGGTCTTTATCACCGCTGTTTAAGTCATCGACAGCGGTAAAGTAATCATCTTCTACTTCGGCAGCGTGCACAGTGATGGCGTGGGCGACTTGGCAGGCAGCATCGACGTTATATTCGGGAACGGCAGCCAGCATACGGCCAAACAGTGCCACATCGGCGGCGGCAGGTTTATGGCGCAAGAGCTTTAATTCATCATCGTTTGGCTCACGCTTCTCTGCTGCCAGTGTCTCCACTAGGTCGCTGATCGCTTGGCGTTCTTCCAGGCCCACATGGACGAGTTGCTCAATCTCAAACTCTTTAGCTTCGCCTTTTTCTACTTTACGCAGCTTGCCAAACACACCGGCAATTTTTTCTGCGCAAGCCCCCGCCATTTTTTGATCAACGCCTTTCTCTAACAGCTGATCATAAGCCTCTTTGCCCAACCGCTTGGTGCGGGTGCCCACATGCCCGGCCAGTGCTTCTTCAAAGAGCGCAGAGGTACGCCAAGTGCGCTTAAGGCTTTGTGACGAAACACGTAGACGCTTTGCACCGCCCATCAAGGCAGTTTTAGGGCGGCCTAAATCATCGCGGTTCAGGTTGGCGGGCGGATAAGAGGTCAGCAAATGCAGTTGAATAAAATGGCTCATGGATAACTCCGTTAGTGATTTCCATATGACGCTAGAAAGGGTGGTAGTCAGTCCTAAAAATTAGTCGCTGCGATGGCTATAGCGAGACGTTGCTGCGAAATAGTCGTTCGCTAAGACAAAACCAAACCGATGGGTAGGCTTGGCAGACAAACGTCCACGATGCTCCTGCCACCAGAGTGAGATAACACTCGCCAGCAGTACGACACTGATATCTTTCTTATCCGCAAGCGCCAGCGCACGGCGTAAGCGCTGGATGAACTCTTCAGGCGTACGGCAGGAAAGAAGTTGCTGAAAGCGCAGCTCACTCATCAGCGGTTTACCGGTTTGCTCTTTTTGCTGGCCAAGGCGTGAGGCTAACGACGCGCTCTTCTTTTCTTCGCGCAACTCCGCTGCGATTAACGCGATGCATGACCACACTTGCAGCTTTTCATCGCGATAATCCGTTTGTTTCATCGTCTCCGGCAGCATCGCCCATAGCTCGCGAAAACCTTGGGTTAGCATCGCTGCTTCCGCGCTATCACAGCGACGCAGTACCGCTCGGACACCTCTGGGCAGTGGCGGCTGAGGGGTCAATGCTTTCAAAGCCTGCGGCGGTAGCGTCAACCGCTGCCACCAACGGCGTAGGGCGGCGGCTTCATCCCGTTTCAAAGCGACGAGTGACTTTTTCTCCGCCTCGGTCAATAAATCTTCTTTCTCGGTTGTTTCCGGCGTTAACAAATCACTCATCAGGTGTCTCCTGTCGTGGATGCAGCAGAGGCCGCGTTACGCTTGGCCTGCGCGGAGGGGTCAAACCCACCTTGTTGGATAAAGTCACTCACCACTTTGCTACCTTTACTCTTGCCACCAAGAAAGCTTTGTAGCTGCCTATGAGCAGCAGTGGCACGTTCAAGATCCATGCTTTCTTGAGCACCGCTGAGTGCTAGGTCTTCGAATACACGCATGGCTTCACGCTTAAGGGCGAAGTACCAATGCTCAGCAGTGTCGGGAGGGATATGCGGAGGCGGAGCTTCTTGTTGCAGCACCTGCTGTAGAGCTAGCAACGCTTTAAAAAATTCAGGCTCGGTTGCATCGTAAAATTGGTTATCAATGGCACTCATATCGCCCTTGGCATCCGACGGGCGTGAAAACCAGGCGTTTTTCACCTGAGTGCGTACCATCCAAGCGATATTGCGCGAAAGGTCGATCAGTTGTTGAACCCATGCGCGAAGTCTTTCCTGCTGGCCTGGTGGAATTGCCACCAGGGGCATTTCCACGCTGTACCAACCCCGCGGCTTCATATTGTCCATGTCGTAGCCAAACACCCATAGACGCGCCTCTCTCAGCAGCGCCTGGATGTCTTCGCCACACGCTCGCTCCTGTGTCACCAGCTTTTGTTTGTGGATGTAGTTTTTCAGCACCGTTGCCGCGATTGCACCACTGCTTTCTTCATCATTCAGTACAAAGCCTGACCAGTGCCGATAGCCAAGCCCACCCGGCTGACCTTTACTGGAAAGTGGTAACTCATTGGGCTTTTGGGGATCACGTCGATAGGGTGTTAACGGGTGTAACCAAGGGCCGTCGTAATTCGCCCCCTGCTTTTTAGCGCGCAATTCGCGCACTACACGCTGGGTTTTTCGTCCGCAAATATCACACGGGCATTCATCTGCGTCTTCAAATAGCAGCCGAAACCGGCGCGGCATTGACCAGTAAGCGTGTAGCGGGCGGGTATCTTCAGGTAGCACCTCGGTGCCTTTTTTATCGCTTACCCGCGTATCGGCCATCCAGAAAAATAGCGACGGCTCTTCTGGATGCGGCGTCGACCACTGCTGCCCTTTCTGGGTGGTTTCTTTCTGCGTAATGATGTTTAGCCATAAGCGCTCCCACAGGCTGGCATCTGACGACTCCGGCATCACCAGCGTTGTCAGCGGCCCACCGCCACGCAGGCCCACGCGGATACCGGCACCGCCCGCAGGTGCGTTAATCTGCATGGTGTACAGCGCTATGGCCGCACAGGCGTCACACATCACTTCAACACGGCCGCGCTTGACGAAAAAGTCGGTATTATTTTTGATGCCGTTAGCGCCGGGGGCATCAATTAATAAACCACTAACGGTGGCGTTGTTTACATCCTCCAGGGGGTCAAGGTCTTGCATAAAGCGAGGGCCGTCGCCGTCCAGTTCAAAAGCGCTACTGAAAGGCGCAAACGCTTTATCCAAGGCGTCAACACTGGGAGGCACCATTAACAAGTCAAGCCAGTCGTCATGAGTTTTCGGCGGTAGCGCCGTTTGTAGCAAGCCGATCAGGAACTGGTAGGCCGCCCCCTGAAAGTCTGCTCGCGGCAGGGCGAGGTTGATTACATCAGAATCAGCCACTGCTGAGACAAGGCGATTCTCTACCTTTCCATCTTTCAACAGGAAGGGTAACCACGGGTCGTCAAGTAGATTCATGAGCACCTCAGAAATGCTATAAATTAAAAAAGCTGGCCTCATTACTGAGACCAGCCAATACAATCAACTATTTCTTTGGTTTCTTACTTTTGCGTGTTGGCCTAGGCGTGATTGGCCACGCTTTATAGCCATATTCATGCGCATCAAACACCCTTCCGTCTTTGGTTTTACGGTAACGTCGAAATATCATTTTGGCCTCCTGCGAAGGCGTTGTATCCGAAGTAAGCGACCTCTACTTGCGTAGCCATACCGAAACCCTTAAATTGTCGATGTGAGCAACAATGCATGGTTCGGTGATTAGTCGCCGTCCTATGCACTAAAATAAAAAAGGTTCTTTCCAGAACCGAATTGCTTAATTAGTCGAGTGCATGTGCAGTATGTTCTTCCCATGCGTAAGCTGTCAACTGTCTGTAAGATACCTATTCTCTGCATCAGCGGAGATCAACCGGTTCTTTCCAGAGCCGAAGCTCGCTCCCCGCACCAGCGGGGATTACTTAACCGAACTAAAGAAGTCTGCGTTTTTAACCAAACAAGTACTAAACGCATCATATCGCCTGCTCCTTACTGCCTAGCCTAACGCCCCACTGGGTATCGTAGTCGCACTCAGGGTCATCACCGGGCAGCCACGGTTGCGTATACTTCAGCGCTTTGTAGCGTTCTTGAAGGGCAGTCCACTGGCTTTCATAGCGGCTTGGCAGCCCTGCTAACTTGGCGGCCTGGCTTTGGCGTAGTTTTACTTGGCTAAGCATATCGGCATGGCGGCTCTCTCCCGCCCATAGCGCCAGCTCGTTATCATCGGTGAGTGAAAGCAGCACGACATTAATCGTGGGTTCATCCATCAGCCTTGTGCCTATCTCTTGCTCTTCCTGCCACTGATCGCTTTTTACATAGCCCTCTTCAAGGTTAAGTGCGTTGAAATTCGCCATCGAGCCAGCCGTTCTCTGCATTCCTTTTTGCTCGTAGCGCGCTGCCTGCATAGCATCAGGAATATCGTCAGATACGGGGCCGTAAACGCCTTCAATAAGATCCCTCGCCTCTTCGGGCATACGGATTGCTTTTAGGCGACGCAAAACTCGCTGAGTTAACCAGTTTAACGATGTGTCTCGATAAACCGCCTGGGTGCCTGGCAGCGTGCGCTTGAGCCAATGCTCATCGGGCTCATCCGCCCAGGGCGGCGCTAACACCAGCAAGCGTGGCAAACAGCGCTTCCCACGCTGGTGGCGTTGTAAGCGCCCCGCCCGCTGGATAAGTAGATCAATGGGTGCGATATCGCTAATCATCACATCCACGTCGCAGTCTAAGGATTCTTGGAAAACCTGTGTGCTGATCAACACCTGCCCCTTGCGTATTTCAGGCGTTGAGTCTTTGCCTAAACGCTCAATGACCTGGGACTCAATGCGTTGCCTATCCACCATGGCAAAGCGGCTGTGGAACAGCAGGCAGCGTTCAGGATCAGGGTGGCGGGCAGCGATGGCTTCGAATGCGCGAATAGCGTCATCTACTGTATTGCGCACCCAAGCGATACACTCACCGGCTTCCACCGCTTCCAGCACCGCCTCTATCGCCTGTTCTTCTTCGGTTAGCCAAGCGACTTCAACGCTTCTGGACACCTCTTTGCGCGAGCCCAGCGGTAACTCCAACGGTTGCCCTTCGCTCACATGGGTCAGTAATGGGAAGTCATCTTTTTGTGGTTTCGTTGCGGGCTGTCCAAGCCCCCCTTGCCAAGCAGTCATTAAGGCACTGCGCATGGCACGGGGGAGCGTGGCCGTTAGCAGAATCGCGCTACCGCCCTGGCGCGCATGATAGGCCAGCAGTTGGCTGAGCAGTGTTTGCATGTAGTTGTCGTAGGCGTGCACCTCATCAATCACCAACACCTTTCGCGCCAACCCGTACAAACGCAGCGACTGGTGGCGAAACGGCAAAATGGCCATTAAGGCTTGGTCAATGGTGCCTACCCCCACTTCCGCCAGCAGCGCTTTTTTACGCGAATCCGCTAGCCATTGGTTACAGCGGCTTGTGGCCGAGAGCTCACTAGCGGTGTAATCCAGATCAGAAGGCTGAGGCGCGGCAACGGCGGCGATAAACTCATCGTTTAAATCCCGTGCACCATGGGCAAGGACAAAAGAGGGGGAGGATTCAGCGGTATAAAACCGTCGATGCAAATTACCCAGCCGTGAATACATGGCGTTAGAGGTGGCCATCGTGGGCAGTGCAAAATAGAGTCCATCGCCGTGGCCTGCCGCTAATAGGCGCTGGGTCAGAATACAGGCGGCCTCAGTTTTTCCTGACCCGGTTACATCTTCCAAAATAAACAGCTGCGGCCCATCTGTGAGTTCTACTGTCTCGGCAGCCTGCTGCAAGGGCGTTGGCGTGATGGATTGCTTGCCAAACCAATCTGACATTCCAGCATAAGGCAACGGCTTGGAAACGTTGTTAAACCCTGTTTCTTGCAGCGCGCTTTCAGCGTTTTTTAATGCAATTTGCCAATAGTCGGCGAGAGGAATCTCTTCTTGAAGATAGGGAAAGTGATCCTGGTTCGAGCCCAACCAGTCACTTAAGGTTGCCCAGCCTGCGATTGACCAGCTTAGCGTCTGCAGGGCATACACCCACTGTTCAGAAGACAACTGCTCGATTGGCCACTCTGGTGGAACGACGTTTGCCCAATCGGCAATAAATTGGCGCGTCGCTTCGATATCGTCAGCATGCTCGTCACGGCAGAAAAACATCTCTACGTCGATACTGCCTGCGCTTACTGGCTGGCCGTGATGACCAAAGAAAGGTGCAGTTAAGACAGGAAGAGCTGCGCGCAGCGACTTGCAATTAGCGCGAGTCAAACCAGTCGGCCATTGCAACGTGCCATCTTCAAACCAGTCTAGCCATTTAGCCTCCCAAACCACGTCCCCCAAACGATCATGGCGCTCAGTGTAGGCATATTGCGCAGCGGGAGGGACTAATACTAAGCTTGAGGTTGGTTGAAAAAGCCCCTGAAAAGCTCGGGCGAACTTACCGATATCGTGCAAACCCAACCAAAAAACTAATAGATTACGTAGTGCTTCAGGTTCAAGACCTAGTTGCGCTGCAAGGCGTTGTGTCAGCGGTCTATCAGGCGAGAGCAGCAACCAGCCCACGGCTGCAACATCGAGATTGTGATACGGCAATAGATGGCACTCTACCGCCCATCCCTTCGCTTGCGCTTTGCCCCAATAGCGATAGTAAGTCACTGCGCTCTCCCGGTTGCTGGCCCACCTTTGCCCATCAAACCATTCCTTACCCTTAATCGCTATTAAACTTAGGCTTACTTAGCCAATACTGTTTCCATGTTAGTGACGTGCCAACGCCGTGCTACTCTTCTTAGCGCCGTTAAATGCATCAGTACGCCTTTATCCTTTTCGCTTGATAGCGGCGTTGGTTATTTCTCCGGCTATTACCCCTCTAACTTATACACAGCTTTATTCACACCCTTACCCAAAGACTTATCCACAGCCAGACTTACCCTGCATAAGCGCAGCGGCGCAAATACGATTCGGTGTTTGAGAACGGTGCGTGCCCGGCCATTATTTGGCAGGCTGGCTGGCGCGGCATTTACGGCGCTACTTAATCCTGAGCTTTATGATTGCCAGCGCGGTGTTTAGGCGTAAAATATCCAGCAATTTTTTGGCTTTGCTACATGTTATGTTATAACCTATTTGATATTACACGAGGCCACTTGATGAGTGAGCATACGCACCATCATAACAAGGAAGGTCCTTGTCACTTTTCCTTAATGTCATTGTCGGCGGTTAAACGGCTGCTGTTTGTTGCTGTGCCGCTGCTAGCGCTGTGGGTTTTGGTGGGTTGGGCTGGCGGGTGGTGGGGATGAGTGAGCGTTTTGTCTCTCGTCTTCAGTTGCACGACCTACATTTGGCCCAGGCGCGCCGCACGGTGCTGGAACACATTGAAGGCAACTTCAAGCCAGGCGCCATTACCGCACTGATTGGCGCTAACGGTGCCGGTAAAAGCACGTTGATTCAGGCCATTATGGGCGAACTTCGGCCTATTAGCGGTGAAGTTGTCTGCACGGTAGCAAAAGAGCGCCGGGCGTGGCTGCCGCAGCAGTTGGCGTTAGACCTAACCTTTCCCATGAGCGTGGAAGAGTTGGTGATGACCGGTAGTTGGCCCAGCCACGGTGCGCTAACCGGCTATTGCGCCGGGCACTATCGAAAAGGCCGCGAGATTATGGCGCGGCTGGGTATTTCGCATTTGGCCCACCGCCCGCTGGGCGAGCTTTCCGGCGGCCAGCGCCAGCGTGCGCTGATTGGGCGCACGCTGATGCAGGAAGCCGAGCTATTACTGTTGGATGAGCCGTTTGCCAATGTGGACAGTGAAACGGTCGATATTTTGATTCGTATCCTGCGTCAGATGGCCGATGACGGCGCGACGATTATTGTGGTGTTACACGATATGGATCATTTGCGCCGTCTTGCCGATGAGGTGCTGATGCTCAACGGCGGCCACGCGCGCTGGGTTGCTCCCGCTGCGCTGACTCATCAGCATGCGCCCGTTCAGGCGATGCCGTTTAGCTTGGGGGATCAGCATGCTTGACCTACTGAATGCGTGGTTTGTCGCGCCGTTCGACTACGGCTTTATGCGCCGTGCGGTAGTGGGTGGTTTAGCGCTTTCGCTAGCGGCCCCTCCGCTGGGGGTGTTTTTGGTGTTACGCGGGATGAGCCTGATTGGCGATGCCATGGCTCACGCGATTCTCCCTGGCGTGGCGCTAGGCTTTCTGCTGGCGGGATTCTCGCTACCCATTATGAGTATTGGCGGCGTGCTGTTTGGTTTGCTGGTGGCACTGCTGGCGGGCGCGGTATCGAAAATGGGCGGCCAGCGGGAAGATGCGGCCATGGCGAGCTTTTTTATTATTTCGCTGGCCGCAGGCGTCATGCTGATTTCGCTAGGCGGTAGCAGCGTGGATCTAACCCACGTGCTGTTTGGCTCTATTTTGGCGATTAATGGCACCGCCCTGATGCTGATTGCCGGTATCAGTACGCTGATTGTGGTGACGCTGGCAGTGGTTTTTCGTGCCTTAGTGGTGGAGTGTTTAGACCCGCTATTTTTGCGCGGCCAAAGCCGCCGTAGCGGCTGGGTGCACAGCGTGTTCTTGGGCCTGCTGGTACTCAATCTAACCGCTGGTTTTCAAACCCTGGGTACGCTAATGGCGGTGGGGTTAATGATGCTTCCCGCCACCTCGGCACGCTTTTGGAGCAAGCGCTTAGAAGGGCTGATCGGTATTTCGATTGTGCTTGCCATGGTGTCTAGCACCGGCGGCCTACTGCTTTCGTTCCATTTGGATATCCCTTCAGGCCCGAGCATTATTCTGCTGGCTGGGGCGGGTTATTTATTCTCGGCGCTGTTTGGCCGTTATCACAGTTTAGCAGCCAAGCTACGGCGTAAAACGACGCCGCTGGCCGTCGATCACGGGTGTTAATTTTCGCCTTTATGTTTAAACGTAAGGAGTGTTGTATGTCTCTTGCCTATTTATCATCTCGATCATCTCGCTGGTTGGTGGGTGTTTCCGCGATGCTGGCACTGCCTGCCGCTGTCGCTAATGAGCGCGTTCAGGTGGTTACCAGCTTCTCTATCCTGGCGGATATGGTGGAAAACGTAGGTGGCGAACATGTCGATGTGACCTCCCTGGTGGGCGCCGATGGCGATGCCCACGTTTACTCCCCCAGCCCCGGCGATGCACGCTCTTTAACAGATGCTGATTTAGTCGTCTTCAACGGCCTAATGTTCGAGGGCTGGATGGAGCGCCTGATTAGCGCTAGCGACTACGATGGCCCACTGATTACCGCGACGGATGGCATTTCGACGATAGCGTATGACGATCACGGGCATGATCACGACCACGGGCATGATCACGGGCATGACCACGGGCATGATCACGAACATGGCGCATATGATCCCCATGCTTGGCAGGATATGCAACAAGCCAGGGTGTATGTAGCTAATATCCGCGATGGTTTAATCGCTGCAGATGCCGACAATGCTGATGAATACCGCGCTAACGCGGAGCACTACTTAGAAGAAATGGCCGAGGCAGACGCTGAGATTCGTGCATTGATTGAGGAAATTCCAGCGTCTACCAGTGTGATTACCGGCCACGCATCTTTTGGCTACTTCTCCAACGCTTATGGCGTTAACTTCCTGTCTCCAGTGGGGCTTTCCACGGAAGCGGATCCTAGTGGCGCCAACATGGCAGCGCTGGTAGACGTGATTAATCAAGAGAACGTTGAGGCACTGTTCCACGAGAACATGACCAACCAGTCGATCATCACCCAGCTAGCTGAAGAAACCGGCTTGCCCATTGCAGGCACGCTGTACGCGGACGCGCTAGCCAGTGAAGGCGAGGCCAGCACTTACCTGGGTATGATGCGCCACAACGCGCAGGTGCTACATGCGGCCCTGGCTGAGCCTGGTCATGATGACCATGCGCACGACCACGACCACGACCACGACCACGACCACGACCACGACCACGACCACGACCACGACC
>NZ_JBQDLQ010000019.1:0-49130 GCF_052095695.1 Halomonas sp.
CGAGCGTGCCATTATCGATATCTTGCGGCGTTTACGTGATGAAGGTAAGACCTTGATTGTGGTTCATCACGACCTGCAGACAGTGCGCCGTTATTTTGACTGGCTGCTGCTGTTAAATGTTAGCGTTGTGGCGATGGGTAATGTTGATGACGTCTTTACCGCCGATAACTTACGCAAAGCCTATGGCGGGCAGATTGCCCTGCTAGATGACAGCAATTCACTGATGTTTGCTGCCTCAAAAAGGGATAATTGACAGTGCAGTGGCTAAGCATTTTGCACGACTATACGTTTCAAAACGTGGTGATTGGGGCTGCGTTGTTAGGCCTGATTAGCGGGCCGCTGGGAAGTTTTGCAGTGCTGCGACGCCAAAGCCTGCTAGGCGATGCTATTTCTCACGCGGCGCTGCCGGGGGTTTGCCTGGGTTTTATTATCGCGGGCAGCCGCGAGATGGGCAGCATTATTGTAGGCGCAATGGTGACGGGCGCGTTAGCCGCGCTATTGATGCTCGTTTTAACGCGTATGAGCAGGCTTAAAACGGATGCCAGTATCGGTATCTGTTTGAGCATTTTTTTTGCGATCGGCCTGGTGCTGCTTACCTATATTCAAGGCAGCAATAACGCATCGCAAGGCGGGTTAGAGTCCTTTCTTTTTGGCCAGGCTGCCGCGACGCTGCGCTCAGATTTATGGCTGATGGGGGGCATTACGTTGTTTTCATTGACGCTGCTTGGCGCTCTATGGAAACAAGCCAAGCTGGTGACGTTTGACCCTGAGTTTGCGCATACCGTAGGGCTGCCAGTGTCGTTGATAGAAGTGCTACTGACCACCATGGTGACGTTGGCCGTGGTGGTTGGGCTACAAATGGTAGGCGTGGTGCTAATGGCCGCCATGATTGTGGCGCCAGCCGTTGCTGCTCGTCAGTGGAGTCGTCATTTGGGAGCCATGGTGTTTATTGCCGCCGGTGTCGGCGTGGTAAGCGGTGTTTCTGGGGCATCGATTAGCGCGCTGTCTCGCGGGCTAGCAACAGGGCCGCTAATTATCCTATCGGCGTCTATTATTGTGCTAATTTCGCTGGCGATAGCGCCACAGCGTGGATTGTTATGGGGGCTGCTTCAGCATCTTCGCCAAGTGTCTCAGCTGCGTCGGCGCCAAATTCTTTATACCCTCTATAAAACCCAGTCAACGCGTGATCAAGAGGTTCACAACTTGCCGTTTAGGCTGAATTTTTCCGCCGCGATAGCGCTTTGGCAGTTACGTCGAAAGGGGTTTTTGGTTAGTCAAAAAACGCCCTGCCTGCCAATGTCGGCGGGGAATCGGTGGCTGTTAACGTCATTGGGCGTTCGCGAAGCACAAAGCGTGATGGCTGAATTGAATGGGAAGACCACCTGATGCTGGACGTGTTTTTCAGTAGCATTGAGCTACAGATAATGGCCGTTGGCGCACTGGTGGGCATTGCATCATCCGCCGTTGGAACGTTTTTAGTGCTCCGCGGGAATAGCATGCTAACCGATGCGATCAGTCACTCCATTGTCTTTGGGATCGTCATTGTGTGGCTGCTGACGCATCAGCAAAGTGGCTGGTTTCAACTGGTGGGAGCTGCGCTGACAGGCCTACTCACGGTGTTTTTAACGGAACTTTTGGCCAATACTAAGCGCGTTAAACAAGATGCGGCCATTGGCCTTGTCTTTCCTGCGCTATTTTCGATCGGCGTGCTGCTGTTAAATCTGTATGCCAACGATGTTCATATCGATACCCACACGGTTTTGCTCGGTGAGATTGGCTTCATATGGCTGGATACCACCACGATAGCTGGCTACAACGTGCCGCAAGCCTTGGTGTCGATGGGTATAGTGACGGCTATTAATTACCTGTTTATTATATTGTTTTATAAAGAGCTAAAGCTGGCAACGTTTGACCCTGCATTGGCTAAAACACTGGGCTTTGCCCCGAGTATTCTTTTTTACGTTCTACTGATGCTGACCAGTACCACTGCCGTCGCGGCTTTTGATGCGGTAGGTGCCGTGCTCTTTATTGCCTTTGCCATCGTTCCACCTTCTGCCGCATATCTTCTAACCGACCGTCTGTGGCTAATGTTTCTAATCGGAGCCTTTATCTCGATTGCCTCGAGCGTTACCGGCTACTATCTCGCGGTGCGCTGGAACGTTTCGATTGGAGGCATGATGGCGGTAATGACCGGTGCTTTCTTTGTGTTGGCGTTTATTGGCGGCCCACGCTACGGCATTGTGAGTCAAAAAATTCGCCGCATGCACGCACGTCGCGCGAATGCTCTTTGATACAGGGCGTATCGCGTTACTAAGAAAATAGTGGAGCACGCCTCTTATAGAATGATTTCAGCTTGCCTTGCCTTGAAATGCGCCTGCCATCCTAAAATGTTAGCATTTAACTGTACAAGCACTCTTTATGTGCACAATGCTTATCTAACAGGAAGGTTATATGGCCAATCATGGAGGCAAGTCGGTTTTCATCGCATCAGTGGTGATTATCTTGGGCTTGGTAATTGTGGGAGCGTCGTTTCCTGAAGGTTTTGCAAGCCTCGCAGAAAGGGCGTTATCCACAGTTACCGAGATTTTTGGTTGGTTTTATTTGTTTTCTGTCTTCGGTTTTGTGATTTTTTTGTTCGGCTTGGCGCTGAGTAAATATGGCAAGGTCCGCTTAGGGCCTCAGGACAGTCGACCCAGCTATAGCTTTTTCTCATGGATTAGCATGCTGCTGGCCGCGGGGTTTGGCGTAGGTTTGGTTTTTTATGGTATGGCCGAGCCAATGTCTCACTACATTGAGCCACCTTATGGTGATGTCACTGCGGAGACTGAAGCAGCGGCACGTTACGCCATCCAGTACAGCTACTTTAACTGGGGGATCCACCAGTGGGCGGCGTTCTCGATCGTGGGGCTAATCATCGCCTACTTTCAGTTTCGTAAAGGCCAGGCTGGGCTTGTTTCTTCAGTACTTTCGTCGGTCACCGCCAAAAATCCTAAGATACGCCCCTATGCCTCATGGCTAGACGTATTTGCGGTAGTTGCCACGGTAATGGGCGTTGCTACCTCACTGGGGCTAGGCGTGCTGCAGATGAACGGTGGCTTAAACGCCGTATTTGGCTTGCCTGAAAACGGCTTATGGCAGTTTGTTATTCTCTTCGTTATGTTCTGCGCCTATATGGCATCCACTTGGTCGGGTTTGGATAAGGGCATTAAGCGTCTATCTAACCTCAATATGATCTTGTGCATCGGGTTGATGCTGTATGTGCTCATTACTGGCCCTACGCTTGCGATATTGGAAACGATTACCGTCGGTATCGGCGATTATCTGCAGAATTTTATTGGCATGAGCCTGCGTATTTCTCCCTATAGCGATAATGAGTGGGCGAGCTCTTGGACAATTTTCTATTGGGCATGGGTTATCGCCTGGTCGCCCTTTGTGGGAACCTTTGTCGCCCGTGTATCCCGTGGTCGTACTATCAAAGAGTATGTGTTTGGGGTGTTGCTAGTACCGCCGCTGCTTGCCTGTTTATGGATTGGCGTATTTGGCGGTGCGGCGCTGCATATGGAACTTAATGGTACTAATATCGGCCTAGCCGCCGCGACGCAGAATAATATCACCGCCGCACTGTTTGAAATGTTTGATTTAATGCCATTTTCCGGCGTGCTGTCCGTTGTGGCAATGATGCTGATCTTTATTTTCTTGGTGACATCCGCTGATTCGGCCTCGTATATTGTGGCGCAAATGACGGATAATGGTTCCATTAATCCGCCGTTGTACAAGCGCGTGGTTTGGGGTGTATTGATTGCCGCTATCTGTTTCACCTTGATTGCGTCGGGAGGGTTAGCCGGGCTTCAGTCTGCTGCTGTGCTGTCAGCGCTGCCGTTTACCTTTATTTTGTATATGATGATCTTTGTATTGGTGAAAGAGCTGCGAGCAGATCGTAAAGCCATGTTGATGCAACTATACCGTCGCCATGGAGATACGCCAGTGGGTGCCGATGCCTTTGAAGCGGAGCTATTAGGTGAAGAGGAGCGGCTGCGTCGCGCGCCCAATGTGGTCAATCGGCGCATTAAATAGTCAGCATCAATAGAGATAAGAAAGCTTTCTATTGCGGGAGCTAGCGTTTAAAGCGCTAGCTATTCTAGGAGCAAACCCACATGCGGCAAAGATGCTAATGGCTCGGCAAGGACGCCACGGGGCGACTAGAAGGCAGCCTAAAGGGGCTGCCTTCTCTAAAGGAATAGCCTTTGATCGCTGGCTTGATCGGGTAGTGACCATTGCGGTCGTTACGGCGATGGCCATTGGTTTTGCCGCGGTTATTGCGCACTGGTTGCTCTAACGTTAGCGATAGAGCTTGTTCTCTTTGCCCATGCTTTTCGTGACGCCCAGCGATGCTGGGCGTTTGCGTAGCGCTGAAGAATGTTAATCAAACACCTGCTAGGCTTACGATTCCCCCTGCGAGAGAGACCCAATGCTGTCAGCTAACACTGCTAAGGTGACCGGTGCCTATGCGTCGCGCCGAGAAATATTCGGCTGGGCGATGTTTGATTTTGCTAACCAGGCCTACACGCTGCTGATTATTACGGTGGTATTTGGCGAGCTTTTTACCACCGTGATTGTCGGGGATCGTGGCGACAACTTCAGGCTGGCTAATTTTTTATGGAGTCTTGGCCTGGCGATCAGCTATTTGATGGTAGTGGTGACGGCACCACTGTGCGGCGCGATTATGGACTATCGGGCGGAGAAAAAGCGTTTTCTGCTGGTGAGCTACCTAGCCACCGTGGTGACCACGGCGATGCTTTACTTCGTTGAGCCAGGCTACGTCATTATGGGGCTGCTATTAATTGTGCTGTCTAACTACGCCTATTCTATGGGCGAATCATTTATTGCCGCCTTTTTGCCCGAATTAGGGCCACCTGAAGCGCTGGGCAAAATTTCCGGATTTGGCTGGTCGTTAGGGTACATTGGCGGGCTATTTGCCGCGGGATTTACGTTGGTGGTACTGGGTGAGGCCAGCGCAGAGAACTTTGAGCGCATCCGCTGGGTGGGTCCCTTTGCTGCAGGGTTTTTTCTGATTACCGCAATTCCTACCTTCCTCTGGCTGAAAGAGCGCGGCACGCCTCAGCCACGTGGCGTGTCTTATCGCCACATTGCCCTGAACCGCGTGACGGTGACGTTTCACGAGTTACGCCATTTTAAAGACCTGACGACCTTTTTGATTTCACTGCTTTTCTCAATGGCCGGTGTGTACATCATCATTGCGTTCGCTTTCATCTATGGCGCTCAAGTGATTGGTTGGGAAGAAAGCGTGCGCAACATCATGTTCATTATTGTTCAGATCACCGCCGCCGCAGGGGCATTAGGGTTTGGCTGGCTGCAGGATCGGCTAGGCGCCAAGCGCACCTATCAAATCACGCTGGCGCTGTGGGTGCTGGCGATTATTGCTATTTGGGCAACGCCTGAGGTAACGCAATGGGTGAACGGGCATTTTGAGGTGCAGTGGCAGGCTCAATACGTCTTCCTGGTCGTCGGTTGCTTAGCGGGAGCGAGTCTAGGCTCTAGCCAATCGGCAAGTCGGGCGCTGGTAGGCTTATTTTCACCGCTGGAAAAGTCAGCGGAATTCTTTGGATTTTGGGGGCTGGCGAATAAATTAGCGGGCGTGCTGGGCATCGTAATGCTGGGCGTGCTGCAAGCGCTGATTGGCCTACAGGCATCTATTTTATTATGCGTTGCCTTGTTCGTTATCGCGATGTTGATTTGTGCCAGAGTCAACGAGCGCCGTGGCCGTGAAGCTGCGCTGGCTTGGGGAAAATAGCGGTAATGCCCATAACGACCAAGCCTATAAAGGAGCCCTTATTTCAGTGAGGAGGCATATGGTCTCGCAGTCGGCACAGCGCGGCGGCATTGGAATGATGCTGCTCTTTTGGATACTGTTAATGGCGGTTGGCACCTGGTGGATACACGGTGGTCTGGATGCAATGATGCGTCCTAATGCCAACATTGTGCACACGCTGCCTGCGGGTGAGCCTGTCACGTTAAAGCGAAATCGCGCAGGGCATTTCGAGTCCCCTGGGCGCATTAACGGCTCGCCCGTCACTTTTTTACTTGATACTGGTGCCACTTACGTAGCAGTGCCCGCCGACTTAGCGGCAGAGCTAGGTTTGGAGCCAGGGCGTAGCGCTTGGTTTAATACCGCCAATGGCAGAGTTGAAGGAGCGTTAACGGAGTTGGGCGAGGTGTCGCTGGGAGGGCTCACCGTACAAAATGTTCAAGGCTCGATTAGCTCGGGTATGGAGCGCGATACTGTATTGTTGGGCATGAGTTTTTTGAACCTTTTCTCGATTGAAATGCATGCAGGTGAGATGAGGCTGAGTCTTCCAGAGTAGTAATTTCCGCTTTATTAGGTAACGTTAATATGCGCTATAGTGTTACTATTTTTCCCGATGGTTGGCTTAATCTCGTGACTAAGTAAAAAGGCAGGCCTGTGATGGCCTGCCTTTTTAGTATTATGAGTATTCGTTACTCAATGGCGTCGCTTGCATCGCCCGGTGGTGATTTGTAATGCCCGGGAGTTTTTAATTTTTCCCCGTTGGGCAGATCGCGTACCTGGGCAGGCACATACACACGCTTAATGACACTTTTCGTATTATTACTTTTCATGGCAGGATCCTCCTGTCAGATTGTCGACAGTTAGCGCTTCTACATTAGCCCTCGTGGGTAGGGGAATCAAGTGCCCGGCCGCACGCATTCGCCAATAAGCGTAATGATTATGACATTAGAGGGCATTTTCATGGTTTTGAGTTATCCTTAGAGCCAACAATATATTATCTGTGCTGATGCTGGGTTAACCGGTGAAAACAGACAGCCTAAGTAGAGTGAGTAAAGAGGATGATTGATCACCTGGAACAGCAGTTCCAGGCGCTTGAGTCCCAAGCGCCTGTCGTGCCTGATTACCCCGATCAAGATCATGTTCTGATCATTGAAGATGATAAGCGCCTTGCCGAGCTAACCCGCGAATATCTGCAAGCGAACGGCTTCCAGGTCTCGTTGGAAGCCGACGGTGCTAAAGCGGTTGATCGTATTTTAACCTTGCAGCCAGACCTAGTTATTTTAGATTTAATGCTGCCTGGCGAAGATGGTTTAGCGATTTGTCGCCGCGTCAGGCCCAACTTTTATGGCCCTATCATGATGTTGACGGCACGCACCGATGACCTAGATCAAGTCTTGGGGCTTGAGATGGGAGCCGACGATTACGTACCCAAGCCCGTTCAGCCCAGGGTGCTGCTTGCCCGCATGCGGGCATTGCTACGCCGCGCTGAAGGCCCTGCGCCCAATGGCGAAATACGGCTACGTTTCGAAAATCTGGAAATAGACAATGCGACGCGTGAAGCGTGGCTCTCCGGTGAACGTATTGATTTAACCAGCGCTGAGTTTGATCTACTTTGGCTGCTAGGCCGCAACGCAGGTCGTGTCCTTACCCGCGAAGAGATATTCAGCGATTTGCGGGGAATTAAGTACGACGGCCAAGATCGGTCGATTGATGTGCGTGTATCACGAATCCGGCCCAAAATTGGCGATGATCCTCACCATCCACATCGCATCAAAACGGTACGCAGTAAAGGCTATCTCTTCGTTAAAGACAGTTAATTTTAGAGGCGGTGTCATGCGGCGGGTGTTCAGCAGCGGGTCGTTTTTGCGCTTCTATGTGCTGCTGGGCCTCGCGCTACTGGTGATGTTGGCGATGGTATTGGCCGGGTGCTCGTTTATCGAACAGGTGCGCCGCGAGGACTATCGCGAGCAGCTCGCCGCGCTGCCGATGTCACTGATGACGCGCCGGCTAGCCGACACGCCTGTAGAGCAACGCGGTGGCCTGCTGGATCGCTTTTCAGAGCGGCTGGATTTACAGCTTACGCTATTGCCCATCGCCGATGCTGATCTTGGCTACTTTGAACGCTCCCGCTTAGAACAGGGCAAAATACTGGTTGCAGAGGATCCTTGGCGGTTGCAGCAGCGTTTGCCGGAAAGTAACCAGCTGTTACAGGCTTGGCTGGCGGACGACTGGAGCGAGCACCAGTGGCACGGCAGCATTTCATTGCTAGGCGACTGGCTTGCGGTAACCCCCTTGAATGAGCGTGAAAGTCTTATAGAAGAGCTGCGTTCGGGGAGCTGGCCGCTGCAGCTACTGGCCACCGTGCCGGACCGGCTAACTGCTGAGCAGCAAACGCTGTTGGTTAGCGGTGGTATCGTGACGCAATTAGTGTCCGACAAGCTATCGATTACGCTGCTTTATCAACTGCCCGGTGAATCGGCGTGGCTACAGGCGGGCCCCATTTCCCGTGGCGATACCTTACCGCTGAATTTACACCTTCCCCTATTAGTTGGGCTGATGATCGTACTCAGCCTTATCATCTATTTAATTATGCGTAGCATTGAAGAGCGCATGGCAAGGCTTGAGCTGGCCGCTACACGGATTGCTAGCGGGCGATTAGAAACCCGAGTAAAAGTTGAAAGCGGTGATTTTCTAGGCCGGTTGGGAATGGCCTTTAATGGCATGGCTAATCAGGTGCAGAGCCTGCTGCGGGGGCAGCAAGAAATGATTCGCGCGGTTTCTCATGAGCTGCGCACCCCGGTGGCGCGCATTCGTTTTGCCGTCCAAATGGTCGAAGATATGACTGACCAGCCCGCTATCCGGCGCCAACTACAGGGTATTGATGCTGATATTACGGAGCTTGATGAGCTGGTCGATGAAATTCTGACCTATGCAAGATTAGGCGGCGAAACGATTAACGGCGCCGAGCTTGAAACCGGGCTGGTCGAGTGCCGGGCCATGGCAGAGCGCGTGATTGATACACTCTCGCCATTGCACGAAGGCTTAACATTCACACTACTGCAAGGTGGCGAAGTCGAGCTTCTGGCGGAGCCTCGCTATTTACAGCGTGCGCTGCAAAACTTAGTGGGTAATGCCTGCCGTCATGCCACGGCTCAGGTGGTCGTCCGGCTATGGGATGAGCCCAGGCTCGTCCGCATTGATGTAGAGGATGACGGTCCGGGTATTCCACCTGAAGCGCGTGCCGATATTTTCAAGCCATTTGCCCGGTTGGATGACAGCAGGGCCAGGAGCTCCGGCGGCTACGGGCTGGGGCTTTCGATTGTGCAGAAAGTTATGGCTAGCCACGGCGGTAGCGTTACCGTCGATAATAGCCCCCACTTGGGCGGGGCGCGTTTTACGCTGCTGATTCCGCGTCGAGATCCGCCGGCTTAATCCCTGAGAGCACCGCAAAAGATGTCTCGCGAGCAGTGCGTAAGAAATCCTGCATCCAGGGTGCTTCCCGCGTTTCTTCGCGAATCGCCGCGTAAAGTGTGCTCCATACTCCGTGCTCGCCCAGCTTCACCGCGCTAACATAATCACGCTCCAGGTACTCGGTTAGCGCCCAGCTAGGCAGTGCGCATACGCCGCGTCCGCTCGCAACCAGCTGCATCATCATAATGGTTAATTCTGCTGTACGGATTTCACGCGGGCGGACGTTGGCTGGATGTAAAAATTGGCTGAAAATATCCAGACGCGACTGCTCGACGGGATACGTGATCAGCGTTTCATCCGCGAGCGCCTGAGGTTCAATAAACCCTTGGCCCGCAAAAGCATGCTGTCGAGCGATAGCCAGTAATCCTTCATAGCGGAACAGCGGGGCATAGTGAATGCCGTCAAGCGGCTGAGGATCAGCGGTGATGACGAGGTCTAGCTGCTCTCGGGCGAGCGCCGGTAGCGGGTCGAAATGGTGGCCACTGGGGATGTCGATTTCAACTTCTGGCCAATGGTTGCGAAAGTAGTCCACCGTCGGCATCAGCCATTGGAAACAGCTGTGGCACTCGATTGCCATATGCAGCCGGCCCTGTTCGGTACCCGCTAAGCGCGCTAAGTCCCGTTCTGCCTTACGTACCTCAGGCAATAACTGATCAGCCAAGGCGAGCAGGCGCAGTCCCGCGCGCGTAAATTCCACCGGGCGCGTTTTTCGTATAAATAACGCGCTGTCGACGCGGCCCTCTAAATCTTTGAGTTGGTGAGACAGCGCCGATTGAGTCAGGTGGACGCGTTCGGCAGCATCGACCAGCGAGCCAGTTTCGCGCAGAGCAAGCAGCGTGCGAAGGTGGCGCAGTTCAATCATGGCTTAACCTGTTTGTGTGAATAGATTTCATCTTTGTCATTAAGAGCGTTAGTTTAGTTCATTTTTGTCTGGCGACCAGACTATGTGAAATTATTCACGTTGGCAGGTATCATCATGACAGCTTCTCATGTTCTCGGCTATCCCCGCATGGGGGCCTAGCGGCGAGCCCGCTGCGGCTGGGTGCAAAGCTATGGGGCACGGTGCGTAAGGCCGCCGGTTATCTTTGATGATGTGCCACGCCCTACGCCAATGCGTTCGTTATCTAGCTTTTGACGCATAGGCGTAAAGCAGCGTTTCTTGAGCGCTGATGGGGTTACTCTCGCCAGGGTTTTGGAGCTGGTAGCTGCCATCGGTTTGCAATAGCCAGCTCTGGCAGTTGTCGACCAGATAGGTTTCAAGGTCTTTGCGCACGCGGATAGCGAGTTTTTTATCTAGCAGCGGAAAGCAGGTTTCCACGCGGTGAAACATGTTGCGTGACATAAAGTCGGCGCTTGAACACCATGTTTCTGATTTGCCGTCATTGTGAAAATGAAATACGCGAGTGTGTTCCAGCAAGCGGCCAATAATGGATCGCACGCGGATATTGTCTGACACGCCGGGCACGCCGGGTTTCAGGCAGCACATACCGCGAATAATCAGGTCGCACTCTACGCCCGCTTGGGAGGCGCGATAGAGTGCTTTAATTAATTTAGGCTCGGTTAACGAATTGCATTTAATAATGATGTGCCCACGTTTTCCTTTACGCGCAATGTGCGCTTCACGGTCAATCATTTCGACTAACCGGTCGTGCAGCGTAAAAGGGGCGTGGAGCAGCGTATCAATTTTGCGCGCGCGGCCCATTCCCGAAAGCTGCTGGAACACTTTATGTACGTCAGCGCACAGCAATTTGTTCGCGGTCAGCAGGCTATAGTCGGTATACAGTTTGGCCGTTTTGGAGTGATAGTTGCCGGTGCCAAGGTGCGCGTAGTAGCACAGTTCGCCCTTTTCACGGCGCACGATATGCAGCATTTTAGCGTGGGTTTTATAGGCCATAATGCCGTAAACGACGATGGCGCCGGCTTCTTGAAGGCGTGAAGCAAGCTGCAGGTTGTCGGCTTCATCAAAGCGTGCTCGCAGCTCAATCACCACGGTGACCTCTTTACCTTGGCTGGCCGCCTCCACTAGTGCACTCACAATAGGCGAGTCTGCCCCGGTGCGGTAAAGGGTCTGCTTTACCGCCAACACATGGGGGTCGCGAGCCGCTTCGCGCAGCAGGTCTTCAATCGGTGAAAATGACTGAAAGGGATGATGCAGCAGAATGTCGTTCTTCGCGATGGCATCAAAAAGACTGCCTGCCTTGAGTGCTTTGGGAATGCTGGGAATGAACGGGCGATAAAGCAGCTCAGGGCGGTCAACGTCGCCTAAGGCTGACATCATGCGCGTTAAGTTGACCGGACCTTTAACGCGGTACAAATCATCATTTTCAAGCTCAAACTGGCGCAGCAGAAAATTGCTTAAGCCATCGGGGCAGTTGTCGGCTACTTCCAGCCGTACGCCACTGCCATAGCGCCGCGCCAGCAGCTCACCGCGCAGCGCTGAGGCTAAGTCAGACACTTCTTCGGGGTCGACGCTCATATCGGCATTGCGGGTCAGGCGGAATTGATAGCAGCCGCGTACGCGCATGCCGGGAAATAGCTCATCGGCGTGGGCATGAATCATCGATGATAAAAACACATACTCTGAAAAGCCTTCTTCGCATAGCTCCTTGGGCAGTGCCATTAGCCTTGGTAGCGAGCGCGGAGCAGGCAAAATCGCCATGCCGCCTACGCGGCCAAAGGCATCCTTGCCTTCCAGTTCAACAATGAAGTTGAGGCTTTTATTTACCAGCCGTGGAAAAGGGTGCGAAGGGTCAAGTCCAATTGGACTGATGACCGGCATAATTTCGTTATCAAAAAAGGCTCTGCCCCAGGCTTGTTGCGCACTGGTCCACTGATCGCGTCGGCGAAAACGCAGCCCCTGCGCCTCCAATGCGGGCAGCAGCGTTTCATTGAGGATTTGATATTGTCGTAAAATTTGCGCATGGGCGAGCTGGGATATTTCCGCTAGTACCGCTTTGGGCAGCCGGCCGTCGGCGGCAGTGGTGGTATCGCCCAAGGCAATTTGATGTTTGAGACCTGCGACGCGAATTTCGAAGAACTCATCCATATTGGAGGAAAAAATAAGCAGGAACATCAGCCGGTTGAGTAGCGGATGTGCATCATCTAGCGCCTGTTCCAATACGCGGATATTAAACTGCAAATGCGACAGCTCGCGGTTGAAGTAGAGCTGGGTGTCGTCAAGATCGGTTTCAGGCAGCGCTTCACGCGCCTGGATACCGATGGGCGTACGATTTATACGTAGCGGCATATCGGCGTCGCTGCTGGTTTGATCGGTAGGCGATAATGGTGGACTGGAAGCGTGCTCGTCCATGGTGGATCTCCCCGCGTCGATGGCTCGAACGTATCATAGCCTGATACTGATAGATCAGCGCAGTATGCGGGGAGAAGATGACAAATACGTGTCACTGGATTGTCATCTTGTTCAACATCATGCCAATAAGCGGCTTAGCGACGCTGTACTTCATTAGCCTTGCTGCAATAGCCGCGCCGCATCAAGTGCGAAATAGGTCAAAATGCCGTCTGCCCCGGCGCGCTTAAAGCACATCAGTGACTCTAGTATGACGGGTTCTGCTTCCAGCCAACCGTTATCGAAGGCTGCGCGATGCATGGCGTACTCGCCGCTGACTTGATAAGCAAAGGTGGGAACCTTGAGTTCATCCTTTACCCGGCGCACCACGTCTAAATAGGGCATGCCGGGTTTGACCATGACCATGTCGGCGCCTTCGCTGATGTCCATGGCCACTTCATGCAACGCTTCATCGCTGTTGGCGGGGTCCATCTGATAGGTGCGCTTGTCCGCTTTGCCCAGATTAGTGGCTGACCCGACCGCATCCCGAAATGGCCCATAGTAGTGCGATGCATACTTCGCGCTGTAGGCCATTATCCGCACGTTGTGTAAGTTTTCTTGCTCCAGTACTTGGCGAATTGCGCCAATGCGTCCATCCATCATGTCAGAGGGCGCCACCACGTCGGCACCGGCTTCTGCATGGGAAAGCGCCTGTTTCAACAGCGTTTCTACGGTGCGGTCGTTTTGCACGTAGCCTTGCTCATCTAAAATGCCGTCTTGACCATGAATGGTATAGGGATCAAGCGCCACATCCGTAATAATACCAAGCTCAGGCAGCGCTTCTTTTAGCGCGCGCACGCTACGCTGCACCAGTCCGCTGGCGCTATAGGCCTCTTCGGCTAGCTCACTTTTTTGCTCAGGGCCGACGACCGGAAACAGTGCCAGAGCGGGAATGCCCAATGCAAACGCTTCGCGAGCTTGCTCAATGAGTAGGTCGATTGAAAGCCGTTCCACGCCGGGCATCGAAGCTATGGGTTCACGCTGATTTTTACCTTCAAGAACAAAGACCGGCAGTATGAGATCGGAGGGCGTCAGCGTTTTTTCTTGCATTAAGCGGCGTGAAAAATCATCACGGCGCATGCGGCGCATGCGCGTGGCAGGAAAGTGGCGGGGAGTAAGTGCACTCAAAGGTTGTCTCCATTAAGGATCGCAAATGAGGGTGTTAAATAAGAGTGCCCGAAGGCCTGCCGGCAGTATATCAGCCATACCCTGCGGCGAAAGACGCCTTGTGGCAAACAACCACACTGACTAAAGTGGGCAACAGCTTTGCGGTAGTGCGTTCGGCAAACTCTACGTGGTTTCGGATAATAAGGAGATAGGCATGGCCAAACAGGTGGCAGTCATTTTAGCCGGATGCGGCGTTTACGATGGTTCTGAAATTTATGAGACCACGCTGACGCTGCTGCGCTTAGACCAGTTGGGTATTGAGTATCGCTGCTTTGCCCCCGATATCGATCAGCAGCATGTTGTTAATCATCTCACGCAAGAGGTTGTTGAAGGCGAGCAGCGTAACGTGCTACTAGAGTCTGCTCGCCTAGCGCGGGGGGAAATAAGCCCCCTAGAGGCGTTGGATGCGGATAACTTCGATGCGGTGATTGTGCCCGGTGGTTTTGGCGTCGCCAAAAATCTTTCAGACTTTGCCAGTGCCAGCGATAATATGCAGGTGCTAGACGCGCTGAAAGAGGCGCTGGCGGGCTTTCGCCAAGAAGCCAAGCCTATCGGCCTGATGTGTATTGCTCCGGTACTGGTGCCCCGCCTGCTGGGGGATGGTATTGCCGTCACGGTGGGGAATGACCCGGCGGTATCCGGTGCTATTAGCGCCATGGGCGGGCTGCACCGCACCTGTAGCGTAGAAGATATCGTGGTTGATTTTGAGCACAGCGTGGTAACGACACCCGCGTACATGCTGGCAACGCGCATCAGTGAAGCTGCCACCGGCATCTTTAAGCTCGTCGATCGTATCGCAGAAATGATGGATTAAGGACTATTGCGAGGTTGTTAACGGTTGATATAAAAAGCCGCCGCCATGATTAATGGCGGCGGCTTTTCGATATCTACGTCATTAGTGCCTTCGCTATAGCATGTCTTCTTGCTCTTCCGCCGCCTCTTTCTCCGCTTTTCGCTTGCGTACTAGGCGACCAAACAGCAGACCAACCTCGTACAGCAGGTACATCGGAATCGCCAGCAGGCTCTGTGAAATAACATCCGGTGGCGTAAGCAGCATGCCCACCACGAAGCAGCCCAGCAGGATATAAGGACGCTTCTTGGACAGGCTTTCTACTGTGGTGGCGCCAGAAAGAATTAGCAAAAAAGTCGCGATAGGAATTTCAAACGCTACGCCGAAGGCAAAAAATAGTTTAAGAACGAAGTTCAAATACTGGTTGATATCGGTCATCACTGCGACGTTTTCCGGCCCTGTCTGGGTGAAAAACTCAAACAGCAGCGGGAACACCACGTAATAAGCAAACGCCGCACCGCCATAGAAGAGCGCAATGCTTGAGACCAGGATAGGAATAGCGAGGGCTTTCTCATTATCGTAAAGCCCCGGTGCAATAAACGCCCACGCCTGATGCAGTACAAAAGGAATGGCAATAAACACGGCCACGACTAAGGTCAGCTTAAACGGTGCTAAGAAGGGTGAAGCCACTTCAGTCGCGATCATCTGCGAGCCTTCGGGCAGCAGCGCCATCAATGGCTCAGCGACAAAGGTATAAATGTCGTTGGCAAAGGCATAGAGGCCCAAAAAAATCACCAAAATAAGAGCCACGGCGCGTATTAAGCGTGAACGTAGTTCGATTAGATGCTCAATAAGAGGGGCTTGTGGTTGATCTTGCTGAGGCTCCTTTGAATCGCCAAACATACTCATTGGTGATTACTATCCTTATTAAATGCAGCCCGCTCAGCTTCAGTGGCGTCTGTTTTGACTGAGGATGCGGCCGGGGGAGGCGCTGGGGAGGATGCAGGTGCCTCTTCGCGCACCGTTTCCAGCGCGTCATCTAAGTGAGAGCTGGCCTGGACAGCGCGCTGTTGGATCTCGCTCTGCGGTGTTTCAGGCTGTAATGTTCCGCGTGGCGTTGCTGCGCTAGCCGGTTTAGCCTGGGTTGTCGTGGGCTTATCGACAATGCTTTCTACGTCTAGCTTCGCTTTCTGCAAGCTATCGTTGAGCTTTTTCTGCTGATCGTTAAGCTTTTGACGCAGCTCTTCTGCTTCCAGCTGGGCGCTGATTTCGCGCTGCATACCAGATACCGTGCGCTTGATTCTGCCGATCCATAGGCCCGTCGTACGGGCAGCACGGGGCAGGCGCTCTGGGCCAAGCACCAGCAGCGCGACAACGCCAATAAGCATGAGCTCAAGAAAACCGATATCCAGCATGCGTTACTTGCGCTCTTCGTTGCGTTCAGCGGCACGCTTCTCTTCAGCCTGAACATCGTACGTATTGCCAGGCTCTACGTGGCTGACTTTGGCATTCGGCTGATAGGGGTCTTCGCTATCAGCCTCTTTGTTTTTTTCTTCATCGTGCATGGCTTTCTTGAAGCCTTTGACCGCCCCGCCGAGGTCGGTGCCGACATTGCGCAGCTTTTTGGTGCCGAAAATTAGGATGATGATGCCCAGAACAATCAGCAACTGCCAAATACTGATACCACCTAACATATGCGTTTCCTCATGGGTACAGGTTAACTTTCTTAGTCACTATATGCTTAGGCGACTGAATGCTCAGTGGCTACACGCCTACTGACGACTGGTGCCGGTAAGCTAAGCCTACGCCAAGCGTAGCCATCACGTCGATATTATTGCTAGCGAGAGGCTTTTTCATCGTGGCCTGAAATGCCAAAGCGTCGTGCCAACTCGTCTAAAACGGCTTGATGATCAAGCTCCAAATGAGACAGCATCACCAGGCTATGAAACCACAGGTCGGCCGTTTCAGAAATCAGCGCTTGGCGCTCAGCCTCACCGCCGTGCTCTGCATCTTTGGCCGCAAGCACGGTTTCAGTGGCTTCTTCACCCACTTTTTCAAGTATCTTGTTCAAACCCTTGTGATGCAAGGACGCAACATAAGATTCTTCTGCTGCTGCATAACGTCGCTGCTTGAGAACCCCATTGAGAGTATCCAGCACATACGCATTGCTAGTCGATGATGCGTCAGTGTCCATGAAAATCCTTATAATCGTTGAGTCACGCCGCTTTATTGCCAGACTAACAGCAATAGGCCGATACCGGCGGCAGCCAAGACCGGCCACTCCTGGAGCTCAATCCAACCGCTTAACGGCTGCCAGGCGAGCGCCAGCGCCAGCACTATTAAACCTAACCGTAGGCGATACAGGCGCTTGCCTTGGCGAGCCATGTGCTGGCGCATGGCACTAATGGCATCGACCTGCTGATGCCGCTGGCGATGCTCATGCTCCAGGCGGCTGAGCGCCTGATGGGCGAGTACGGGTAATTCAGGTAACTGGCGCGAAAGCTCCGGCGCCTGGCGCTTTAACGACTCCCACAAGCCGCCGACGCCCGCGCGCTCTTTCATCCACTGCTCTAAATAAGGCTTAGCGGTGCTCCATAAATCTAAGTCAGGATAAAGTTGGCGACCTAGTCCTTCAATATTCAGCAACGTTTTCTGCAGTAGGACCAGCTGCGGCTGGACTTCCATGTTAAAGCGCCGCGCGGTTTGAAACAGCCCTAGCAGCACCTGGCCGAAAGAAATATCTTTTAGCGGTTTCTCTAAAATAGGCTCACACACCGTCCGAATCGCGGCGGCAAACTCATTAGCACGCGTGTTTTCGCCCACCCAGCCAGACTCAATATGCAGGGCGGCGACTTCGTAATAATCCTGATGAAAAAACGCCAGCAGATTGCGCGCCAAATAGTCTTGATCTTCGCGCGTTAGGCTGCCGACAATGCCGCAGTCGATAGCGATGTACTGGGGGTCTTCGGGATTGTCACAGTTAACAAAAATATTGCCCGGATGCATGTCGGCATGAAAGAAGTTATCGCGAAATACTTGCGTGAAGAACAGCTCAACGCCACGCTCGGCCAGCTTTTTCAAGTTGGTGCCGCGGGCGATTAGGCTATCCAGGTCGGCGACCGGAATGCCACGAATGCGTTCTTGTACCATGACGTGTCGGCGCGTAAAAGACCAATAAATAGTTGGTACAAACAGCAATGGTGAGTCTTTAAAATTACGCTTCAGCTGCGAGGTGTTGGCGGCTTCTTTATACAGGTCAAGCTCATCAAACAGCGTCGCTTCATAGTCACGAATGACTTCTACCGGACGCAAACGGCGCGCATCGGGCACTTTGGACAGCAGTTTGGCGACTTGATACATCAGCGCCATGTCTTGGCGCATCACGCGATCTATACTCGGCCGAATGATTTTAACCACCACGTCTTCGCCGGTATGCAGCCGGGCGGCATGCACTTGAGCAATAGATGCTGAGGCCAGCGGCACATGGTCAAATTCAGCAAACGCTTCCGCCAGCGACATTTCCAGCTCTTTCTCGACGCGAGCAGCAGCCTGGTCACCCGGGAAGGGCGGCACCTGATCCTGAAGGCGTTTGAGCTCATCGGCGATATCCGCCGGCAGTAAATCGCGGCGGGTCGAGAGCATTTGCCCAAATTTAATAAAAATTGGGCCTAGAGTTTCTAACGCGAGGCGTAAACGCTCGCCGCGCGATCGTTTACCGATAGGCACTAAGCGTAGCGGCGAAAACCAAAGCAGCGTCCGCAGCCACCAAGGGAGACGCTCTAGCGGGAGTAATGTATCTAGCCGATGACGGCTTATCACCCAGCTAATTCGCAGCAAGCGCAGGCTCATGGGCGCGGCTCCTGCGTCAGTGTCTGGCGCTGTGTCAGTAGTCGTTCTAAGCGTTTAAAGCGTGCTTCCAGGCGATCGGTCGCCACTTCTAGCTCGGTGAGGTGTTCACGCAAAACGTTACGCTGCTGTCTCCCCGGCAGCAGGCGCGCTTCTTCAAAGACGTACTCAGAAACGTCCTGGACCAGCTCGTCTTTGGCGCGCAGCCCCCAGCGAGCCATGCGCCGCAAGCCTTCCGCTAGGGAGTGTGCGGGCATATCGCCCAGCCAACGGGCGAGTTCGTTTTCCCAATCAATGTCCAGATCGAAAAGCAGTTCGCGGGTGGCTTCTAATAGGTGAATATGACCACGCACAGCAAGCTTACCGTCAAACATTAGTCGCTCAATTGAGGCGCCACTAATCCACTCAGATAATGTTTCGGGAGTCAGTTCTACCACCGCATTAACGTCGGCTTCTTCAGTGTCATCGCCCCGCAGGAGGTCTACCCCGGCATGATGATAGTGGATAACCACGGCCAGATGCGGCTGCTCAAAGCGCACCAGCAGACGGCTGCCCGCAAGCTTCGCCAAGCGGCCAGGGGCTGCCGGGTCACGGGCAAGAAGAGCATTGAGCGTGCGTTCACAACCGGCCAGCAGCAAGGTTGGGGTTACCAGCATGCTGACCTCTTGATGAAAAGCGCCACGGGAGAGAGCGTCATAACTTAATACCGCGGTGCAGTGCAACAATGCCGCCGGTCAGGTTGGTGTACTCAACGCGTTCAAGGCCTGCGGACTCCATCATGGCTTTGAGCGTTTCCTGATCTGGATGCATACGAATGGACTCTGCCAAATAGCGGTAGCTTTCGCCATCGCCGGCTACCAGTTCGCCCATTTTGGGCAGTAGGCGGAAAGAGTACTCGTCGTAAGCTTTGGAAAGCAGGGGATTATTCGGCTTGGAAAACTCCAGCACTAAGAGACGACCGCCGGGCTTAAGTACGCGTGCCATGGAGCGCAGCGCGGCGTCTTTATCGGTAACGTTGCGTAGGCCAAAGGCAATCGTAATGCAGTCGAAACTGTTATCGGGAAACGGCAGGCATTCGGCGTTGGCCTGAACATATTCAACGTTGCCGCCCACGCCATTATCCATCAGCTTATCGCGGCCTACTTTCAGCATCGAGGCATTGATATCGGCCAGCACCACTTTGCCACGTGGCCCCACCAGACGGGAAAACTTCAGCGTTAAATCACCCGTGCCGCCGGCAATATCTAGCACATGGTGGCCTGGGCGCACGCCTGCACGCTCAATCGTCATGCGCTTCCATACTCTGTGAATCCCCATCGACATAAGGTCATTCATCACGTCGTAGCGGGCCGCAACGGAGTGGAATACATCGGCTACTCGCGAGGCTTTCTCGTCAACCGAGATTTGCTGAAAACCAAAGTGAGTCGTGCGTTTTTCTGTGGGGCTCATGGCGTAGTAGCTCCCGAATTCGAGGCGGTGGCGAATCGACCCTGAGTCTTTTGACTGAGTGGCCGGTGCGATTAAAAAGTTAGCGCCATTGTAGCCTTGTCCGCCCTGGCTTGTCTGCCCAGGCTGATGAGTGCCTTGGGTTGAGTGACGGTCACAGCTGTTTGAATTGAATACCCGCAGGTTCACGTGAGGCACCGGCGTCCTGCAGGCGCTGCAAGTAGTTGTTCCAGTAGCTCTGTTGATGGATGGCGAGATCATGCAGGTAGTTCCAGCTAAACAAACCGCTGTCGTGGCCATCGTCAAAATGCAGCTTAAGCGCGTAGTTGCCAGCTTGGCTAATATTTTGCAGGCCGACGTCTTTTTTACCTGCCTGGAGTACGGCGCTGTCACCGCCATGACCACGCACCTCTGCAGAGGGGGAGTAGACGCGCAGCAGTTCCACCGGTAGACGGAAGGTTTCGCCAGTGGCATAGCCAAGCTCTAGCTCGCGGGCCTGCTTATGGTAGTGAACGCGGGTAGGCGTAGGAGCAGTCATAACAAACCTCTAAACAGGCGGGGCGCAGGCAGCTAATTGCCACCTACGCCCCGCTTCGGTTATGTAAAGATGCGGACGCTTATAAGATATAGCGCGATAAATCTTCGTCAACTGCCAATTCGCCAAGCTGTGCATTGACGTAGTCGCCGTCAATCACCAGCGGGCCTTCCATGTCGCCACCTTTGAAGGAGGCCTCTTCCAGCAGCCGCTCCATCACGGTGTGCAAACGGCGAGCGCCGATGTTTTCGGTGCCTTCGTTGACCTGCCAGGAGATCTGCGCGATGCGCTCGATACCGTCTGGCGTAAACTCAATGTCGAGACCTTCCGTCGCCAGCAGCGCTATATATTGTTTAGTCAGCGAGGCGGAAGGCTCGGTCAGAATGCGTTTGAAATCGTTGGGCGTGAGTGCATCGAGTTCAACGCGGATTGGCAGACGACCTTGAAGCTCCGGAATCAGGTCCGACGGACGCGCCAGATGGAAAGCCCCCGAGGCGATAAACAGAATATGATCGGTTTTAACCATGCCGTATTTGGTTGAAACGGTTGAGCCCTCAATGAGCGGCAACAGATCACGCTGCACGCCTTCGCGAGACACTTCACCACCGCTAGACTGGCCGCTGCCTTTGGCAACTTTGTCGATCTCATCTAAAAACACGATGCCGTGCTGCTCAACTGAATACACCGCACGCGCCTTGATCTCTTCTTCATTGACCAGCTTGCCGGCTTCTTCGTCGCGCAGCAGTACGAGCGCTTCTTTTACCGTCACACGACGGTTTTCGCGCTTTTGCTGGCCCATGTTGGAGAACATGCTTTGTAGCTGATTGGTCATCTCTTCCATGCCCGGCGGGGTCATGATGTCGACGCCTTGGCTTTGAGCCGATACTTCGATATCAATCTCTTTTTCGTCTAACTGCCCTTCACGGAGCTTCTTGCGGAAGGTCTGGCGAGTGCCGTTATCTTCACGGGGCTTGTCTTCCTGACCACGCGGCGGCGGTAGCAGGGCATCGAGTACCCGGTCTTCGGCAGCATCGGCGGCACGGTGGCCTACGTCTTCTTTGGCCTGCTCGCGCACCATTTTGATGGCGTTTTCCATCAAGTCGCGAATAATCGACTCGACGTCGCGGCCAACGTAGCCAACTTCGGTAAACTTAGTGGCTTCGACTTTAATAAACGGCGCTTTAGCAAGCTTGGCAAGGCGGCGTGCAATCTCAGTTTTACCCACGCCGGTGGGGCCGATCATCAGAATGTTCTTGGGCGTGACTTCCGGACGCAAATCGTCATCCAGCTGCATGCGGCGCCAGCGATTACGCAGGGCAATGGCAACAGCACGCTTAGCATCCTGCTGGCCAATAATGTACTGATCAAGAGCGTGAACGATTTCGCGGGGTGTCATCTGAGTCATAACGGTAACCTTTGTGTTCTTTGAGCGGCGTGAAGAGGACGCGTGGGGCTATGAGCGCCCATCGATCGACAGCTCTTCGAGCGTCACGTGGTGGTTGGTGAACACACAGATATCACCAGCGATAGCCAGCGATTTTTCGGTGATTTCACGTGCCGACAGCTCGGTGTTTTCTAGCAGCGCTCGGGCGCTGGCCTCGGCGAAGTTGCCGCCAGAACCAATGGCAATAACGCCGTGTTCGGGCTCCACCACGTCGCCGTTGCCGGTAATGATCAGCGAGGTGGTGTGGTCGGCGACGACGAGCAATGCTTCCAGGCGGCGCAGCGCGCGCTCGGTCCGCCAATCTTTTGCTAGCTCAACAGCGGCTTTAGTCAGATGCCCCTGATATTTTTCTAGCTGCGCTTCAAAGCGCTCAAACAGCGTAAACGCGTCTGCAGTGCCGCCCGCGAACCCGGCAAGTACCTTGCCACGGTAGAGGCGACGGACTTTGCTGGCGTTACCCTTCATTACAGTATTGCCCAGCGATACTTGACCATCGCCAGCGAGGGCGACCTGATTACCACGACGAACGGAAACAATGGTGGTCATGGAGATAACTCCTTGGGGGAGACACGCTCCCGATGACTGGCTGGTCGCTCAGCAAGCGACCGTTGTGTAAGCGTTCACAACAAAATGCGGGCGGCTGATAAAAAATCAACCACCCGCAGGACATCGGGGGTGGGTTTATCAGTTTTGCAGCTGAATAAGCAGCGGCTCAATACCTTGTGTCGCCATCAAATCCTGCGCGCGATTAAGCTCGCGAGTATCTTCATAGGGGCCAACCTGGACGCGGTGCCACGTGTTGCCATCGGCCTGCACTTCGCTAATTTGTGCCAGCAGGCTGAGGTTGCGCAGTCGGCCGCGCAGCTGTTCAGCATCGCTTAGCTGGCGAAACGAGGCTGCTTGAAGCATGTAGCGGCTGGGCGTGCTACTGCTGGCAGCGCTCTCCTGGGCAGCCGACACTTGATCCTCAGGGCGCGTGTTGGCGGCAATCACTTGCGCAATGGGGTCATCGCCCGCAGCTGCATCGGATGCGGTGCTGCTCTCGGCGGTCTGCTCCGTGGCTTCGGGGCGGACAACGCTTGACGGCAGCGTAACGCCAGGCGCAATAACTTCGGTTTCAGGCAGCAGCGTATAAAACTCGAAGGTGGGCATTGAGGGCTCCGCTGGACCTTCGGTTGCTCGTGCAGCGTCGCGCTCCTCGCTACCGGAAGGCTTTGGTAGCACGGTTGCCTGAGGAGGCTCACTCTGCTCCTGCCACGGCGCAGTGCCGTGCTGGTGCTGAGCAAGAAAGAAGCCGATGGCCATGCCTGCAAGGCCCCATAGCCAACCGGGGATGCGAAAGCCGCCGCCGGCGCCTGAGGACGACTTGCGCTGTGAGGTAGCGCCTCGGCGGGTAGGCTTTTTGCGGGGGGTGGCCATGCGTTACATCTCCTCTGGGGCGCTAACCCCCATTAAATCGAGACCGTTGCGCAGCACTTGGCGGGTCGCAAGACCCAACGCCAGGCGCGTGTTGCGCAAGGTGTCGTCGTCTACCATCACTTTGACGGCGTTATAACAGGTGTGGAAATCGCCAGACAGATCGAGCAGATACTGCGCGACCTGCTGCGGCTCACGGTTCTTAGCCGCGGTTTCGACGACCTCGGGAAAGCGTGCCAAACGATTCAGAACGGCTTTCTCCTGGTCGCTATCCAATAGCGCTAAATTGGCCAGCGCTAGCGGATGATCGAATGGCTGGTCAGCATCGTGTGCTTTACGCAACATGCTGCATACCCGGGCATGGGCGTACTGAATGTAATACACCGGGTTGTCGTTAGACTGCGAGCGGGCCAGGTCGATATCAAACGTGAGCTGGGAATCAGCGCGGCGAGCCGCGAGGAAAAAGCGCGTGGCGTCGCGGCCGACTTCATCAATCAAATCGCGCACGGTGACGTAGCTGCCAGCGCGCTTGGAGAGTTTTACCTCGACGCCAGAACGGGTCACCATCACCATTTGGTGAAGCACGTAGTCGGGCCAGCCTTTGGGGATGCCTACTTCTAGCGCTTGTAAGCCAGCGCGTACGCGGGTCACGGTGGAGTGGTGGTCGGCACCCTGCTCATTAATCACAGTTTTAAAGCCGCGCTGCCACTTGTCTAAGTGGTAGGCCACATCGGGTAGGAAGTAGGTATAGCCGCCGTCACGTTTACGCATCACGCGGTCTTTGTCATCACCAAAGTCCGTGGTGCGCAGCCACATCGCGCCGTCGTCTTCATAAGTGTGGCCCGCCGCTATCAGTTTCTCAACCGTGGCGGCTACCTTGCCATCGTTATAGAGCGAAGACTCCAGAAAATAAACGTCAAACTCAACGCCGAAGGCTTTTAAATCTAAATCCTGTTCGCGGCGCAGCCAGGCCACGGCGAACGCTTGAATCGCATCTAAATCTTCTGGATCAGCTTTCGCGGTCACTTCGCGATCATCCGCGCTCACCGTTTCGCCGGCCAAATAATCCTTGGCGACATCGGCAATATATTCACCGCGATAGCCGTCTTCCGGCCAGCTGGGATCGTCTGGGCCTAAGCCTTTAGCACGTGCCTGAACAGAGCGTGCAAGGTTGGCGATTTGCGCGCCTGCGTCGTTATAGTAGAACTCGCGAGTGACGTCATAGCCGGTCGCTTCTAGCAGGCGGCATAGGCAGTCTCCAATCGCAGCGCCACGCCCATGCCCGACGTGCAGAGGCCCGGTGGGGTTGGCGGAAACAAACTCCACCTGCACTTTTTCACCTTTGCCGATCAGGCTGCGACCAAAGGTATCGCCGCAGTCGAGCACCTGAGCAACAATTTGCGCAGCCGCATCAGCTGCTGCAAAAAAGTTGATAAAACCGGGGCCGGCAATCTCGGTTTTTTGAATAGCGTCGCTTTCAGGCAGCGCCGAGACCAGTATGTTGGCCAGTTCACGTGGGTTTTTGCCGGCGGGTTTGGCGAGCATAAGCGCTAGGTTGGTGGCGTAATCGCCGTGCGCCTTATCTTTCGTGGGGTCCACTTTGATGCTGGGCTGAAGGTCGTTCGGCAACACGCCTTGGTGCTTGAGCGCGGTAACTGCGCCTTCGAGCAAAGAAACTATGGTGTCTTTCATTTCGGTATCCAGTTACGTCCATGGCGGCGTGTGCTAATGCGCACCTGATTAGATTTTTGAAATCGCTAGTTACTTGAGATCGCTAGGTACTTGAGATCGACAGGTAATTGAGATCGATAGATGCGCAGCTAAAGCGGCCATTATCAGCAATTGCGCCGCAGTTTCAAAGCCGTGTCACGGTGAAGGCCTCATTGTTAACGCTGTGAGTACTCATTACGCGAGTGTTTGAGGGTCGATATCAATCGACCAGCGGACCTTGCGCGCCTCTCTATTAGCTTCCAGCCACTGCACCAGCCAGCTGGCGGCAGGATGCAGCTGGCTGCGTTTATAGGCTGTCAGCATGACATGTAAATGATAGCGATTTTGGCGTCGCTCCATGGGGGCAGGCACGGGGCCTAAGCAGCGTGTTGCCACACTTGTTTGTTTTAACCACTCGCGCAGTGCCTGGGCCGCCTGCTGTGCCATTGCTAATGCGGCTTGTTCATTGGGGCTTTCAATACGCAGCAGTGCCATAAAACAAAACGGCGGAAGCTTCGCGATGCGCCGCTCTTCCAGCATATTGCGAGCCAGCGCCCCATAGCCGTGCTCTGAAAGCTGGCCTAAATGTGGATCGTCAGGGTGCAGCGTTTGCACCAATACACGGCCAGGATGAGCGGCACGCCCCGCACGCCCCGCGACTTGTTCAAGCAGCTGAGCGCTATGTTCGAGGGCTCGAAAATCAGCGGCGTAAAGGCCACCGTCAGCATTAACCACCACCACTAACGTGACGTGGGGCAGGTGATGCCCTTTAGCGAGCATTTGGGTGCCGACTAACACGCAGGGTTCGCCGCGCTGAATTTCTTTCAGTACCTGCTCAAAGCTATCCTTGCGCCGGGTGCTATCTCGGTCTATGCGATGAATCGTCGTTTTGGGGAGCAGCGTTTGCAGCGTTTCTTCGGTGCGCTCAGTGCCACTGCCGAGCGCGCGCAGGTCGCCGCTACTGCATTCCGGGCAGGCGTCCGGCAGCGCTCGGCGGCTATCGCAATGGTGGCAGGCGAGCAAGGCGGGCTGGCGATGTAGCGTCATACGGGCGTCACACTGACCGCACTCGGCCATCCAACCGCAGGCATGACAGGCTAGCGTGGGCGCGAAGCCGCGCCGATTAATAAAAATCAGTACCTGTTTGCCCGCACTTAATGTGCTTTTAATTGCCTTGATGGCATCGGGGAGCAGGCCGCCTTGGCGACGCTGATGGCGTAGGTCGATCAGCTCTAGCTTAGCCGGCGGATGGCGGCTCGGGCGCTGGGTTAGGCGCAAATGGCGGTAGCTGCCGGAAAGCGCTTGATGCAGGCTCTCTAGTGACGGCGTCGCGCTGCCCATCAACAGCGGGATTTTATGATAGTGGGCGCGCGCCACCGCAAGATCACGGGCGTGGTAGCGCAAGCCGTCGTGCTGTTTGTAGGAGCCGTCGTGCTCTTCATCAACAATGATTGCGCCGGGGTTAGCCAGCGGGGTGAAAATGGCTGAACGGGTGCCAATAATGATCAGCGCGCGGCCGCTGGCAGCGGCTTCCCATACGTCCAGGCGCTCAGGATCAGTGAGACCTGAATGCAATGCCACCACGGGGACGCGAAAGCGGCTCCTAAAGCGGGCAAGCGTTTGGGGCGTTAAGCCAATTTCCGGTACCAGCACTAGCGACTGCTTGCCTTTACCGGCGACGGCTTCAATAAGCTGCAGATAAACTTCCGTTTTACCGCTGCCCGTGATGCCTTCCAGCAGGCAAGGATGATAGCCGTCGAGTTTTTCATGTAGCGCCGCCAGCGCAGTGGCCTGCTCACGGTTAAGCGGTAGGCTGGGCGTTGCCAGTAGGCTGCCCGTAGGCGCGCTGGGGGCGGTGAGAATGACTTCCCGGCTGATGGCCAGCTCTTTCTTTTCTAGCGCTAACAGCTGATCGCGGCCGAAACCGTGGGCGCTGATCGCTCGGCTGGGCAAGCCGTGGGGGTGTTGACGCAGCAGGGCGTAGAGCTCTGCTTGTTTGGGCGCACGGCTGAGCGTGTCTTCTGTGCCTTCGCCTTTCGCTAGCCACAGTGTTTGCGTGCGCCCAGCCATGGTGTGGCCCTGACGTAGCCGAGCGGGCATGGCATGGTGCAGCGTGTCGCCCAGGCTGTGCTGATAGTAGCGGGCAGCAAACCGGCATAGCCATAGCCAGTCTTCCGGCAGTGGGCTTTCGTCCAACGTTTCGCTAACCGCACGCAGCTGGCTGAACGGTAAATCGCTGTGCTCAGCCAGCTCTACGATGACACCGACGACATCGCGCCGCCCAAAAGGCACCCGCACTCGAAGCCCCGGCTGCCAGCCGCAGACGGGTACAGTGCTAGCAGGCAAGTAGTCAAATAGGCGGCGCAGCGGCGAGGGCAGCGCCACTTTGAGCACTTGAACGGATATCCGTCCGGGCACTTGCAAGGGCTTTTGAGAAGGCTCTTGAGAAAGCACGTGAGACGGTGCCCGTAAAGAAACAGGATCAGGCAATTGGCCTCCGGCATTAGTTTTGCTAGAATATGCGACCGCTCTCAATCTTAACGAGTTAACTTGAAGCTTGCTTTAAGGATATATCGTACCGACAGAGCGAATAACCGGTTAGTCATTTTTCCAAACCCGTATGCGGTGCCTGGCAAAAGATCAGGTGGCGGCATATAGCTTAGTGAGGCTCGAGATGAGACAAGGTATTCACCCGAATTACAACATGGTCACCGCCAACTGTTCTTGCGGCGCTACCTTCCAGGTCGGTTCTACCTCTGGTCAGGACTTCTCTCTGGACGTGTGTTCCAACTGCCACCCGTTCTACACTGGTAAGCAGAAGCAGGCGACCACTGGTGGCCGCGTAGAGCGCTTCAACAAGCGTTTCGGCGCTGCTGTTAAGCGCGGCTAATCCATACCGGATAGCCACATCGCCAGCACGAAGGTGCTTGTGAAAAAAAACCCACGCTTAGGCGTGGGTTTTTTGTTTTGTTTTTATGGAAAGTATTTTCAAAAATGCTGCGCTACAGCATTGGAGCAACGTACTGTATGCGCATCATTTTTTGATAAGTGTCATTAAATATCGACGAAAAGCGACGAAAGTGAAGGTAAAATTCAGTTAAACGAGCGTTTTTATTTGAGTTGACGACGCGCTTGAGACGCATAGGTTTTTTCTATATTCTCAAATGACTTATCTACTTTATGTTAACTGGACGCTGACCATGACGGATTCACTTAAGCAGGCTGCTTTGGATTATCACGCTAAACCGATTCCCGGTAAGCTGTCAGTGGAGTTGACCAAACCCACCGCGACTGCGCGAGATTTGGCGCTGGCGTATAGCCCCGGCGTGGCTGAGCCAGTACTTGAAATCGCTAGAGATGCGGAAAATGCTTACCGCTATACCGGCAAGGGGAATCTGGTCGCCGTCATTACCGACGGCAGCGCTATTCTTGGTCTGGGTAATCTTGGACCGCTGGCGAGTAAGCCGGTGATGGAAGGCAAGGGCGTGCTGTTCAAGTGCTTCGCTGGGATCAACTCGGTCGACATCGAGGTTGATGCGGAAAGCCCGCAGGCGTTTATTGATACCGTTGCGCGCATTGCCGATACGTGGGGCGGTATTAACCTTGAAGATATAAAAGCGCCGGAGTGTTTTGAAATTGAGAAGGCGCTTATTGAGCGTTGCAGCATTCCTGTTTTTCACGATGACCAGCACGGTACGGCTATTGTTACCGCAGCGGGCATGCTGAACGCACTGGATATTGCCGGCAAGCGCATTGAAGATGTAAAAATTGTGTGCATGGGCGCTGGCGCTGCCGCTATTGCTTGCATGCGTTTACTCGTCTCCTGTGGCGCTAAGAAAGAAAACCTGGTGATGCTGGACCGCCGTGGCGTTATCCACACTGATCGCGAAGGCATTAACGAATATAAAGCCGAGTTTGCCCGCGATACTGAGATGCGCACTCTTGATGATGCGATCGACGGTGCTGACGTATTTATTGGTCTTTCCGGCCCAGGCCTGCTCTCTGCCGAGCAGGTCAAGAAAATGTCGCCTGATCCGGTGGTGTTTGCCTGCACCAACCCAGACCCCGAGATTCATCCTGACGTTGCCCGTGCGGCGCGCCCAGATGTGATTATGGCCACCGGCCGTTCGGATTTCCCCAATCAGGTCAATAACGTACTCGGCTTTCCGTTTATCTTTCGCGGGGCGTTGGATGTACGTGCCACCCGAATTAATGAAGAAATGAAGCTGGCTGCAGTGCATGCATTGAAGGACTTGGCTCGCGAGCCTGTGCCAGAAGAAGTGCTGAGCGCTTATGAGCTCACTGAGATGAGTTTTGGTCGCGAATACATTATCCCAACGCCTGTGGATATCCGTTTGTTGGCGCGAGTGACATCGGCGGTCGCTCAAGCCGCAGTTGATTCTGGCGTGGCGCGTAAGCCGTTTCCTGCGCATTACCCGCTAACGTCAATCAATGATGTCTATGGCGGCTAAGTCCGGCGCCCTAGCTCTTGCCTGCTCACTTACGCCCGCTTCGCAGCGGGCGTAAGTGTTTCTGAACAGCATCAATTTAGTCTTGCGAGTAGCGCGTTAAGCCTTCTTGAGCCGTGGAGGCGATTAGGCGGCCATCGCGGCTATAAATATGCCCCCGTGCCAGCGCGCGAGCCCCGTCCGCCCATGGCGAGTCGATGACGTAAAGCAGCCAGTCGTCTAAACGGGTGTCCTGGTGTAGCCATAGAGCGTGGTCAAGGCTGGCGATGCGAAGCTTGGGGTCTTTGAATTGGATATCGTGAGGCGCTAGGCTCGTAGTCAGCAGGTTAAAGTCTGAAGCATAAGACAGCAGGTGGCGATGCAGCGCCGGGTCGTCTGGCAGCGTGCCGGCTAGACGAAACCAAAGACATTGTCCTGCCGGCGTGGCGTTGTCGGGATTGCCGGGTAGGTGCAAAAATTCAATCGGATGACCAGGAAAGCGGTCGTGCTTGGCATCGCCGTTGGCAATCAGCGTTTCGGGCGACGGCACATTTGGCATGTTGCGCTGATGGCTGAAGCTAGCTTCTTCGCTTTGAAATGAGGCGCTACAGAAAAAAATCGGCCGCCCTTTCTGTATGGCGGTGACTCGCCGCGTCGTAAAGCTGCCGCCATCGCGAATAGTGTCAACCTGGTAAACAACCGGGCGATGAGGGTCGCCGGGGCGCAGGAAATAGCCGTGCTGAGAGTGCGGGCGGCGCTCGTCTGGCACCGTGCGCGCCGCTGCTGCTAGCGCTTGTCCCAATACTTGGCCGCCATACAGTTGCGGAAAGCCTAGGTCTTGGCTCTGGCCGCGAAATAGCGTTTCTTCAAGGGGCTCAAGCTCTAGTAACTCTACCAGTTTGTTCAGCGCGTCTGTCATTCTCGGTATCCTTGATGCTATTCCAATGTGGTGCTAACTGACTATGATGCTGTCGATGATGGCGAACTACCGCTGCGGTGGGTAAGTCTTTCATCCGAATATTTTGCTACCTTAGCGGAGTTTAGCTTTATGCGCAGCGATGAATTTTACATGCACCGAGCACTTGATCAGGCGCACCTAGCCGCCGCGGCGGGCGAAGTGCCGGTAGGGGCGGTGGTGGTGGATACGCAGGGCGAGATTATCGGCGTCGGCTGCAATGCGCCTATCGCTAGCTGCGATCCTAGCGGTCATGCTGAAGTTCGAGCGCTGCGCGAGGCCGCCAAGCAATTGGGTAACTATCGCCTTGAAGGGTGCACGCTGTTTGTCACCTTAGAGCCCTGCATGATGTGTGCGGGCGCCATGATTCATGCGCGCCTGAACCGCTTGGTTTATGGCGCCGCTGAGCCCCGAGCAGGCATGGTGGAGTCTAAGGCCAACCTATTGGCGCAGCCTTGGTTCAACCACTCAATTGCGGTGTCAGGCGGCGTATTAGCGCCAGCCTCGCAAAAGCTGTTGAAGCATTTTTTTGCCGCGCGAAGAAAGGGGGTCAGTGAATAGAAGGGGGGCAGCGAATGTGCGGCGATTAATCAAGCGGTGGCACGAGCTCAAACAGTAGCAGCGGGTCATCGTTCGCCACCGTTTGTTCTAGCTGAAAAAATTGCTGCCTGCTGCGCTCTACATATTGAATCATTTCGTAGTAACGCCGAATGTTGCGCACGTAGATAACCGGTTCGCCGCCGCGGGCATAGCCGTGTCGCGTTTGGCTGTGCCATTCGCGCTGCTGTAAAAGCGGCAGCGCGGCGCGTACATCGTCCCAGCGATCAGGATTGCCACCGCGTATTTCGACAATTTTTCGAGCGTCATACAAATGGCCCAGGCCCACATTATAGGCGGCCATGGCCATAAATAGGCGGTCATCGCCGGTGATGCTTTCCGGCAGGCGGTCTTTAATGCTGCGCAGGTAGCGAGCGCCGCCATCAATACTTTGTGCCGGGTCGGTGCGATCACTTACGCCCATCTCGCTGGCGGTAGGGTTGGTGAGCATCATTAAGCCTTTTACGCCCGTCGGCGAGACGGCTTCGCGGTCCCAGTGAGATTCCTGATAGCCAACGGCGGCCAGCAGCTTCCAGTCAAATTCCGTCTCCTGAGCAGCCTGCTGAAAGAGTGCGGTGTACTGTGGTAGACGAGAATCTAAATGGTCGAGAAACGTGCGCGTACCGACATACTCTAAATAGTCGTCATGACCAAAGTAGCGGCTGATCAGCCTATCTAACGTGCCATCTTCTTGCAGGCCCTGGAGGAAGCTATTAGCGGCTTCAAGTAGGCCTAGCCCGCGCCCGCTCGGCACGGCCCATGCCATAGAAAGCGGGTCGCCCAGCGTAAAGCCGCGTTCAACATTGGGGAAAAACAGCCGGTTTAAACGAAACTGGTGCTCAAAAATCACCGCGGCATCCAGCGTGCCGTTCTCTACGCGTGCCAGCAGTTCCGCGACCTCTAGCTCATGGGACTCTTTCCAGCTCAGCGTCGGGTAGCGGCGCTGCAGATCGCGTAGCGCATCGCTAGTGCCCGCTTCACTGAGCGTGCCTAGCTCCAAGCCAACTAAGTCGCCGGGTTCTCTAATGCCATTAAGGCCGCGTCGATAAACCACCAACGGCTGCATTTGAATAATCGGGCGGGTGTAGTGAATGCCCGGTGTGTTGGGAAATAGCGGCAGTGCCGCTGCGCCTAAATCGCCGTTTTCACGCACGGCGGGTAGCACACTTTCCGGATGGTGGCTTGCATTCAGGTTAAGGCTTACCCCTAGGTAGTCGGCGAAACGGTGCATCAGCTCATACTCAAAGCCGGTCGGCCCTTGGCGGCCTTCGTAGTACGTCGTAGGGGTATTACGGGTATGGGCGGTAATAAATTCTTTGGCAGTGATTTGCGTCAAATGCTCGCCAGGGGGAACTCTGGGCAGGGTGGGAACCATGACCAAAAATATAATGGCGATTAACGCAAAATAAGCGCTGGCACGGGTTACGAAATGTCGGCAAATCAACGTCAGCATGGCGTCTTGTCGGCATGGAACAGGCGGCCACGATACCCAGCCAGGCTCAAGCTGTCACCTTGTGGATTTCGTGTGGCGGCTGGTTTCCAGTATCATAGGCGTTTTCCGGTGACACAGTTTGGGTTTTTCGATGCCATTATCTAGGTTTCTCGATGCCACAACTGCGACTTTCCGGCACCAAATTAGTACGGTCGCCATGGCGGCCCGGTGATTTCCCTGCTCGAATTTCCCTGCTCTAGAGGCTTCAGGATATGCTCGAACTGCGAGGCGCGCCCGCCCTTTCTGCCTTCCGTCATGCTCGGCTGTTAACGGTGCTGCGTGAACGTGTTCCCGAGGTGGAAGCGCTGTCTGCCCACTATGTTCATTTTATCAACGTTCATTCGAATGACCGTCATGACGAACTGGATGACGCCACTCTTGAGCGCTTAACGCAGCTGCTGGACTATGGCACTCACTCAAGCGTAGAAGTTCCCGAACCTGCCCAGCGCTTTTTAGTGGTGCCGCGGTTGGGCACCCAGTCGCCCTGGTCCTCGAAAGCGACCGATATTGCTCACAACTGTGGGCTGCGCCAAATCAACCGCATCGAGCGCGGCATTGATTATCGCGTAAGCTTCACCGCTTCACCGGACCGGGACAGCATGGCCGCCATTGCGGCACTTTTGCATGACCGCATGACGGAAACCGTGCTGGACGATGCTGCTGCGGCGACCCAGCTCTTTGCCCAGCATGACCCGGCGCCGCTGGGTAGTGTGGATATTTTAGACGGCGGCCGCGAAGCGCTGGCGACGGCCAACCAAGCGTTAGGGCTGGCGCTGGCTGACGATGAAATCGATTACCTGGTGGATGCTTTCAATGAGCTGGGGCGTAATCCCAGCGACGTTGAGCTTATGATGTTTGCGCAAGCTAACTCAGAGCACTGCCGTCACAAAATTTTTAATGCAGACTGGGTCATCGACGGCGAGCCGCAGAGCCACTCGCTGTTCAAAATGATTAAGAACACGTTTGCGTCATCGCCAGACAACGTCCTTTCAGCGTATAGCGACAACGCCGCCGTTATTAAAGGCAGTCAAGCGGGGCGGTTCTTTGCAACGCCGCTAACGGGCGCTGACCAAGAGCGTGCGCTGTACGCCACTCATCAGGAACCGATTCATATCCTGATGAAAGTGGAAACGCACAATCACCCAACGGCAATTGCGCCTTTTCCCGGTGCGGCAACGGGCTCGGGCGGTGAGATCCGTGACGAAGGCGCCACCGGTATCGGCGGGAAACCTAAAGCCGGTCTGTCGGGCTTTACCGTTTCCAACCTGCGGATTCCAGAGTTCGTGCAGCCCTGGGAGGCGTTTGATTACGGCAAGCCCGAACGGATGCAGTCGGCGCTGAATATCATGCTAGAAGGCCCCATTGGCGGGGCGGCGTTTAACAATGAGTTTGGTCGGCCAAACTTGACCGGTTATTTCCGTACTTACGAGCAAGAGTCGCTGAACGACGGCGGCATTGAGCGGCGCGGCTTCCATAAGCCGATTATGCTGGCCGGTGGCTACGGCAACATTCGCGCGCATCACGTGCAGAAAGGCGATATTCCCATTGGCGGTAAGCTGATTGTCATGGGCGGCCCTGCGATGCTGATTGGCTTGGGCGGGGGCGCTGCGTCTAGCATGGCCTCAGGCGTTTCCAGCGCCGACCTGGACTTTGCTTCTGTGCAGCGCGAAAACCCTGAGATTGAACGACGTGCACAGGAAGTTATCGACCGCTGCTGGGCGCTAGGCGACCACAACCCGATTCGCTTTATTCATGACGTTGGCGCCGGTGGGCTTTCTAATGCACTGCCTGAACTGGTAAAAGACGGCAATCGAGGTGGTCGTTTTGATTTACGTGCGGTGCCCAATGCCGAACCGGGTATGAGCCCGCTGGAAATTTGGTGTAATGAAGCGCAGGAGCGCTACGTGCTCGCGGTTGCGCCAGAGGACCTGGACACCTTTGATGCGCTCTGCCAGCGCGAACGCTGCCCTTATGCGGTTGTTGGTGAGGCATTAGAAGCGCATCATCTTGAAGTGCGCGATGGCCACTTCGACAGCAAACCGGTTGATTTGCCGATGAGCGTGCTGTTCGGTAAAGCGCCTAAAATGCAGCGCGAATTTGAGCGCCATGACCCCGTACTCTCGGGCATGATGCTTGATAATCTTGACCTGCGTGAGGCGTTAGACCGCGTGCTGCGCCTGCCCACGGTGGCCTCGAAAAACTTCCTGATTACCATTGGCGATCGCTCAATTACCGGCCAAGTGGCGCGTGATCAAATGGTCGGCCCATGGCAGGTGCCGGTGGCCGATGTGGCTGTCACCACTGCAAGCTTTGATAGCCATGTGGGTGAAGCGATGGCGATGGGTGAGCGCCCGCCGGTGGCGCTGATCAATCCCGCTGCCAGCGCCCGCTTAGCCGTTGCTGAAGCAATTACGAACCTTGCGGCCGCGCCGATTGCTAAGCTCAGCGATATCAAGCTGTCTGCTAACTGGATGAGCGCGGCGGACCATCCTGGTGAAAATCAGGCGCTGTTTGATGCCGTTTACGCGGTCGGCATGGAAATGTGCCCGGCGCTGGGCATTGCCATTCCGGTGGGCAAAGACTCTATGTCCATGCGCACTTCCTGGCAGCATGAGAATGAGCAGGGCGAAGCAGAAGATCGCAGCGTAACCTCGCCGCTTGCGCTGGTTGTGACGGGCTTTGCACCGGTAACGGACGCGCTGGCGACGCTAACGCCGCAGATTAATTTAGATCAAGACGAGTCTGATTTGATTTTGATTGACCTGGGCAACGGCCAAAATCGTTTGGGTGGCTCTGCCTTGGCGCAGGTTTACGGCCAGGTGGGCAACGACTGCCCCGATGTCGACGACCCGGAAGATATTAAGGCCTTCTTCGAGGTTATTCAGGGGCTCAACCGTGACGGTAAGCTCTTGGCTTACCACGACCGCAGCGACGGTGGCTTGATCGTTACGCTGTTAGAAATGGCGTTTGCGGCGCATGCCGGCCTTGAAATCAAGCTTGACTGGATGATCGATGAGCCGGTAGAAGCGCTGAACGCACTGTTCTCTGAAGAGCTGGGGGCAGTCATCCAGGTCAATCGTCAGCATACGGAAGAAGTGCTGGCGCAGTTTGCCGTTGCCGGTATCGAAACGTGCGGCGTCATTGCGCGCCCTCGTTACGATGATCAGGTACGCGTGACGTTGTTTGAAGAGCCGCTGCTGGAAACCACTCGCCAGCTTACCCAGCGCACCTGGGCGGAAACGAGCTATCGTATGCAGGCGCTGCGGGATAATCCTGAGTGCGCCAAAAATGAATTCGATAACCTGCTCGATAGCCGTGATCCGGGGCTTTCTGCTACGCCTACCTTTGATATCAATGATGACATTAGCGCGCCGTTTGTAAATACCGCCAAACCCGCCATGGCCGTGCTGCGTGAGCAGGGCGTTAATGGTCAGGTCGAGATGGCTTGGGCCTTTGATAAAGCAGGGTTCGATGCGGTGGATGTGCACATGAGCGATATCCTTGAAGGGCGGGTCTCGCTTGATGAGTTCAAAGGGCTTGTCGCCTGTGGCGGCTTCTCTTATGGCGATGTTCTCGGCGCTGGGGGCGGCTGGGCAAAATCAGTGCTGTTTAACGAGCGTGCCCGTGAGCAGTTTGCGGCGTTCTTTGCTCGTGACGATAGCTTCTCGCTTGGCGTGTGCAACGGCTGCCAGATGCTGTCGCAGCTGAAAGCGTTAATTCCGGGTGCCGAAAATTGGCCAACCTTTGTGCGCAATGAGTCTGAGCAGTTTGAAGCGCGTGTCTCGATGGTGCGGGTTGAGAAAAGCCCTTCGATTCTGCTGGCCGGTATGGAGGGCTCGAAGCTTCCAATCGCCGTGGCCCATGGGGAAGGGCGTGCGGAGTTCCGTGACAGCGCGCACCTTCGCAGCATGCAGTCGAGCAGCCAAATCGCGCTGCGCTATATCGACAATTACGGCCAGTCGACGACGCGTTATCCGGCTAACCCTAACGGCTCGCCATCGGGGATTACCGGCCTGACCACGCCTGATGGTCGGGTGACTATTATGATGCCGCACCCTGAGCGCGTTGCTCGTGCGGTCACCAACTCTTGGCGCCCGACTGAATGGGTAGACGATGGCGCATGGCTGCGCTTGTTCCGCAATGCACGGGTTTGGCTTGGCTAACGTTTAAGTAGCCTACCCGATAGCATCAAACATAACGGCGGCCTTGAGCCGCCGTTATGCGTTAAACGTAACGTTAATTAACAAGCTGTTTGAAAAAGATGTTTTAAAAAGCTGTTCAGCAATAGTCGTTCAAGAAATAGTTAATTGCAGCAACGTGCTAAGAGCGCTGCTCGTTAGCGGCTATCGGCGCTTCATCGGCTGTCGCCGGTGGCAGGCCAAGCTTGGCCTCAAGCGTTTCAAGCTCGCTACGATAGCGCTCTACCATGTATTCATAGCGGCCAAAATCATGCCCACAATCCATGCAGTAGACGTGGGTTTGGTCACGTCGTGTTGCTGGCAGGCGTTTAAGTCGGCTATTACATTCTGGGCATTCCGGGCTGAAATGGTTGGCGGTCATGGAGAAATCTCTTCTTTTCAGGGGCTCGCTTAGTGGCGGGCAAAGCCCAGCATGAATTAAACATCGTCAATGATAAGATGGGACGAAAGTAGGAATAGTTCACTAGCGGACTAATTAATTTGTCGAACCCTGATTCTTCAACAACGCCCCAGCTGCGTCCTTATCAAAGAGAGGCCGTTAGGCGTGTGGTTGTGCACTTTCGCAGCTCAAGCGATCCTGCCTTATTAGTGCTGCCTACCGGCAGCGGCAAATCGCTGGTGATTGCTGAGCTTGCTCGCTTGGCGCGAGGGCGGGTGCTAGTGCTTGCGCATGTTCGTGAACTGGTCGAGCAGAACCATGCCAAGTACCAAGCCTATGGCTTAAAAGCGGCTATTTTTAGCGCCGGATTAAAACGCAAAGAGGCTGATCGGCAGGTGGTGTTTGGATCGGTACAGTCGGTGGTGCGCAACTTGGAGCGCTTTAGCGACGCTAATTTTACGCTGCTGGTCATTGACGAAAGCCATCGCGTATCGCTCAACGAGGATGCAAGCTACCGTCAGGTAATTGAACATCTGCGTCAGCACAACGCCGAGCTTAAAATCCTTGGTCTAACCGCCACGCCGTATCGGTTGGGGCAGGGGTTTATCTATTATCGTCATCATCACGGCATGGTGCGCGGCAGTGAGGACAGTTTTTTTCGCGACTGCGTCTTTGAGCAGCCGCTTCGTCTGATGGTAAAACAAGGCTATCTTGCTGCGCCTAAGCGCCTGGATATGGCGGTGGAAGGGTACGATTTTTCAGCCCTCAGCCCGTCAGCAAGCGGGATTTTTCCTGAAGAAGCCCTCAATAGGGTCGTTGCCGGCAGCCGTGCCACGCCCGGTATTATTAACGAAGTGATTCAACGCGCCCATGACCGCCAAGGGGTGATGATATTTGCAGCGACAGTGGCGCACGCTGAAGAAATTATGGGCTATTTGCCTCGCTTAGAGGCTGCGCTGATCACTGGTTCCACGCATTCTCAAGACCGGGCTGCGCGAATCAATGCGTTCAAAGCGCGTGAGCTAAAATACCTGGTTAACGTGGCCGTTCTCACCACGGGTTTCGATGCGCCTCATGTCGATCTGATCGCCATTTTGCGGCCGACCGAATCGGTTAGCCTCTATCAGCAGATGGTGGGCAGGGGGTTGCGTTTGTCGCCGGACAAAGTAGATTGCCTGATTCTGGATTACGCTGGCAACCCCTGGGATGTTTTCGCTCCTGAGGTGGGGGAGGCGAAACCAGATAGTGACAGCGAGCCTGTTCAAGTAGAGTGCCCGGCCTGTGGTCATGCCAATCTATATTGGGGTAAGCGTGATGGCAAGGTGGTTATTGAGCACTTTGGCCGCCGCTGCCAAGGGCTTATTGATAATCCTGAGGGGGGGCGCCACCAGTGCGAATTTCGTTTTCGTTTTAAGGTCTGTGATGAGTGCGGTGCTGAAAATGACATCGCTGCCCGTCGCTGCCACGGCTGTGAAAGACTCTTGGTGGATGCCGATGATAAACTCAAAGATGCTCTAAAGCTGAAAGATGCCATGGTGCTGCGGGTGAGCGGCATGCAGTTGGAGTCGACGGCTAACGGCCGTGGCTTGCCGCGCTTAAAAGTTACCTATCACGATGAGGATGGCGCCCATTTGGCCGAATGGTTTGCGTTGGAAACGGCTGCGCAACGACGTGCTTTTTATGCCGCATTTTTGCGCTACCACCTGCGTGCGCCGGGCAATCAATGGCAGCCTGTGAGTGCTGATGAGGTCGTCACTGAGAAGCACCGCTTACGCCATCCTGATTTTGTCGTCGGGCGCAAAGTTGGTCGCCATTTCCAGGTGCGCGAGAAGCTGTTTGACTATGCCGGTCGTTATCGCAAAGCGAGCGATGCGGACTAATACGCTTGCCTTTACCTCTAATAGAGCGACGCGAATGCTGCCAACTTTGCTAAACTGTGCATTGATACTAATACCCCTTTTTCAAGAGACCCGACCCGCGTGAGCGAGACGCCAAGTGCACCTGACGATCTAAACAAGCTTGATGCACCGCCTATTGAGCCAGCGGAGCCCTCGCTTGGGCGCCTGTTTGATGAGCAGATCACCCAGCTGCCAGAAGATCTGTATATTCCTCCTGAAGCGTTACGGGTCTTTTTAGAGACCTTTGAAGGCCCACTAGATTTACTGCTCTATCTCATTCGGCGTCAGAACCTCGATATTCTGACCATCAATGTGGCGACCATCACCCACCAGTACATTGAGTACGTTGAGCTGATGAAGGCCATGGAGATTGAGCTGGCCGGTGAGTATCTATTGATGGCCGCCATGCTGGCTGAGATTAAATCGCGTACGCTTCTGCCGCGCCCGCCCAAGGCTGAAGGTGACGACGAAGAAGATCCGCGCGCGGAACTCATCCGTCGCCTGCAGGAGTATGAGCGCCTCAAAGAGGCAGCAGAAACGCTAGATACGTTGCCGCGTATGGGCCGCGATTGGTTCAGCGTGCAGGCTGGACTCCCGCCGCTTGAAGCCCGCGTGATTCATCCTGAGGTCGAGTTGGACGAGTTGCTAAGTGCTCTGTCCGATATCCTTAAGCGTGCCGAGCTAGTTCAGGCTCATCAGATTAGCCGTGAGGTATTGTCTACTCGCGAGCGAATGCTGAAGATTATGGCGCAGCTAAGCCAAGATGCCGCCAGCCAGCGCTATACCCCTTTTGAAGCGCTATTTGCCCTGGAAGAAGGGCGCCCCGGCGTGGTGGTGACCTTTATGGCGATTTTGGAGCTAGCCAAAGAAGCCATGATTGAAATTGTTCAGAATGCGCCACTTTCGCCGATTCATGTGCGTGCTCGGCTTGCCGCCCTGGCTGATGGCGAGGAGAGTGCCTTTGAAGAGGGCGATATAGCGATAGAAGACAGCGTCTATTCAGAGTCTGCCTTTGAATCTGACGAGGAGCCACCATGAATAACGCGCCCACCGGGCTAGACGAGATAGTAGAAGCGGCGCTTTTAGCCGCTGGCGAGCCGTTACCGCTAGAACGTTTACAAACACTTTTTGTTAGCGGCGAATGCCCATCTCCGCGCGAGTTTCGTCAAGTGCTCGAACGGCTTCAACAGCGCCATTCGCAAGGTGCACTGGAGTTGTTAGAAACGGTTTCGGGTTATCAGCTGCGTATTCGTCCACGCCTGTCGCAGTGGGTGTCGCGACTTTGGGATGAGCGCCCTCAGCGTTATTCACGTGCCTTGCTGGAAACGCTGGCGTTGATTGCTTATCGTCAGCCGGTCACCCGAGGCGATATTGAAGAGATCCGCGGGGTCAGCGTGAGCAGCTCTATCATGCGGACCTTGATGGAGCGGGGTTGGATTCGAGTGGTTGGCCACAGAGACGTGCCAGGGCGACCGGCTGTTTACGCCACCACACGCAGCTTTTTAGATGATTTTGGTTTGAAAACACTCGATGCCTTGCCACCGATGCACACTCTGGCTAATTGGGATGATAGCGAGCTGCCTGAAAAGTCTTCTGACGTCGCTCCTGCAGGGCTAGACGAAACGCTTAAAACGGTGCAGGATGCGCCACCCAAAGTGGATGAGATAGCCACTGCTGAGATCACCAAGGCTGAAATAGCCGATACGCACGCCGAGACGGCGTTAACCCAGCCGCTGAGCTTTGCCGATCTTGAAGCCCGGCTAGCGGCACGTGCGCAACGCGTTAACGACGATGATAGCGCGCGCACGCAGACTAACGATGTGAGGTCAGATGACCATGAGTCAGAATGATACGACGACGCCCCCAGCTGGCGAAAAGCTGCAAAAAGTTTTAGCCCGCGCAGGCCTTGGCTCGCGGCGTGAAATGGAAACGGCGATTTCCGATGGCCGCGTTAAAGTGAATGGCAAGGTGGCTAAGCTGGGTGATCGCGTTGAAGCGCGAAATAGTGTCAGTTTTGACGATCGACCGGTAACGCTGCGCTCGGAAGAGGAAGTGCCGCGTCGAGTGATCATGTATAACAAGCCGGAAGGTGAGCTGTGCACTCGCAAAGACCCTGAGGGTCGACGTACCGTATTTGACCGCTTGCCGCGCTTAAAAGGCGAGCGTTGGGTAGCGGTTGGTCGCTTGGATATCAACACCAGCGGTTTACTGCTCTTTACGACGGATGGCGAACTAGCCAACCGGCTGATGCATCCCTCCACCCAGGTAGAGCGCGAATATGCGGTCCGCGTGATGGGTGAGGTGAAGCGCGAGCATATCTTGGCGATGGCCGATGGTGTCATGTTGGAAGATGGTCCCGCTCGCTTTACCGATATACAAGAGTTTGGCGGTGAGGGGATCAATACTTGGTTCCACGTCGTCATTCTTGAGGGGCGTAACCGCGAAGTGCGTCGTTTGTGGGAGTCCCAGGCGCTGACGGTTAGCCGTCTGAAGCGTGTGCGCTATGGCAACATTTTTATTGATAAGCGCGCCAAAGCCGGCGAATGGATTGAGCTTACTCAGGGTGAGGTAGATGACTTATCCACCTTAGCCGGTTTGGAAACCCGTAAAGTACCCGTGTTAACGCCGGACGAGAAGAATCGCTGGAATCGCGATAAGCATAAGCGCAAACCAGTACAAACAATGCGTAAGCCTAAGAGCCGCTGAGCAAGAAAAAGAGCGTATACGATGCGTGCCCAAAGCGTAAATACTGCACGTGTAGGCAGAAAGTGACCGCCTACCAAAGTGCTATGTAATGCGTGTAAGGGCTTCATTTATGTAGCGCAAAGGTAAAAAGCGCTTGCTATCGAAAGGTTGCTTGCGTAGTATATGCATCCGTTCAGGCGGGTCGTTAGCTCAGTTGGTAGAGCAGTTGACTTTTAATCAATTGGTCGTAGGTTCGAATCCTACACGACCCACCAAATTCAACGCCCCTGGCAGCTACCTGTCAGGGGCGTTTTGCTATGTCAGCAGAAAACCTTGATGAAGGGCTGTTGTTTGCAGCTTGCAATATTTTTCTCCCAAAATGACCTAAGATAGCTTTTTAAAAACGGATTAATTTTTTCCAAAGCTCTATTCGTCACAGCGGTAGACACAATGACTATGATGACTTTGCAGGCCGAGCGTGAAGCGCCTTTGCCCCTTGCTTATTGTCCGACCCGTATTCCCGAGGAAGATCAGACTCGGGTTGAGGATATTAAGCGACTACTGAAAACCCATAATGCCGTTTTGGTCGCTCACTATTACACCGATGATGCGATACAGCAGCTTGCAGAAGAGACCGGCGGCTGTGTCGCTGATTCATTAGAGATGGCCCGCTTTGGTGCCCGCCACCCCGCAACAACGCTTGTTGTCGCCGGTGTCCGCTTTATGGGTGAAACCGCCAAAATACTTTCGCCTGAAAAGCGCGTTTTAATGCCGACCTTAGAGGCGACCTGTTCACTGGATATTGGTTGCCCGGCTGATGAGTTCAGAGCTTTCTGTGATACACATCCTGATCGTACTGTAGTGGTCTATGCCAATACGTCGGCTGCGGTTAAGGCGCGAGCAGACTGGGTGGTGACTTCTTCGATTGCGGTAGAGGTCATTGAGCATCTGCAGGCTCGGGGCGAGAAGATCCTGTGGGCGCCCGATAAACACCTGGGCGGCTATATTCAAAACAAGACCGGCGCGGATATGCTGATGTGGGACGGTGCTTGCATCGTTCATGAAGAGTTTAAGGCCAAAGGCATTGAGGATCTTAAACGCATATATCCGGATGCAGCGGTGCTGGTGCATCCCGAGTCCCCAGAGCCGGTGGTGAGGCTTGCCGACGTAGCAGGCTCCACGTCTCAGCTAATCAAGGCGGCCAGAGAGCTGCCTAACGAGAGGTTGATCGTGGCAACCGACAGAGGCATTTTTTTCAAGATGCAGCAGGCGGTGCCGCATAAAATGCTGTTTGAGGCGCCGACGGCCGGTAATGGCGCGACCTGTCGCAGCTGTGCGCACTGCCCTTGGATGGCGATGAATGCTTTAGAGAATTTGTCGGATGCGTTGCGAGAAGGCGCCGGAGAGATTCAAGTGGATGAGCCGCTGCGGCTAAAAGCGTTAAAGCCTCTTGAGCGAATGCTGAACTTCAATGCTTAGTTTGAGTGTCTTAGCTTGAATGTCTTAGCTTGAGCGCCCGTGCTGGTAGCAGCGCGGGCGCTTTTCGTTCACATCGAGACGCTTTAATTAAAATCCTCAAGTGCCTCGCGATATTCAATGAAGTCTTCACGGCGCTGCTCAATGCGCGCCAGTGCTCGCTCATCGTACTCACGCTCAGCGGCATCTTTGGCGATGGAAAGCTGTCGAATGCCGCGGTCTACACTGCCGGTCAGCTGGAGATACTCTGCGCGGGCTAAATGCCCCCAGCTGTTGTGTCCGCTTCGGCCCGCAGCTTCGGCGAGCAGGTTAAAACCCTGTGGGTCTTCGGGGTTCTGAGCCGTAATGTCGTTAAGTAATTGATAGGCCGCCTGAGGGTCACGTTGCAGCTGTGCTTCAGCCAATATCAGCTGAGCCGGGAGGTAGCTGGGCATAAAGCGCAGCAATCGCTGACTACGCTGAATGGCATCATCGTAGCGGCCAGCTTCTAGCGCGACGGTCGCGGCAGAGGCGGGCAGCATGGCAAAATCGGGGTGCTCGCTAGCAAGCTTATCCAGCTGCGCTAGAGCGTTGTCGTTCTGGCCGTTACGTGCGGCGATCAGCGCGGCTAAGTAGTCCTGAGCAGCTTGTTCGCCGCCTTCCTGGGCAAGGCGTGTGGCTGCACGCTGAGGCGTGTTGGCATAGATGCTCAGCAGCGCACGGGCGCGTATCATGTCGTAGAGCGTATTGCTTGTGTAAGCGTCGGCAATATTCAGCTGAGCTGCACGGGCTTGGGCGGCGCTTAATCGGCTGTCTGAGACGGGGTGAGTCAGTAAAAATTCGGGCGGCGTGTCACCCTGCAGGCGAGACATGCGCTGCATGGCTCTAAACATGCGCACCATGGCTTCTGGGTCGTAGCCGGCGCTAGCCATCGCCTGTAAGCCGATGTTGTCGGCTTCTTGTTCAAACAAGCGCGAGTAGCTTAGCTGATCTTGAATGAGCGCCGCTTGAGAGCCCATGGCGGCGGCCATACCAACATCGCCGCCGCCACTCGCGGCGATGAGCATGCCCGCCAGCATGGCGGCCATGGCAGGCAGTTGAGTCTGCGACGCGCGAGCGCTGCCCCGAGCATAGTGGCGTTGCGAAAGGTGGCCCAGTTCATGGGCTAGCACCGAGGCAAAGGCGCCCTCATCCTCCGCGAATGCGAAGAGTCCCGAATTAATGCCCACCACGCCGCCGGGTACGGCAAAGGCATTAAGAGAGCCGTTATCAACCATGACAGTGATCGTGCGCAGCCCGTTAATTTGGCTATGCGGGGCTAGGCGGGCAATGAGGCTTTGTAAATAATCATTGGTAATAGGGTCTTGCCACTGGGGGGCTTGGGCACGAAACTGGCGCAGCCAGGCGCGTCCCAGGCGATACTCTTCATTGCTCACCGATGTAGACGCTGCGCCTAGGCTTGGCAGGCCGTAGTCGTTGATAGCTGCGCTTTGAGGGCTAAACAGTAAGCTGCCGCAGGCGCAAGCGAACGCACATATCCAACCTGGGTAAGCGGTACGAAGGGGCGGCATGGCATCCTCATCGGTAGTGGTTAAGCGCAGTGGTGTGATTAGAGCTATGACATTGATAAAGGCGGGGGAGTGCCGTTAAATCGATAGCCTATGAGATCAGCCGCTAAATAAACAGTTTATGCAGCAGTCTACACAACAGTCTATGCAACAATGCTGTGAATATGCAGGTTCTTTTAAAGGAGGGGCTATGTCTAAGCAAGAACGGCCTGAATCAACGGGGGGCTTTGAGCCCGACATGGTGCTAGACGCTAGTGGTCTACACTGCCCGCTGCCTTTACTAAAGGCCAAGCAGGCTTTGGCCGGCCTGTCAGCAGGTAAGCTGCTTGAGGTGCGTTCAACCGACGCCGGCTCGTGGCGCGATATGGCATCATTCACCGAGCAGAGCGCGCACACGCTGGAAGGGCGAGAGCAGCGTGACGATGTTTATGTTTACTGGATACGTAAAGCGGGAGACGCGCACCGATGACTCTGCGCACGATTCTAAAAAGCTGGGTTGAGCGCTACTTCTCAGATGAGGAGGCGCTCATTCTACTGGTGGTTTTAGTCGCAGGCTTTGCTGCGATTATCTGGTTTGGACGCATGCTGGCGCCGTTTTTTACGGCTTTAGTCGTCGCATTTTTACTGCAAGGTGTGGTGAGTGCGCTTACTCGCCGAGGCGTCCCGCACCTGCTCGCGGTAATAATGATTTTTTTAGCGTTTATCAGCGTATTGCTGACGCTGGCGTTTATTTTGATGCCGCTGATCTGGAATCAGCTGGTGGGACTGGTGCAAGAGACGCCGCGAATGTTCGCGAGTGGCCAGGGCTGGCTGGATGAGCTACAGGCGCGCTACCCGAATATTATCACGCCGGATCTTATGCAGAACTGGATAGGCGTGGCAAGTCGTGAGATTAGCCAACTGGGCCAGCGTGCCTTAACGCTATCGTTGGCTTCGCTGGGTAATATTATGTCGCTGATTATTTACCTAGTGCTGGTGCCGATTTTGGTTTTCTTTATGCTGAAAGACAGCAAAGTATTGGTAGGCTTTATGCTTTCGCTACTGCCGCAGAAGCGCACGCTGCTGTCGCGTATATGGCGTGAGATGGATAATCAAATTGCCAACTACATTCGCGGCAAGTTTATCGAAATTATTATTGTCGGTACGGTGACGTTCTTTGTCTTCACACTCCTTGGAGTGCCGTATACGGCGCTGCTCGCTGTGCTGGTCGGGTTTTCAGTGCTGGTGCCTTATATAGGCGCGGCTGTGGCTACGTTACCCGTTGCGGCGGTCGCGGGGTTTAACTTCGGCTTTAGTGAGGAGTTCATGTATGTGATGTTGGCTTATGGCGTTATTCAAGCGCTGGATGGCAATGTGCTAGCACCGATTCTATTCTCTGAAACGAATAATATTCACCCCGTTTCGATCATCGTAGCGGTGCTGTTTTTTGGCGGCATTTGGGGCTTCTGGGGCGTTTTCTTTGCGATCCCCCTGGCGACACTGCTTAAAGCGCTGGTCTACGCCTGGCCGCGCAGCATACAAGGGCGTGATCAGTCTATTGTTTTGCAAGATCGTAGGCCGCAGGACGATAGGCCTGAAGCCCCGGCCCAATAGGATAAGTAGCACTGCCTGTTACGCCCGCGCGGTGGTTCAAGTAATCAACGCGCGGGGGCAAGCAGATTTTACGAATTAGTGGGCCGCGTTGAGCGCTTCGGCCGCGGCCAGCACCTCGTCGACGTGACCCGTTACTTTAACACCGCGCCACTCGTTGGCGAGCTTGCCGTCTTTGTCGATTAAGAAGGTGCTGCGTTCAATACCTAGATGCTCTTTGCCGTACATTTTCTTTAGCTTGATAACGTCAAAAAGCGTACAAACGATTTCATCTTGGTCAGAGATAAGGTCAAAATTAAAATCCTGCTTAGCTTTGAAGTTTTCCTGAGCACGCAGACTATCGCGAGAAACCCCGAGAATAACCGTGTTGGCAGCATCGAACGCCGGTTTTCGGTCACGGAAGTCTCCGCCCTCTGTGGTGCAGCCGGGCGTACTGGCTTTCGGGTAGAAGTAAACGATGACGTTTTTGCCGCGCAGTGCCGACAGCGTCACGGCAGTGTCACCGGTAGCGGTGGCGGCGAAATCTGCAACGGGTTGGCCGACTTCAATAGGCATAATGCGTCCTTTTTCAGTATGGGTGTTAAGATCGATTATTGAGTGTGATTACACGTAAGCCAAGGGGCGTTGTCAAAGCTCAAACTAGGTGAGCGGAAAAATCACGCAGTTTTGCGCTGTACAGGCTTGAGTCGCCTGAGTACCATTTGCATCTCTGTGCGATGCGGTTGCCTGATACAGAGGCTCTGCATAGCGCTTGTTGTCGAAAAAACATTTGTTGTCGAAAAAAATATAGTTCGGTACATATGTCGACAGGTGATAACACAATTCTTGGCTGGTGAGGAATAAACGGATGATCACAGGCAGCATCGTCGCCCTGGCGACGCCAATGAAAGTCAATGGCGACATCGACTGGGAGGCGCTTCGTCGTCTGGTGAATTTCCATCTCGAGAATGGCACTGATGCCATTGTTGCTGCTGGCACGACAGGCGAACCGACGACCATGTCGTTTGCGGAGCACTTTGACGTGATTCGCACCGTCGTGGAAGAAGTGAATGGCCGTATTCCTGTGATTGCAGGAACTGGGGCCAACGCAACGTCTGAGGCCGTTGAGCTGGCGCGCTACGCCGGTGAAGTCGGGGCCGACTACTGCTTATCTGTCTGTCCTTACTACAATAAGCCTACCCAAGAAGGCCTTTATCAGCATTTTAAAGCGGTCGCCGAGGGCAGCAAACTGCCGGTGATCCTATATAACGTGCCGAGCCGCACCTGCTCCGATCTTTACAATGAAACGGTCTTACGCTTGGCCGAAGTGGATAATATTATTGGTTTAAAGGACGCCACGGGGAACCTCGAGCGTGCGGAAGATCTAATCACTCGTCTCAAGGGTACTGGCTTTATGCTCTACTCCGGTGACGATGCGACCGCCTGTGACTTTATGCTGATGGGTGGGCATGGCGATATTTCTGTGACGGCCAACGTTGCGCCCCAAGCCATGCATGATCTTTGCGCGGCAGCTGTCGCTGGTGATGCCGATAAAGCGCATCAAATTAATACGCTGCTGATGCCGCTGCATACCAATTTAGGGATAGAGTCCAATCCTATTCCGGTGAAATGGGCATTGAATCGCATGGGCTATGCCGATGCGGGCATTCGGTTGCCGATGACTTGGTTGTCAGAAAAATATCACGCCACGGTTAGTGAAGCGCTTCAGCTCGCGGGTGTGGTGGAGGAGTAATCTGACGCGATACCTTTTTATCCAGCGCGCTCATGCTGCGCTGGATACCTGATTTGTTGACTTAAGGTGGCTTGATGAGCTCTGTGCTTGAAAAACGTGCGCTTAAATGGATACCGCTGGCTCTTGCAACGGCCGTTACACTAACAGGCTGCGCGCGGGATGGTTTTTACGATGACCGCAACCTGGACTATACCGATGCCACTTCGGCACCGCCGTTGGTATTGCCAGAGACCCGTAATACCCAGCGCTACCGCGATGCACTGCCGGTGCCTCAAGCCGCTTCCCAAGGTACACGGCTTGATGAAGCCGCCGATATTCGTCCCCCGCAGTCCTTGGCGATTGGCAGTGGGCTAGAGCCTGAGTATGTTGAGCGCCGCGAAGTGGGTGATCAGGTCTGGCTAGTGGTCGCGGCTGATACAGGTACCGTGTGGCCGCAGCTCGAAGAGTTTGTGCGTAGCCGCCAACTGGCCGTGCAGGACAGCAGTGCCTCGCAGGGTATTATTGTTACCTCCCAAGCGGACATACGGTTACAAAGCGCACTGCGCGCCGGTAGCAGTGAGGTGCGCTGTGAGCGTGGCGGGCAAACCATGACGAGCTGCTTGGATGCATTGGAAAGCCATTTAAGTTCGCGCAGCGCATCTGCAAGCGTGTCTTCTTCGTGGACGGCTCAGCGTCTTACCGATGAGCAAACGTTACAAATCCGCCAGCAGGGCGACGAGTGGGAAGTCGTTATTCCACAGTCGATAGACCGCGTTTGGGCTGAGTTAAATCATTATCTCGAGTTGGATTTTGCCCAGGAAGGCCAGCGTGATTTGCTCGCCGCTGACCCCGATGGGCACGCATTCCTGGTCGAATATATGACCAAAACCGAGAGTGATCGTAACCCGTTACAAATTGTCTTCAGCCGCGATGTTCGCAAGACACCTCAAGAAATTCGCCTGGCGCTGCAATCTAATGGCGACCAGACCGTTCTGCGAGCTGTCAACGCCAGCGAACGTGCATTCAGTGCCGATGATCAGCGCGAGCTGCTTGAGCGTGTTTCCGGCTATTTACGTTAATTTGACTACCCTTGACCCCTTTCGGAGCCCCCATGGAAAAGCGCCAAGAACTCTACGCCGGTAAGGCGAAATCTGT